>CAYZZX010000061.1:0-9012 GCA_964483085.1 uncultured Synergistaceae bacterium
GAAGAGCGGATTTTCGGTAAAATAAAGGGACGGAATTCCTTTTTTCAGGAATTCCGTCCCTTTGCTTTACCCCTTGGAGCCCTTAGAGCTGTCGGGTGATCCCTCTGCAGATATCCTGAATTTCCGGGATGAGCTCCATGGCGACCTCCTCGGTGAATCGGGTCGCCGGCCCTGCCAGAGAAAAGGCGAAGAGAATGTCTCCCCGCCGGTTGAAGATGGGAACGGCAATGGAGAGTATTCCCTCCTCCCGCTCTCCCCAGCTGAGAGCGTACCCGTGAACCCGTATCTCTTGAAGGTTTTTCCTCAGGGCTTCGGGGGAGTAGATCGTCGTCTCCGTAATTTTGTGGGCTTTCTCAATTTCCCTTTTGATGGCATCCTCACCGAGAAAAGCGAGAAGTACCTTGCCGCCGGCTCCCGCCCAGAGGGGCGCACGGTCTCCCACTCTCATGACGCAGCGCATGGTGAGCAGGCTTTCCACGTGCTCATAGCAGACCCGCTCCTCGTGCTCAATGCCGTAGAGTGAGACGGCCTCTTTTGTCTTGTCCCGAATGTATTGCATATGGGGGTAGATGATCTGCTGGGGCCGGAAGTTGGCCTTCGCGATGCTTCCCAGCAGGTAGACCTTGTTTCCAAGCGTGTAGGCGCGGTCTTCCTGACGGTTCAAGATGTTCAGTTTCTCGAGGGTGTTGGCGAGCCTCAGGGTGGTGGTCACAGGAAGCTGAATTTTTTCGGCGAGTTCGCTGAGAGACAGTCTGTACTCATCCCGGGTAAAAGCTCCGAGGATTTGAAAGGCCCTTTCTACGGAGCGGACTGAGTCCTCTTTCATTCTTTTGCGCTCCTTTCGCTGGAAATCGTCCTCTCCGCTATTCCCGTACTGTGGAATTCTTTTGCGGAGAACGGATATATGATAGAGCAACAATGGTGAAAGAACAACTCAACGAAGGGTTAGCTCGAAAAAAACTCCTTACAAGCTGAAGGAGAGCACCAGGCGGACGGCCATCCCCGCCGTGAGAGCCGCGGCAATCATGATGGCGAGGGAGGCGAGGAGGCGTTTTCCTCCCAGCTCCTTCCAGAGGACGATGAAGGTGGCGATGCACGGAAATGTCATGGCGAGGGTGACTGTGGCCACTACGAGCTGAGTCGGAGAGAGTCCCAGGGTGCCGAGCATTCCGAGGGCCACGTCCTTGCGGAGGATGCCGAGGAATATGGGGGCCGCCGCTTCCGTGGGAAGGCCCAGAAGTCCCCGGAAGACCGGGGCGAGCATACGGGAGAGTAGGTCGGTGATGCCGGTAACATCAAGGAGGGAAATAAGAAAAATGCCTCCGAGGACGAGGGGGATTGCCTCGAGGATGAAACCACGGATCCGCAGCCAGAGTTTGAAGGCCATTGCCTTGAAGGAGGGGATGCGGTAGGGGGGGATCTCCACGATCAGCTCCGGGCTGAAGCCGGGCATCAGGGCGTGGAGCAGCCTGCCGAGGATGACCCACGAGAGAAAGAGCGTGACATAGACGACAGCAACCCATTTCATGCCGAGAGCGCCCACTGTGCCGATGATCATGGCCTGCAGGCTTGCGCAGGGGATAGCCACTGAGATGAGGGTCGCTGCAATGAACCGCTCCCTCTGGGAGTCAAGCACCCGCGTTGCGAGAATGCCGGGGACATTACACCCCAGTCCGAGAAGGGAGGGGACGATGGCGAAGCCGTGAAGGCCCATTTTATGCAGGAGGGCGTCGAAGATCACCGCGAGCCGGGGGAGATAGCCGAAGTCCTCGAGAAAGCTCAGAACGGCATAGAAGGAGAGAACGTAGGGCATCACCATGACGAGAGGAACGTAGAGTCCTGTGGTGAGGAGGCCGAAGCTCTGTTCGAAGTCTATTGTCCCGTCAATGAGCCGCCCCACGAGGATGTCGTGCAGAGCTCCTCCTCCGCCGAGGAGAGTTGATGCTCCATTGGCGACGGGGCGCCAGAAGCGCTCGAAGAGGGGGTCGAGGAGGGCGTCGATGAGTCCTTCGCCGATAAAACGGATGGCGGTGAAGCTCCCCGCGATGACGACGATTCCTATCAGAAGCCCCCAGAAGGAGTCCACCGAGGCGTCTTCAAGCTTATCGAGAAATGTATGGTGTCGGTGATGGACCTTCTGTACCTGCTCCACGATCTTTCCGATGGTCGTCCATTTTTCTTCTTTCGTGAGGGGGGCGTCCCTTCCGGGTCGGGCTTCGGGAAGCCGGTCGAGAAGCTGGCTGATTCCCTCTCCGGAGACAGCGACGGTAGAGACAACTGGCACATCAAGAAGCTTTTCGAGTTTTTCGGGGTCGATGTCAATACCTTTGTGCCGTGCCTCGTCTATCATGTTGAGGGCGATGACCACAGGAATGTGCCGCTCCATGACCTGGAAGGCGAGAAAGAGGTTCCGTTCAAGAGCCGTTGCATCGAGGACGATAATCGCCACATCGGCACCCTCGTTCACCATCCGCTCTGCAACTTCCTCGGCCTCGTTTGTAGGCATCAAAGTGTAGGCTCCGGGAACGTCGATCACCCGCCACGTTTCGTCTTTTCGCCGCAGCCACCCCTCCAGAAAGCCCACGGTAGTGCCGGGGTAATTAGACGACAGAGCATGCACCCCGGTGATCCGTGTGAAGAGGGCGCTCTTTCCTACGTTGGGGTTTCCTACGAGGAGGAGCTTCTTACTCTCCGGCCCGTCCATGGGGGAGCAGACGTCCTTTCATGGGGTTGACGAGGATGTTGGAGGAAAGTCTCCAGCCGATGGCGATCTGGCGGCCCTCAAGAAGGAGGGTGACGGGGCCGTGAAAGGGCATTCCCGAGACTTTCTTCACGACTTTACCAGCCCGCAGACCGAGAGCTTCAAGTCGTTCTGCGCACCCATCGCCCGAGGGAAGGGCCGTGATCTGTCCCTCTTCTCCGTTGGCGAGATCCCGAAGGGAGAGTTTTTTCTTTTCTCCCGAGCCCGGGGGAATCACTGTCCGCATTCTCTTCTCCGGAGCTGCCCGCAGGCGGCGTCGATATCAGTGCCCTTTTCTTTCCGTATTTCGTTTTCGATGTTCAGTCGGGTGAGGATGGTGGAAAAGGCCTTGATTCTCTCGGTCTCGGAGCGCTGAAATAAATCACTTACGGGATTGTAGGGGATGAGGTTTATGTAGGCGTTCATTCCCGAGAGAAGAGCGGCGAGTTCGTAGGCAAGTTCAGGTTCGTCATTGACCCGCTGAATCATCACGTACTCGAAGGTGATCCGTTCTCCGGTCTTCTCCTGGTATGTATTCAGTGCTTTCATGAGGGCAGCCAGGGCAAATTTTCGGTTCACAGGCATCAGCCGGCTCCGCAGGGCATCGTTCGGTGCGTGGAGGGAGACGGAAAGGCGGACGGGAAGTCCGGATTCCGCGAGCTGGAGTATGCCGGGAACGATGCCGGATGTGGAGATGGTGATATGCCGGGCACCCATGTTCCGCATCTTCGGTGAATGAAGGATGGAGAGGGTTTTGAAGAGGGCGTCAGAGTTCAGAAAAGGTTCCCCCATGCCCATGAAGACGATGTTGTTGATGTTGGTCCCGAGCCTTTTTTCCATGGCGAGAAACTGCCCCGTCATCTCTCCGACGGTGAGGTCCCTCGCAAACCCCGAATCGCCCGTGGCGCAGAAGGTGCAGGCGAGGGGGCAGCCCACCTGGCTTGAGAGGCAGGCGGTAGTGTGGTTTCCGTGGGAGAGGAGCACCGACTCAATCCGATTGCCGTCGTAGAGCTGCCAGAGAAATTTTTTCGTACCGTCCTTCGACTTCTCCTCCCGAACGGGAATGGGGGGGAGGATGTGCAGTTCATAGGCCAGCGCTTCCCGCAGGTCTTTCGGAAGGTTGGTCATCTCGTGGACGCTGAAAACTTTTTTTTCGTAGATCCATGAACAGATCTGATCGGCCCGATACCGGGGCAGACCCAGCCTGTTTGTGCATAAATCGACCCACTCTTCGTAGGTGAGGTCGAGGGCGTATATTTCCTGAGTCATAGGGTGCCTCCCTGGTGCGTTTTTAAATTTTGTAAACCTTCTTAAACAGCCCTGTATAATGTCACGACCCATACCTGCTGTCAACGGCAAAAACCGCAATTCACCACACTTCCGGAGACACCGGCAGGCCCGGTCTTCCGGAAAGTCCGGGAGGGAACCATGAGGCGGTGTCTGGGATGAGCGCTATCCTTTCCGGTATAAAGTTTATTGAAAAGAATGATAACAAATATGGACAAAAAAAGCCCAGAGGGTATACTTGATTGAAGATGTTCAGCAGTTTCAATCAAATACTATCTTTGGGAGGTATTGCCATGAAGAAAATTATCCTGACAGGAATTGCCCTTCTGCTCCTCTTCGCCGGCGCCGCTTTTGCTGCCGACGTTGTTCTGACCTCTGTAGGCCAGAGTCCCGACTCAATGATGGTGCGGGTGGTTCTCCGCAAGGTGAAGGTCGATGCCGAAAATGTCCCTCTTCTTAAGGCCGAAGACCTTAAGGACCAGAAAGTCCTCGTGGCTGTCGTGGGCGGCAGCTCCAAAGGCCTCGGAGCCGCAGGAATCAACAAGGATCAGGAGGTCGAGAGGGTTGTCAGCCTTCTCAAGGCTGCCAGTGACAAGGGGATAAAGATCCTCGTCATGCACATCGGCGGCGAGGGCAGGCGGGGAACCCTCTCCGACGCCTTTATCGAGGCCGCAGCCCCCTGGGGAGAGCGGTTCATCATCGTGGACGGCGGAAACACCGACGGCATCTTTGACCGCCTGAAAAAGACCCCCGATGTCAAGATCCTCACTGCTCCTACCGTTACGGAAACGTCAGAACCTCTCAAGTCCACGCTCTCTGAGTGGGGAGTGGCTGCCCAATAGGCGGCCGGTGCCACCCCTATGGACTGGTTCTGGCCTGAAGGATTTTATGCGCTGTTGATGGTGGGGAGCTTTGCCTTCGGAGCATTCGCTCTGAAGCTCCCCATCGCCATCGCTCTCGGAGCCGCCGCCGCCGTCGGAGCCCTTGCCGGCGGCGAGGGGTTCCCCCTCCGCCATTTCGTCGAGGGAACCTTCGGCTATCTCGACACCATACTGATCATCGCCACGGCCATGATCTTCATGAAAACAGTACAGAAGACCGGGCTTCTTGAAAGTCTGGCCGCCTGGGTGATCCGGAAGTTCCGCCGTACCCCTCTCCTGCTCACCATGGGGCTCATGATCATCATCATGATTCCCGGAATGATAACCGGTTCATCCACCGCTGCAGTGCTCACCACGGGAGCTCTTGTTGCCCCCGTCTTCATACGTCTCGGAGTTCCCGTACTTAAAACTGCGGCCGCCATCGCCCTCGGCGCAATCTACGGCATGATCGCTCCACCGGTCAACGTTCCGGTCATGATCATCGGCGGAGGAATCGACATGCCCTACGTCGGCTTCGCCTGGCCCCTTCTTATCTGCACTGTCCCGCTCGCGATCTTCGCAGGGCTGATCCTCATCTATCCTTCCCTGAAGAAGGGGGCGGGGAACGAGGAGGAGCTGGAAGCTCAGCTTCAGAAGATGGAGGAAGCCACCCTTTCCTTCAGGCTTCTTCTTCCCATCTTTGTCCTGGTGATCCTTATGACAGGGGAGCAGTTTCTCCCCGGAACCTGGCCGCCCCTCGGCCTGCCCGTCAACTTCTTGATTGCGGCGCTCTCGGCCCTCTTCACAGGTAGACCGCTGAACTTCATGGCCGCTTCTCGGGAGGCTGTGGATGACGCCATTCCTGTGCTCGGCATCCTCATGGGCGTGGGCATGTTCATCCAGATCATGACCCTCATAGGCGTCCAGGGGTTCATCGTCGTCTCCGTGCTCGCCCTTCCCGCCTGGCTCATGTACCTCGGAATGGCCACCTCCATTCCTCTTTTCGGTGCCGTGTCGGCCTTCGGAGCGGCCTCCGTCCTCGGCGTTCCCTTTCTCCTGGCTCTGCTCGGACGGAACGAGATCATGGTGGCATCGGCCCTCAGCCTTCTGGCGGGACTCGGCGATCTGATGCCCCCCACAGCCCTTGCCGGAATCTTTGCAGCTCAGGTGGTGGGGGAGGAAAACTACTTCAAGGTCCTTAAGTACTGCATGATCCCTGCCGTCGTCACTGCCGTCTGGGCCGTGGTGGTCATTCTGAACTCCAATCTCATCATGAGCTATCTGCCTTAGGAGGAATGCATCATGACTCTTCTCTACCGCGCTATCGTGCTTTTCGTCCTTCTTCTTGTCATCAGCTGCCAGTTCAAGGAAAAGGACTTCTGGAAGCAGGCCACGGCCGCCCTCGTCGTCGTGCCTCTCGTCCTTCGACTGCTTCTCATAAAGTAGGGGCAATCTAAATGAAGACGGAAATCAGGGGAACACACTTTACGGCTCTTCTGCTTCTTCTCGTGGCTCTCGGAGTGAGCGCTCTTGCGGGCATGAACTTCATGAGTATGTGGAAGGACGATCTCTTTATACCCGCACCGGGGTTTGAGAAACATATGCTCTCGGAATGGCACGTCGGTCTGAAGAACACCCCGGCGGATGTCCCCGTCTATATTCAGCAGGGGGAGGAGCCGGGAGGGACAGTGTTCCTCATGGGCGGAATTCATCCAACAGAGCCTGCCTCGGCAACCACGGCAACACTCTTTCTTGAGCGGGCGAAGGTGACGCGGGGACGTCTTATCCTCGTGGCCCAGGCGAACAGTATGGGGTTCACTCATAACTCCCCTCAGGAGGCTCACCCTCAGCATATTACTTTTATTACAGCGGACGGTAGCCCCCGCACCTTCCGGTACGGCTCGCGCCTGACGAACTCCATCTACGAGTGGCCTTCGCCGGACATCTACATTCACCCCGCCTCGGGGCAGCAGCTTTCGGGAAAGGAGCGGGGCAACCTGAACCGGTGTTTTCCCGGTGTTCCGGACGGCTCTCTGACGGAACAACTTGCTTTCGCCCTGACGGATATGATCCGTAAAGAGAAGGTGGATCTCGCCTTCGACCTTCACGAAGCCTCCCCGGAATACCCAGTTGTGAACGCCATCGTCGCCCATGAACGAAGCATGGAGCTCGCCGCCATGACCGCCATGGATCTTGAGTTCAGCGGCATCCCCATCCGCCTCGAGCCCTCTCCGAAGAACCTCCGGGGACTCACTCATCGGGAGTGGGGCGACTACACCGAAACCATGCCCATTCTGATGGAGACGGGAAACCCCGTGCAGGGGCGCTTCCGGGGAAAGACGGACGAACGGCTGGCCATGACGGGAGTGGATAAGGCATACGTCAAGGCTGCAGCCCTTGGATATCTCTATATCCCCTACGACGGCTCGCAGACCATGGATTACAGAGTGGGGCGCCATACTACCGCCGTCCTCTCCTTCCTCGACAACCTGGAGTTACTCGACGAATCGAAGGCGGTCAGGGTTGAAAACATCCCCTCTTTCGAAGAAATCCAGGAGAAAGGTGTCGGATATTTCCTGACCCCGGCGAAACTCTAGAGGAAAGAAAATCTTTTCGCCGAAGGCGAGGTGATTTCAGGCAGGAAAGGGTCTTACAGCTCATCGGAATCATTTTCTGAAAAGAAAGGAACCATCAATTCAAGGAGGTGCGTTCTATGAAAAAGAGTATACTCTGTGTTTTGGTTTTCGCCCTGCTTTTCGGAGCTGGCGCGGCTTTCGCCGGTGAGGCGAAGGAGGTCTACGCGAAAAACGGGATGGTCTCATCGGCTCACGAACTGGCGTCTCAGGCGGGTGTTGAGATTCTGGAGAAAGGCGGCAACGCCATTGACGCAGCCATGGCCACCATGCTTGCTCTGAACGTGGTGGAATCAAACGCCTCCGGTATCGGCGGCGGAGGATTCACCACAATCCGTTTCGCCAAGACCGGAGAAGTGGTGGAGTTCGACTATCGTGAAGTTGCGCCCCTCTCCTCAACGAAGGACATGTACGCTTCCGAAGCTTCGAAGGCGGCGAAGGAATCCATGCTCGGCGGCAAGGCCGTAGGCGTTCCGGGAATCGTGAAGGGAATCTTCACAATGCTGGATAAATACGGAACCATGACCTTCGCCGAGGTGGCCGCTCCGGCCATCCGTCTTGCCGAAGAGGGCTTCACCATCCACCCCATGCAGAAGCAGATCGTCACGGACGCATTCGACAAGCTCGGCAAGTACAGCCCCAACACTGCCTGGCTTCCAGGCGGACTTCCTCCCGAAGAGGATGTCGTTCTCAAGCAGCCTGAACTGGCGAAGGCATTCCATCTTCTTGCTTCCGACGGCCCCGATGCCTTCTATAACGGACCCATCGGCGAGGCCATGATCACTGCGGTGAACAAGAACGGCGGCGCCATGACCATGAAGGACCTGAAGAATTACAGCCTCATCGAACAGAAGCCCGTTCACGGAACCTACAGAGGCTATTCCATCTATTCCACCCCGCCCGCATCCAGCGGAGGAACCCACATTGTTCAGCTTCTGAACATCATGGAGCATTTCCCCGTAGCGTCGTGGAAACACAACTCTCCCGAGTACCTTCACACCCTCGCCGAGGGCATGAAGCTTGTCTTCGCCGACCGGCAGAAGTACATGGCCGACACCGCTTTCGTCAAGGTCCCCCTTCAGGGGCTCGCGAGCAAGGCATACGCCAAGGAGCTTGCGGGGAAAATTAAAGCCTATGACGTCATGAAGGAAGTTCCTGCGGGAGATCCGTGGCCCTACGACGGCGAAACGAAAAAGGCCTTCGTCGGCGGCGGCGGTGACGTGCACATGTCCACGAGCTCCTTCTCCGTGGTGGACGCCGACGGAAACATCGTGGCCTCCACGAATACAGTGAACTACTTCTTTGGATCGGGAATTATCGTTCCCGAGTACGGCTTCGTCCTCAACAACGAGATGGACGACTTCGCCCAGAACCCCGAAAGCGTCAATGCTCCGGAACCGGGAAAGCGCCCCCTCTCCTCCATGTCCCCGACGATCGTACTCGATCCTGAAGGCCGTCCCTTCATGACCATCGGCGCCGCCGGAGCCATGCG
>CAYZZX010000061.1:9112-10203 GCA_964483085.1 uncultured Synergistaceae bacterium
GGAAGGCCGGAAATCCGGCCTTCCTTTTTTAATCTCCCGACTTGGGGTAGAATGACGACATGAAAAAAACGGTAGACTTTCCCTATTCTGTACTTGTCACGGGAAGCCGGGGGAAAAGCTCCATGGTCCGTCTGATTACAACGGCCCTCGCAGGTGCAGGGCTCAAAACAAGAGGGCGGATCACGGGTGTCCTTCCCCGGGAGATCACAGGGATGGAAGAAACCCTGATCCTCCGGTCCGGTCCCGGCAATGTGGAGGAGATGCGGTGGTGGCTCTCCACGCTGCCCCCGATCACGGAGGCGGTGGTCCTCGAAAACAGCGCGGTGGACCCCGAACTGCAACCCCTTGCTTTCCGCTGGCTGAATCCTTCCTGCACAGTCCTCACAAACGTCCGCCCTGACCATGAAGAGGTCTGGGGGGCAGGGGAGGAACATGCCATCCGCGCCCTTGCGCAAGGAGTGCTCGGCGGGCCGGTGATCCTTCCCCGCTCGGTGGCGGAAATCCCCCTTCTCCGCGCTCTTCTTGAAGAGAAAGGATGCACTCTTTATCCCTGTTTCGACGGAGAAACCTTCCGGGAGACCCATCTGGCTCTGACCGGGGAAGTCTGTCGCTTTCTCGGTCGTGACGTGGAAAAGGGGCTTGCGGCGGCTCGAAGACTCCCTGCAGACCTTGCGGATTTCCGCCACTTTTCTGTGGGGGATGGGATTCTGGCATCGGCTTTCTCGGCAAACGATACCGAGTCCACCGAGGAGCTCTTCCGAACTACGGGGTGGACGAGAGAAGAAACATCTCTTCTCTACAACTCCCGGGGAGATCGTTTTGCCCGCCTCCACTCCTTCCTGCCGTGGTTCCGTTCTTTTTCGTGGAAAGGGGTCTTTCTCACGGGAAAACGACCCCTTTTTCTTCCGGCGGGGATGACAGCAATTTCGGTCAAAGACCTGAAAAGCTTTGAAAAGTTTATCTCGGCCTCCGGACAGGTCTTCGGTTGCGGCAATGTCGCAGGGATGCCCCTCGATTTTCTTCTGTCCAGAGCAGACGACAAGGGAAGGGAGTAGTAAATGTTCAGCGACGGAGATCTTCTTCTGCTGGGC
>CAYZZX010000062.1:0-10201 GCA_964483085.1 uncultured Synergistaceae bacterium
GCGACCCTTAGCTTGGGAAGCTAATGCTCTACCAGCTGAGCTATGTCCGCCCTTCGAAGTGTGCAAACGAAAGATATTATAACTACCCCTTCGCCATTTGGCAATACTGAGTTTCAGAAATCATATTTTGGTCATGCTAAATTTTTAATGATAAATATAACGTCCAGGAACTCTTCGACGGCAAGACTTTAACCAACCATTCCACCGGCAGCCAGTTGATTATCCTGGTGGCGTCCCTGCGCCTTGACTTACACCAGGTTCTTCTGAAAATAATACGTTGGCCCCTGATCACGAAGGTCTTGGAATAGAGACTTGCACCGAAGCCAAAGGGGCTGAACTTGTTTTTCACTGGCTGCGGATTGTCGACAGAGCTCAAAGAGATTGATTTCGCCTTTAAGAAAAGTCGGTCGCCTTTTAAAAAAACCAGATTTTTCTCAGAGTTCGAGCTTTTTTGATGTCTTGAACACATTTTCATATACTACGTTCGTGGAAATACGTTAGCGGACATCTTGCTCGCTTAAGGTATAGGGAAACGTATCAGTGACTTTATGCTTCCTGGAAATAGATCTATGAAAACTCGACAGGGGTCGTTGATCATCTAGATTTTCGTTTTTCCAACTTATCAGCGTACATGCGCTCGTCAGCCTTGTTCATTATGGCTTCCATAGTGTCTTCCGGGTTTTCAACCATTGCAAACCCCATTGAAAGGCTGATTTTTGATTCTACTTTCGTACTTTTGCTGTTATGAATTTCGATTTGCTGCCTGATTCTTTTTTCAGTTATTTCAGCACCTTCCCGACTTGCCCCCGGAAGAAGCGCAACAAATTCATCACCACCAATCCTGGCGACAATATCGGTCTCGCGAAAGCATTGTTTCAAGATTTTCGCGACATTGGCAATGAGTTTATCTCCTTCAGCATGACCATAATTATCGTTCACGAATTTTAGCCGGTCAATGTCAAATATAAAAACAGCGCAAGGCATGGACCATGCGTGTTGATTAAGGATCTCGTCAATATACGTCCGGTTATAAAGACCTGTCAGGGCATCATGTGTACTTAAAAAGCGCAGCTCTTGCTCTGATTTGAGGATTTTTTCGTATTGCTCATTGTTTGCAAACACCAATCCGCAGATATTTACGATTTCAATTGAGAAGTTTAAATACCTGTCGATATACTGTGGGAACATAAATCCACTTACATCAATAGCCCCGAAGATTTTTTCATGCCACTTTATCTTGATGCAAAATCTATTCTCTTCTTTGTTAAATAGGTAGTCACGCTCTTTTTCCAAAAACAACATCTTAACGTCTTCCGGTAAGCTGCCGTTTTCGTACTCATTACTCCAATACTTGAACTGCTGGGCGCCGAATACCATCAGAAAGATTTCCTTGACTTTTTCAATTACATCCCGTTTCATAGCGTAAGCGGCTATTTTGCCCATTAAGTCAAAGATCGCAGCGTATTCCGCGCATTGCGCTTCCATTTCTGATATCAACTTACTGTTATCAGAATTACTCGCATGAAGGCTGCACTCAGACACAAGAGCTTCGATCATCAAACGCATACTATCCAGTTCAAATGGCAGGATAATGTAGGGTATTTCTAAGTACTGTGATAATTCACTCATGTTTTTTTCCGCATCGATCTCAATACCCGCGTCGAAAAAAACCAGTTCGCAGCAGAAGTCTTGATAGAAATGTCGTGCCGTGTCTTGATCGAATCCAGCTTCTGCAATCCGCTCCCGCCAGTTTTTTAGCCAGCCTGAACCAATGATATACCCGCGTTTGGCCAAGATGTAATTGATAAACTGTTCGCTGGCCAAATGACTAAAACAATAATTTGCAGGGTGTATTTCAAGGGGCGCCCCCAACGGAATAAGATCCAAAATATCACAATTTCGGCTGCAGACTAACATACCTTCGGTGCCACTTGCCGTGCCTTCGGCTAACAATCTGGCAGTTGCTTCCTTTTTTCGTTTGTTTATACACATCGAAGGGAAAGGAATGACGGCAACATCGGCAAATCCATATTTTTCGCAAACACTGATAAATTCCTGAGAATAATTCTCGCAGACAAATAAATTCATTTTCGCCATTGCGCTACGCCTGCTTCAATGGATACCTGCCAAATTGACTGACAGCTTCTGATATTTCCATCAGCACTCTTTCGGGCACTTGCCATGGGATTTCACCATGGCTATCTGAAAGAATCAGTCCCCCCCCCGAACCCGCCTTGGCGATAATATCTTTGACTTCATCATTGACCTTTTGGGAACTCCAATTGACCATGTCGACACCGTTTAGATTGCCGAGCAAGCAGATTTTGTTTCGGGTCGCTTTTTTGATTTCAATCAGATCATCGCTTTCACTAAAGCCAATTATTGCACTGCCAGTTCCGATGATATCGTCGACGACCGGCAGCGCGATACCCGATGCCAGATGGGTCGCCGTCGGCCCATTGATTCTGTCAATTGTCTGCTTGGCAACTTTGTGACCTGTGGCCAGGTACTTGTCTCTTTCAATGATATTCGGCGATGCCAACGGATCAAAATAGCAGATAGCCGTTGCTCCTGAAAGAAGCTGTGCATTGGCCCAGGCTACGCAAAACTCCTGGTTTACCTGCATCAGCCGTTCAAACTCCGACGGACGAAAATACATCAGCTCCAAATATTTTCCGAAGCCCATTTGCATGACAGGAAGTGAAAATGGAGACATCACCACACCAACAATCGGTGTTTCGTTTCCCACCGCACTTTTTAAGAGTGCCGTGGCATCCAGTACTCTCTTCAGGCATGCCGTATCTTCGATCCTTGGAATCTCGATGCTGGATATTTGTTCAACGGACTTGATGAACGGCTCGCCGGAATTTGGCGGTCCGTCATCAACAAAGATAACCTCGCCGCCAAAGGCTTCCACCTCAATAGGTGCGTAAAAAAAAGTGTAAATACAATCATTTCTGTATTTTTTCTTCATAAGGAGCTGTGCATTTACAACATTTTCCGGCTTGGAAAAGTATGATTTGATTGGAATATCGATCTCTTTTGCTCCATAAAGTGATAATAATAAAAAAAGCGGTACCTGATCCGGCTCGGAATGACTGATCGCAGCCATCGTGCGCTCAAAGGAATTCATGTTATTGTACTCCTTCGCCTAATGCTTCAATCGTTTTAATAATGCTGGATGCGGTTTTACCATCCGCGTCCGCACCTACTGTCTGCCAAAGATGTTTGTCGAGTCTGAACGGCGCTCCTCCTACGACGATTCTGGGAGAAGCACCCTGGGCAGCCAGTTGTTCTTTTACTGCTTGAACTTTCAGGGCTGACGGGAGCATCAGTGTCGAAATAAGCAGGATTTCAACTTGGTGTTCTATTGTTTTCGCAACGAGATCTTCAACGCTCAATCCCTGTCCGAAGTCCATAACTTCAAACCCGCCTGTCCTGAGGATTGAGTAAACTATTCTTTTGCCAAGGCCATGGTAATCTTGAAGCACACCAATGGCTATCTTGGGGATATTCGTCCTCTTAATCTGGAGTTGTGGCAAGTATTTATCAATCAGCTCCTCACAGATGACTCCGCTCATGTAGACCTGGGACAAGGATATCGTCCCGTTGTTCCAACCATTTCCAATTGCTTCCAGAGATTGTATGGCAAGTGTTTCCAATTGCTCAAAGTCTTTTTCGCTTGAAAAGTATTGTTCAAATATTTCCGCTGCTCTCATTCTATTTATTTGCAGCAGCGCTTTTTTAAATTCCTCGACCGCAAAATCTGGATTATTCATGATGGTTTGCCTCCAAAATTTTTCTCATGGATACTACAGTAGAGAGAAATTTGTACCACTCCCGACATTATTATTAAATGGTAACACTTGGTTACCACGGCGGAAGTTCGGCAAACCCCTCTGCGTCGTCTCGGAGGGGGCAATGCCGGACAACCCGGGATGCTCCGCTATCCATTGCGACTGATTTGCCCACTCATTAGCCGGTGCTTTTCAAAAAGAACCACAGTTTCGACATGGCTTGTCTGGGGAAACATATCGAAGCAGGTGATTTTACTAAGAATATATCCTGCTTCATGAAGAAAAGCCCCGTCCCTTGCCAGAGTTGCGGGATTGCACGAGACGTAGACGATCCTGTCCGGTGAGAGAGCTACAATTCCTCGAAGGACCTTTTCGCTGCACCCTGTGCGTGGCGGGTCGATGACCACCGCATCGAATGGTGTGGATAAAGAGGCAATATGATCTTCCACTGCACCGGAAAGGATGGAAACTCGTTCATTGAGGCCGTTGGCGATCATATTTTCCCTCATACTCTCAACCGAGGAAGGCCACTCCTCGACGGCTGTCACGTGGAATGAAGCAGCAGCGAGGAATGCTGTAAGGGTTCCGATCCCGCTGTACAGCTCGAGGATGGAATCCTGTTCTGATCGAATGGCCAGAGCTGATGCTTCTTTATAGAGCTGAAGTGCCTGAAGGGAGTTTACCTGAAAGAAGGCAGTGGTGTCGTACTGAAAAGTGAAGGGGCCGAGTATTTCTTTTACAAGACCGTCTCCGTATAAAACCTCTGTTACGGGACCAACAATGACATTCCCCGGTTTCGGATTGTAGTTCGCCGTGAAGCTGCGCATCTCCGGAAGAGCCTTTACAAGAAGGGGGAGGAGTTTTGACTGGAGAATATCTCTTTCATTGGGTAAGATTTTTCGGCTGACTACAATGCTGAGAAGAAGGTCTCCTGTAGCATGGCCCTGACGGAGGATGAGATGGCGAAGAAGTCCCCGGGCAGTCTTTTCATTATAGGATGACAAACCGAGGGACGGGAGAGCCCCGGCCATGACACCGAGAGCCTCGTTTACTTTCGGAGCAAGTACGGGACAGTCTATTACAGGTATGACGTCATGGCTTCTTCGGCGATAAAATCCGGGGACTATCTTCCCTTTTTCTCTTCTGATCGGAAGGGACGCTTTATTGCGGTATGCCCTCTCCTCGGAACTCGGTATACAGGAGGATACAGGGGGAAAAGGTTTTTTATAGATCCTTGAGAAGGCATCATCCACCATCAATCTTTTCAGATCACACTGAAGGGTATATCCGGCGTGCTGCAGCTGGCAGCCTCCGCACATCCCGTACAGTGGGCAGAAGGGGAGAGCTCTTTGAGGGTGGGGGGTGAGAATATCCACGGGGGACGCTATTGCGTATTCCCGTTTTTTTACGCTGACCGTGCAGCTGACGTTTTCATCTGGCAGTGCCCCCGGAACAAAAACGATTATCCCATCGTCATGGCGAGCAATTCCGCTGCCGTCGCTGCTGATTTTTTCGATAGAGAGCGTTACTCTGTCCCCTGTTTTCAGCCCCATCGTGTATCTCCTCCCAAAAAATAAAGGCAAAGGTCATAAAAAACCGACCTTTGCCCTGTTTTCTATCTGGCCTGCAAGAGTATTCTACAGGTGCAAGCTGTTTTTGAAAAGGGCGTACCCTTCATCGAAAGCCTGGGAGTTGAGCTGCTTTGTTCCTTCGGGAACCTTTGCAAGGACTGCCTTTTTGATGGATTCGGGCTGAACTATTTTTTCGAGTTCGAGCACTCTTGCCACCGCACCCAGGGCCACCATGTTCGTCACGATATCCCGGCCGAGTTTTTCCCGGGCGGTACGCACTATGGGTAGATGGTAGGCGTTGGCGTCCACCTGAGGCAGGCTGGTGACGAAGAAGTCGTCGTAGATGATCCTTCCGCCGGGAATAGTCTCCGGAGCATATTCTTCGGCGGCCTGCTGCGTGAGGATAACCTGAAGGTTCGGCCTGATCGCCTTGGGATAGTCTATGGATTCCGTTGAAATGACGACCTCTGCCTTGGATTTTCCGCCCCGAGCCTCGGGGCCGTAGGACTGGGACTGCACAACATACAGGTCTTCCTCGTAGACCGAGGCTGCCTCTCCTGTGATGACCGCGGCAAGGATGACACCCTGGCCGCCGGAGCCTGCGAAGCGGATTTCATATCTACCTGCCATTTTCCTGCCCCCCTACTCTCTCGATCAAGGCGAGGTACTGATCGGTGAATTCCGGCGCTTCCCGTGTCACGAATTCTCCGGTGACAATTCTTCCTGCCAGCTCCTCGGGGGACATTTCCCGCGCCTTGCTGAGAGGAATGGAATTATCCTTGAAGTAATTAATATTATCGATAGGAGTTCTCCTTTTGTTCTTTCTGCCGAAGGTCGTATGGCAATGGGTCACGATCTCGACAACGGAAAATCCCTTGTGTTGAATCCCCTTCATGATGAACTGCTCCGCCTGCTTGGGGTTCGCGACGGTTGCGCGGGCCACGTAGGAAGCTCCGGCTCCTTCCGCCAGCTTGCAGATGTCAAAGGAGGGATCGATGGCACCAAAGGGAGTCGTGGTCGCTATGCTCCCCATGGGTGTGGTGGGAGAAGCCTGTCCGCCGGTCATTCCGTAGATGTTGTTGTTCATGACTATTGCCGTGATGTCGATGTTCCTGCGGCAGGCATGGATGAAATGGTTGCCGCCGATGGCCGTGCAGTCGCCGTCGCCCATAACGTCAACGACGGTCAGTTCTGGTTTCGCAAGTTTGATTCCCGTAGCAAAGGCCAGGGAGCGTCCGTGGGTCGTGTGTACCGTGCAGGCGTCAATGTATCCGGCCATGCGGCTGGAGCAGCCGATGCCTGACGCGATGACGGTCTGGCTTTTCTTCTTTTCAAGGGCGACGAGGGCACGCAGCAGGGAATGCATGATAATTCCATGGCCGCACCCCGGACACCAGATGTGAGGGAAAAACCGGGTTCGGAGCCAGCTGAATACTTCTTGACTCGGCATGATCAGGCCACCTCCTCGATAACTTTGAGAATATCTTCGGGTTTGAACAGTTCTCCGTTCACAAGGCTCAGTGGCTCGACCTTTGCCTTTCCATGAACTGCCCGTTCGACTTCAAGTACCATCTGACCGCAGTTCAGCTCAGGAACGATGATGGTCTTCACTTTCCGTGCCAGTCGCTCCACTTCCTTATCAGGGAAGGGCCACAGCGTCACGGGGCGGAAAAACCCTGCCTTGATCCCCCGATTGCGGGCCTCATGTACTGCCCGAAGGCTTGAGCGTGCCACGCTTCCATAGGCGAGAACGAGAACTTCCGCGTCATCGGTGAAAGCAGTTTCGTACTCGACGATATCATCCCGGAAGCGGTCTATTTTTCTCATGAGCCGTTTCATCTTCTTCTCGATCTCCTGGGCATCGTTCGTCGGAAAACCCCAGTCATTATGGGTGAGACCTGTTATATGCCAGTTGTAGCCGTCGCCGAAGGAAGCCATACAGGGAAGATCGTCCTGCGGATCTGGACGATAAGGAACAAACTTCTCGGGAATATCCGTGGGCCGTTTCCGGGTCACGAGTTTTGAGGGGTCGATATCTTCGATCACAACTTTTTCTCGCATGTGGCCGATGATTTCATCACTCATAATCAGAACTGGTTGACGGTAGCGCTCTGCGGCGTTAAATGCTCTGATGGTCACCTCGTAGCACTCCTGAACCGACGCCGGAGCGTAGCAGATGGTGCCGTGGTCACCGTGGGTGCCCCATCGCGCCTGCATGACGTCCTGCTGGGCTGCCTTGGTGGGAAGACCGGTGGATGGACCTCCGCGCATGACATTCACCACTACGATGGGAATTTCCGCCATATAGGCAAAACCAAGATTTTCCTGTTTCAGAGAAAAACCAGGACCCGATGTTGCAGTCAGGGATTTCGAGCCTGCAATCGAGCCACCTATAGTGGCAGCGATTCCAGCGATTTCGTCCTCCATCTGTATGAAGCGACCGTTGCGCTTCGGAAGCTCTTCAGCCAATATTTCAGCTATTTCAGAGGAGGGTGTGATGGGATAGCCTCCGAAAAAACGACATTCCGCAGCCAGGGCTCCGTAGGCGATCGCTTCGTTCCCCTGCCAGAAGGCGATTTTAGACATCTTTTACATCCCCCTTCTCCTTTACCGTGATAGCCATATCAGGGCAGATATTTTCGCACTGCCTGCAGCCGATGCAATCATCCGGTCTCGCAACGACAGATTTCCCCCGCACCTCGTCAAGTTCAAGTACTTTTTTGGGGCAGATATGGACACATAAAGAACATCCCTTGCACCAAGCGTTATTTACCTGAACATCAAACTTTTTGGCCAAAAAAACCACCTCCTGCAGTATTTTACCAGAAACACCATTCTTAGTGTGTGAAGTACTTCTCGTATGTAGAATAACTGCTCATCGAATTTCATTCAACAGCAAAACAAGTATTTATCATTTTTATCTTATTAAAACTTCAAGATAAAAAAGATATTTATCCCTATCCAATGCCTGGATTCCGAAAATACCGTGCTCTTAAGTCCTTCGGACTGCATGCGTCTCCCCTTCTGCTCCATGCAAGCCGGGAGGCGCTCATTCCACGGGAAAGACCGTGCCGCAGCGTTGATGGAATCCTTTGGCCGAAAAGTCCCTCTATCTTCGCAGGTGCGTCAGTAACCCACTGAATCATGTTCTCGCCCTTCCAGGATTCAACCATTCCGGAAACCTCTTCAGGCGTATACGCCCCTTCGGGAAAGGACTCGTCGAGTGCATTGTCTCCCGCCTTATTTCGGTAGAGGGCGGCGTAGATCTTTCCGCCTCCCGCCCAGAGAAGGGGAAGAACCATTTCTCCCGAAGGAGCTGCATCCTGGGCCAATATTTCGAGGGAGGAAAGAGGTATCACTTTTTTCCCCTCCGCCCATGCGAGAAACTGCGTGAAGACCACCCCCACCTTGATTCCGGTGAAGGAACCCGGGCCAACAGCAACAGAGAAAAGAGAAATATCGGAGACTTTCAGGGAACGGGTATGCAGAAAGAACTCGACCATTACGGGAAGAAGTTCCGACTGCCTCCGTCCGGTTCTGAGGTTTAGCTCCCCCACTCCCTCTCCGTCTTCAGCCAGTCCGAGGGATGTCCACCCCGAAGAGCAGTCTACGGAAAGAAGAAACTCGCTCATAAAATTCCACGCTCCCCTAATCTTGTAAATAATTCATCAAGCATTTTCTCTGCTTCGTCTCCTACCGCAGAGAAATCAATTCTTCTTTGGAGAAAGCCGTTTTTTTCATCTCCGTAAGAGAATTGAATCGCCACAGAAGGAGACGTTCCTTCGTACCCCCTGTCAGCCCATTCGACAAAAACCACGGCCCCTTCATCCGCATACTCCTCCAGCTCGAGTTCACTCACGTCGCAGCGGTCGAGACGGTAAAGATCAGAATGGACTATCCGCTGAGACTTATCTCCCTTATAAATATTTACGAGGGTAAAGGACGGGCTTCGAACATTTTCACACCCCATTGCAGCGCAATATCCCCGAACGAGGGTGGTCTTCCCTGCTCCAAGTTCTCCCTTCAGGAGAACGGTCACGCCGAGAGAAAGACATTCTGCAAGAAGTGCGCCCAGAGCCTGTGTTTCCTCTTCAGATTCTGTAAGAATACTGCGGAAGGAAAGCTGTATCATCTCTCGTCTCTCCCTACTTTTTCCGACGTCTCGAAACTACAGTAAAGAAAAGTGTTCCAGCTGCAACAAAAAAAAGAAGGACTACCAGTGGTCCGAAGGAATAATTTCGCTGCATCTGCCGCGCACCGAGGATCCAGAAAAGCGCCAGAGCAAAACCGCTGAGGGTATAAAAAAAACCCCGCCTCCTTATTTTTTCCGACTTTTTCATTTCTTCGTCCCAGTCAACTCTTTTCCTTCTCATTGGTTCAGCCTCAAATCTCTCAATATCCCGGGAAGCGCGTCGGCGATCTCCCTGGCAAGAGTACCATCCTGACCGAAGTCATCTGTGAGATCCCTGCCCGCCGAGGCATGAATCCATGCTCCGAGACAGGCACTTTCAAACAAAGGGATTCCTCTGGCGGTAAAGGCGCCTATCGCTCCTGCGAGAACGTCGCCTGAACCTGGAACGGCAAGAAGGGGAGTTCCCAGCGACGTGGAGGCAGTGCGTTTTCCATCGTCCACGAGAGTATCCGGCCCCTTCAGCAGAACAACACCCCACTGTTCTGCAAGTTTTCGGACAGCCTTCAGCCTGTGCAAAGCTACCTCCTTGGAAGGAATATCGAGAAGCATTCCGGCTTCTCCCTCGTGAGGGGGAAGGAGCACTCTCTGCCTCCGGGAAATAGCTGCGCTCAATTCGTTTAGCCAGTAGAGGCCGTCTCCAT
>CAYZZX010000063.1:0-9932 GCA_964483085.1 uncultured Synergistaceae bacterium
CTCTCTAGTTTCACAAACTTCGGTAAAAATAGAGTGGGTGTCTACTCCTACGGAAGCGATATCTACTCCACAGTTCTCGGTACCGGGTATATGTATGGGTCCGGTACATCCATGGCGACGCCCATGGCGTGCGGAGTCTTTCTCCTCGGCTGGTCCCAATACCCGGAGCACAGTCTGTCGCAGGCGCTGTCCCGCTTCTACTCGGGGCTGGTCCCCATGGCGGATGTCGGCGGGGGCAGGACGAATGCCGCGGCGATCATGAGTGTTTCAGAAGACCCCGTCGTTATTTCGAAAACTGAGGACATGTACGCCTTCAGGGGGTTTGATTTCACAGCCTTTGGAAGTCAGCTTGGCGATACAACTTTCACCCTCGGCGGGGCGGCCCTTGATACCATCTCAGCGGGATATAACGAGGCAAATCTTCGCATCAGCTGGGATCCCTGGGTGACTGGAGATCTCTGGCGGCGCGTTGAAACGCCGGGATACGCCCTCGCCCGCTCCCCCTTCGTCATGCCTCTGGATGTGCAGGCAGGGATGGTCGTTCCGGTGAACTCCCTTCCCTCAAACCGCCATCTCTACAAGGACGGGTGTTTTCTTCAGCTCGGTACCGCATTGTATATGATTGTTGCCGATGACACACTCTCTGCTCAATATCTCGCAGTTTTTAATGCCGGAAAGGATACCTACGATGAGTTTCTCCTTCCGGCCACCCTCGGACCTGATACGGATTATCGGGGCAAATCTCTCGAAGGCAGCAATATCAGCCTGTTTGAACACAAGGGGTACATCTATATTCCCGGGCTTGCCCCCTGTACCGGAACTGAGATGCACCGCTTCAGTCTCTCCGGCAGGACCTTCGATACAGTGAGCTACGGCGGAACGATGGAGTTTCTCAAAGGGGCTCGCTACGCTTCCAGCGACGACGGCACGGAACTGTACTATACAGGGGTTGCCGGTTCGGACAACAAGCTCTTCAGATTTAATCCAGAGACCGGAGAGAGTACCCCTCTTGCGGATATTCCTTATGATATGTGGAACATGGCTGCCGCATGGCATAAGGGAAAAATCTATGTCGTCGGCGGAGAGCGGATTTCCGAATGGGGGCTGCGTACCGCAACGGATGCCAGCTTTGTCTATGACACAGAAACAGGGGCCGGTGTTGCTGGTTCCCTTCCCTTTGCTGCTCAGGGCGGGCAGCTTCTCTTCAGCGACGACAAGCTGCTGTATGTTATGAACCGTGTGACCGGAGACGGGTCCTGGCGCAGGATTCTTACAGCCATGACGGACCTCACGGAGAGTGGATGGATTTCCGGATGGGAGATTTTTCCCTCCATATCCACGGCAATCGCCGGCAGGGGTTTTGACACGAAGGGGTTTTTCTTCAAGTACCCCGGAGAGCAATCCCTTCGGGTACTTTCTAAAAACTCCACTGGTCTCTGGGACTGCAGAACATTCGTTCATCCGACGGGGACGGTGCGTCCCGATCCTGTCTCTCCCGCTTCCGGGGGCGGATGCAGTGCGGGAGCCGCAAGCCCGCTTGTTCTGCTGTTTGCCGCTCCGTTGCTCCTCGTGGTGTTTTCCAAGAGAGGCGAGTAACAGACCGCAAATCTAAAACTCTGTCGTTCAGTGGGGGAAGCCGTAAAAGGCTTCCCCTTTTATGAGGTGTGCCCGCCAGGGCACACCGATACTCTGCCTATACAACCCGGCCTGTTCTCTTTTCCTCGGGCAGGGTTTTCCTGTAGAATAAGTAGTAATACTTTATGCTGGGGGCTGATCAATTGAGACGGGATTTTATACAGATGCTGAATATGCTGAAAGAGGGGGTGTACTTCGTCGACCTCGACCGGAAGATTACCTTCTGGAACAAGGGGGCGGAACGCATCAGCGGGTATCGCAGCGATGATGTTCTGGGGAGTTCCTGCAAGGATAATATTCTTATTCACGTTGACAGTACGGGAAAAAACCTCTGCCAGGATGGGTGCCCTCTCCACGCCACCATGGCGGACGGGCAATGCAGAAAGGCGGATGTCTTCCTCCATCACCGCAGAGGGTACCGGGTTCCCGTGTCCGTTCGGACGACCCCTCTGGAGGATGACGAAGGGAATGTCGTCGGAGGAATCGAGCTTTTCGCGGAGATCAACCCCGAGGAAAACATTCTCATCCGCATGGAGGAGCTGGAAAAACGGTCCCTGCTCGATACTCTCACAAAGGTACCGTCGAGGCGCCATCTTGAAATGGAGCTGGAGGCGCTTTTATCCCTCTGGAAAAAAGTCCGCAGGCCCTTCGGTGTACTCTTCATCGACATCGATCATTTCAAATCCCTTAACGACGAGTACGGTCATCACATCGGCGACGAAGTTCTCAAGATTGCCGCAAAGAGTATCTTCGGTTCCGTTCGTCCAAATGACGTAATAGGACGGTGGGGAGGAGATGAATTCGTGGGTCTTTTTCCTGACGTGAATCCAGTCGTTCTCGCAACTCTTGCAGAGCGTCTGCGGAGCGTGGTGGAGGCCTCGTGGATCGTTGAAATACCCATGAATCTCGCCATGACGATTTCCATCGGAGGCACCGTCTCCCGGAAGGGTGATACGATGGCTTCCATTCTACAGCGGGCGGACGCTCTGATGTATAAAAGCAAAGATCATGGGCGCAACCGGGTCACTATCGGCTGATACTTAAAAAAGATCCCGTTCGAAGATAAATCTGTCCATTCGGACATCTCTATCGAAGCAGATATGGATCCGGCTCATTCCCGAGATATAGGTCCACACCCGGTTCTTCACCTGCTCGGGTGCTCCGAGGACTTCTTCTATCCGGTCGAAGTCGTCCCCCATGGCCAGGGGTCCGAAATGCCTTTCCCCCCCTTCGAAATCGAAGCCGAAGAGGGCATCCCGGCCGGAAAAAGTCCAGTAGATCACGCTGCCATCGGGATAGAAGAGCTCCGTTTCCACGATCTTTATCTTTTTATCCTCGAGAGTAGAGGCCCGTTCCTCTTTTTTGAGAGGGTTCCCCAGCCGTTTTTCCGCCTCTGCCCGGTTGACGCCGAAATCCCGCCTCAGAGCGAGGAAGAAGCGCCACAAGGGGTCGTTTTCTCCCTCAAGGCGAAGGTAACGACCAGAAATCCACCCTTCTCCGAGGCTCTCGGAGAGAATGTGATACCAGCCCTCTCCATCCTGTTCCTCAGACGAGCCGATGACGATGAGCTCTTCTCCCGCTCTGTCGCTCAGCGTCCCCACCAGGGGTCCCGAGAGGGAGGGAGTGCCTCTGACATTGACGTTGTTTCTCGAGGTAAATCCCGCCGCTAGAGGTAAATTTGACTCTCCGCGGGCGGTAAGCGGTGCCCCCATCCAAAAAACCAAAAGAAGAAGCATGAGAAGATACGGCCTGAGATTTCTTCTGAAAGGTCGTGTCATGATTATCCTCCGTTCATGATGATATATTCGCTATAATGACAAAGAAAAGAATCAACGTCAAGGCCGCCTTCACCGGGGCGAAAGGGGCACACATCGTGGGCGGCATTGTCCTTGCGGCGGCAGCCCGAGAGATGGTGAAGCGCGCGCAGACGCCGGAAAGAAACAGTACGAATACGGGAGGAGAGTGCCATGCACCGGGATTTTTTCGAGATGATCAATCTAAACAAAGAGGGGGCCCTTCTTCTGGATCCTGACCGGAATGTCATTTTCTGGAACAAGGCCGCAGAACGGCTTACGGGATTCCGGAAGGAAGAGATCATGGGAAGCGCCTGGAGCGACAATATCCTCGTCCACGAGGACGATGGGGGAAGGGATCTTTCGACAGAGTCCTTTCCTCTGTTGCTCACCCTCGAGGACAATACTCCGAGAATGGCGGAAATCTTTGTCCGCCATCGCCGGGGGTACCGCATCCCCGTCTCCCTGCGGACTCTTCCCTTCGAGGACGAAGAGGGGCGGGTTATCGGGGCCATCCAGCTCTTCTCGGAGATCAGTCCCGAGCAGAATATCCATCAGCGCATGGAGGAGCTCAAGCGAAATGGCCTCCTCGACCCCCTCACGAGGATACCGAACCATCGGCACCTCGACGCCGGGCTTGCCACCTTTTTCACCCTCTGGAAAAAGCGGCAGGTCCCCTTCGGCGTGCTCTTCCTGGATATCGATCATTTCAAGCGCTTCAACGACACCCGGGGGCACGACGTGGGCGACCTGGTGCTTGCGACGGTGGGCCAGTCACTCTTTTCCTCGGTGAGGCCCTTCGACATCATAGGCCGCCAGGGCGGAGAGACGTTCGTCGGTCTTTTCCCCGACGTCACAAAAAATCTGCTCAAGATCATCGGCGAGCGGCTCCGCTCCGCAGTTGAAAAAACGGAGATCGAAGTGGGAGGAGAAAAACTCTCCGTCACCCTTTCCATCGGAGGCACTGTGACCGTGAGGGGAGATACCCCGGCGGAGATACTGAAGCGGGCGGACACCATGATGTACCAGAGCAGCCAGACTGGCCGGAACCGGGTCACCATCGGGTAAACCGTGCGGCAACGATTTTTTTGAAGGTTGCGAAAACGCGGGGGGGAGACGGCTGGAAAAAATACCTCCCGGGGAGGAGAATAGCGGTAGAGAAAAATAAAATATGAAAGGAAGGATAGTGTGCCCGCTCCCGTGCTGTCAGCAACATTTTCCTCGGCGAATGCCGAGCTGTACTACGAAATCTACGGTGACGGTCCTCCCCTGTTGCTCATCGCCGGGCTCGGGTCAGATTCGGCGAGCTGGCAGACGGTGGTGCCGCCACTGGCGAAGCGCTTCCGGGTGATCTGCCTGGACAACCGGGGGTCGGGGCGGAGCGTCTGCGCCGAAGGCCCCCTCTCCATCGACCAGATGGCGGAGGACTGCGCCGCCCTCATCGGCCATCTGGGGTATGAAAAAGTGCACGTGGCAGGGCATTCCATGGGAGGGTTCATCGCCCAGCGGCTCGCTCTTGTGCACCCTGAGCTGGTGGACCGGATGGTGCTCTCCGCCACGGGTGCAAAAAGCTCCCGGCGGAACGCCCTTCTTTTTACCGATCTCGCCCGCAGACTGGAAGAGGGAGAGGACCCGGCCCGCTGGTTTCGAAGCCTCTTCTATTGGATTTACACTCCGGGCCTCTTCGAGAGCGAGCGAGCTCTTGCGGGAGCGCTCGATTTCGCCCTGAACTATCCGTGGAGGCAGTCTCCGGCCTTCTTTCGCGCCCAGGTGGAGGCCATCGCGGATTTTGACGGAAGGGGGGACCTTGCGAAAATTTCTGTACCGGTGCTGGTTCTGGCCGGAGAGAGGGATATTCTATTCTCCTCCGACGAATGCCGGGAGTTCGCGGCCCTTATTCCAGAAGCGAAATTCAAGGTCCTTCAGGGAGCTGCCCACTCCATGCATGCTGAAAATCCCCGCGCCTTTGCCGTCCCCGTGGTAGAATTCCTTACGGAAGGTGATAATCAGTGAAAAAATTTGTCTATATCGACTATGAGAATTTGCCGGGAGTGCAGATTGAGGATATCGAGGATGCCACCATTCTGGTATTCCTCGGAGAGAACCAGAAGAAAATCCCCACGGAGATGATCCTGAAGACTCAGCCCATGGGGAACAGGGTGCAGTGGATCACCATCAGCGGCGTAGGCCGGAACGCCCTCGATTTCCACATCGCCTACTACCTTGCCATGCACAACGAGGACCCCGCCTGCTGCCACTACATCGTCTCCATGGACTCAGGGTACGACCCTCTCATCAAGCACGTGGCCGCCTTCGGCCAGAAGGTGAAGCGCATCATCACCCTTGAGGACATGAAGGAGAAGCCCACCCTCAGCGGGGATCTGAAATCTAAATACGGCAAGGTCCTCGAGATCCTCAAAAAGCAGGACAAGATCCGCAGGCCGAAGTCGAGAAAGACCCTTTCATCCAGCATTGAAACCCTCTTTTCCGGCCAGGCCTCAAAAGAGGACATCGAACTTATCGTTGAAAACCTCTTCCGTGAGCGTTTCATCGAGGAGAAGAACAAGCGCATCGCCTATCTGGACTGAAGCCAAGCCCCCTCCTTCGCTACGTAATTCAAAACACGCGGAAAAAACGACAGCCCCTCTTTTATTAGCGAAAGAGGGGCTGTGTAGTGCTAACGTCGAAGTGAGTATCCTGTGTTTGCAAGGGTTTTCGGTTCAAAACCGGCGAAGTCGAGAAGGGATTCGAAGTGTTTTCCTGCGCTTTTTTTACTCCGCAAGCTGAATGTTGTCGATGAGCCGGACGCCGTCCACCCGGGCGGCCAGGGCGATGACGGCGGGGCGGTCAAGAGCGGAAATCTCTTCGAGGGTCTCTCTGTCCCGTACCTCCACGTACTCGGGCTGGACACGTTTCTCTTCCGCAAGAAGATCGAGAATTTCCCTTCGAAGTGCGGCGGCATTCCGTTCTCCCCCTTGGAAACATTTTTGGGCGGCTTTCAGCGAGGCGGAGAGGACCAGGGCAGCCTCTCTCCCCTCGGGGGTGAGAAGGGCGTTGCGGCTGCTCATGGCGAGGCCGTCCACCTCCCTGACGATGGGGCAGGGGCGGACCTGCACCGAAAGGTTCAGATCCCGGGCCATCCGCCGGACGATTGTGAACTGCTGAAAATCCTTCTCTCCGAAATAGGCCCGGTCCGGCCGGACGATGGTGAAGAGCTTCAGTACGACCGTGCAGACTCCACGGAAATGACCGGGGCGGGATGCGCCGCAGAGCCCTCTGCTGAGCTCAGTCTCCTCAACATAGACGGAGTGGCCGGGAAGGTACATCTCCTCGGGAGGAGGGGCAAAGACGAAGTCTACCCCCTCTTTTTCGAGAAGTTCCATGTCTCGCTGTTCGTTCCGGGGGTACCTGTCGAGGTCCTCTTTCGGGCCGAACTGAGTGGGGTTGACGAAGACGGAGACGACTGTGCGGTCGTTCTCCTCCCGGGATGCCCGGACAAGGGAGAGGTGCCCCTCGTGAAGATACCCCATGGTGGGAACGAGGCCGATTGTCTCCCCCGCGGCGCGGGCGGAGCGGAGAGCCTCGATGATCTGGTCGGGTGTGCGGAACAGGATTGTCATGAATTTTCCTCCGGAAGATGCTGAAATTTGGATATCCATATCCTTGAAAAATTACTTTTTTCCCCCACGGATAAGGGGGGCTCGTGCCCTTCTCCGCTCAGTTCGGGGTTCTGGTGAAGGTGATGCCTCCAGGCGCGGATGTCTACCTCAAATGCCATTTTACCTCACGGATTTTGATGTGGATTTTCTTCGTCTTACCAGTCATAATTCATACAGCTCTGTGGTGAAGATTTTGTTGGTGCAGATATAACCTTACCACAGGGGGGTGCGGATTTAGAGGTAGCTGTGTATATTGACGCGAGCGATATACTCCAGCGGCAAAAAGACTTGATTGTAAAATTAGCCATGAGTACCTTATTGGGTGTAATTTTAATAATTGTACTATCAATCTTTCCCGTAAGGAATATTTTCAAGCCAATGCGAATTTTATTTGATCGTTATCCCGAAGAAATATCTGTTCCAAAAAAGGTACAGCCTGAGAAAACTCGTCCCGCCTCAAAATCTCGGAGAAAATAAGCCCCCTGCTGCTTCTCTTGCAGGGCAGTTCTCTTCGAGGAATACCCCCAGTGTGGCAGGATCAGGCGTGCCCTGCTTCCACTGGGGGCATTCTTCGTTGAGGATTGAAATACCCGAAATGACCACAGTGCCGGGGTGATTTGAACTTAGGTTCAGTAAAAAGGGTATGCTTACCGCCCCGTATCATGTAAACTATAAATTCGGGGATGTATTTTTCGTTTTAGAGAGGGGAAGTTTACAGGATGAAACTGCGTTTGAAGGGGAAGATGCTGGTCCTGATACTGGGGGCGGTAGTTTTGGTGCTTGCGGGGTTGATCTGGTATGTGGGGACAGTAGCGCGGAATGTGGCCCTTGAAGATGCCCAGGAGTTCGTGGCGGCCACGTCGGGAAAAGTAGCCCTCGATGTCCGCATCGAAATGGAGAAAAGCATGACAGCGGCCCGTACCCTCGGTCTTGCCGTTGTGGGAATGGACCGGCGGGGGAAGGATGCAAGGAAGAGCGCCCTCGGCATACTGGAAAGCGTTCTTCGGCAGATGCCCTTTGCGCTCTCCACGTGGCTTGCTTTCGAACCAAACGCCTTCGACGGAAGGGACAGTGAATTCGCCGGAAAGGATGGTTTTCTTCCCACCGGGCGATTTACCAGCACCTTGCTGAAATCCGGGGCGGAGGTGAAGCGAAGCTTCGACATGACGGAGGAGATACTCCGTACTCCTGGCGTGGGGGATTGGTATATTCTGCCGATGAACTCCGGAAAAGAAACGATAGTGGAACCTTTTCTCTACAGCTATACAGGAGATCCGAAGGATGAAATGATGATCACGAGCGTCTGCTTCCCTGTGAAAATTGACGGCAGGGTGGCCGGTGTCGTGGGACTGGACGTTGACCTTCAGACTATTCAGCAGCTTGTAGGTTCCATCCGGGTGATGAAAACCGGTGCGGCTGCACTCTTCTCCAACGAGGGGATGTATGTTGCCAGCCGGAATAAAGACCTCGCGGGGAAGTATTTTGTTGAAACTGCAAAGGGCCGACTGCGCAACGTGGACAGGATCATGGAAGGAATACGAAAGGGAGAGCTTTTCTCCGTTCAGGACCGGGCCATGGCCGTGGAGGGAGAGACCATGAAGGTCCACACTCCCCTGTATATCGGAGAGTCTGAAGCTCCGTGGAGTCTTGTGGTCACCGTTCCCATGGATGAGATCACGGAGGCGTCGGACCTGCTGCTGCGCAACATCATTCTTGCCGCCCTTGTGGGTGTCCTTCTTCTTGGGATCGGGATTTACTGGGTCGTGGGGAGTATCACCCGCCCGGTGGTGGCCGTATCAAAACAGTTGATGAAGCTCGCCACTCTGGACTTCCGGAGGGAGGAAAACCACCTTTCCGGAAACAGGAATGATGAAATAGGGGAGATGATGAAGGCCCTCGTCTCAATGCGGGATGCAGTGGCTTCCATGGTGGGGTCCCTTCGCAAGGAGTCGGAGTCAGTCTCGGGAAGCTCCCAGTCCCTCGCTGCCATCTCCGAGGAGAGCGTCGCCTCCATGGACCAGGTGGCACACTCCGTGGATACCGTCGCCTCTCTCACAGAGTCGAATGCTGCCGCCCTTGAGGAGACGAACGCAGGGGTCGAAGAGGTCTCGGCGAGCGCCAATCAGTCGGCCAAGGCAGCTACGGAAGGGGCGGATGCCGCGGCCCGAAGTAGAGGTGACAGTGAGGCCGCAGTGGAAAAGGTGCGGAAAGTCGTGGAGGAAATCCGAAAAGTAGAGGCCATGACGGAGGAAACCAGGCAGGATATGAACCGCGCGGGAGAATCCGTGAAGTCCATTGCCGAGTTTGTCACCACCATCGGACAGATCGCGGACCAGACGAATCTTCTCGCCCTGAACGCCGCCATTGAGGCCGCCCGGGCCGGAGACGCAGGCAGAGGGTTCGCTGTCGTGGCCGACGAAGTGCGGAAGCTGGCGGAACAGTCAAATCAAGCCGCTCAGGAGGTCGCCCGGCTCATGGGTTCCCTGCAGAAGGACGCGGCCCAGTCTGTGGAATCTGTACGAAAAGTTGACGTGATCGTGGAACAGACCATGATTGAAGCCGCCGATGCTGAGCAAAGCCTTGAAGCTTCTCTGAAGAGCGTCGGAGAGATCAGCGACCTGATGCAGTCCCTCGCCGCAGCCGCCCAGGAGATGGCCGCGTCGAGCCAGGAGATGTCGGGCGGAGTGGATTCGGCTACGAAGGGCATGATGGATGTCACCGAGTCCATGGGCTCGATTCACAATGCCACGGCAGACACCGCCAAGGCATCGGAGGACGTCGCCATGGAGGCCCAGAAGCTTTCCGAAGCCGCAGAGACGCTCGCCCGCCTCGTGGCGGAGTTCAC
>CAYZZX010000064.1:0-9565 GCA_964483085.1 uncultured Synergistaceae bacterium
ATCAGAAAAAGAAAAAAGGAGAACAGAATGAGGGCGCTGCGGGTCAGGAGATTCTCAGTCCCTTCCTAAACAGATGGAAATTACGTGCGAAGGGAGGCTCCGTAAACGGAGCCTCCCTTCGTGGAGGAAATATCTTTATTTCATTATTCCTTTTTCTTTGTAGTATTTCACTGCGCCGGGGTGAACGGGAACGGAGATTCCGTCCAGAGCTTTTTCGATGCTCACGGTTTTGCCCTTGTGATGGGAGTTGCCGAGAGCCTCAAGATTTTCAAAGAGCGCCTTCGTTATTGCATAGACTACATCCTCGGAAAGTCCCTTCCGAGCCGCAAGGATCGCCTGAACCGCGACGGTCTCTACTGGCTTGTCGAGTCCCCGGTAGCTGTTGGCGGGGAGGATGTCCTTCGCGAAGAAGGGGTATTTTTTCAGAAGCTCTTCTCTCTTCTCTCCATCGATGGGGACGAAAACGATGTCCTGAAGGGTGCTGATGTCCTGAATCGAGGGATTGGGAGTTCCCGTGGTGTAGATGAAAGCATCCACGAGACGGTCTTTGAAGTGGTCCGTCGTCTCCGCATAGGAGATGAAATGGGGTTTGAAGTCATCGTAGCCGAATCCGTAGACGTCGAATATCTGGCGGGCGTTGGCCTCGTTGCCGCTTCCCGGAGCTCCCACGGAGACGTTCTTTCCCTTGAACCCTTCGAGGGTCGTGATGCCGCTCTCCTTCGAGACAACCAGGTGAATGGTCTCGGGATAGAGGCGGGCGATGGCAGTGATATTTTCGATCTTTCTGTCCTTGAAGAATTCCGTACCGTTGACCGCATAGTCCGAAAGGTCATTCTGGACGATGATGAGATCGACATCACCAGCTGCAAGAAGATTGATGTTCTCGATGGATGCGCCTGTGGACTGGGCTGTGATGTTCACCATGCCGTCGGAATTGTCGCTGATGATCTGGGACATGGCGCCGCCGAAGGGATAGTATGTTCCCGCGGTTCCGCCTGTGCCCAGGGTAAGCTGCTGAGGGGCAGCCCAAGCTGCGGAAAGGAAAACCAGGGTGAAAATCGTGCACACGGACAGGATCCTTGAAAGCTTTTTCATTGAATCTCCTCCTTCAGAATGGTGTCACATGAACACAGCCATGTTAGATTGTTTTTTCTGTTCCGTCAATCAAAAATACAATATACATGGCTGATTCCAAGCCGTGTGGGGCTTATCGCCCCTTGCGCAGGACCCGTCCGGGGAGCGCCCCGGTGGTCCCTTTCGGGCTCACCACTTCCACGCCGTTGACGAAGACTCGAGAGATGCCCTCAGGATAGAGCTCCGGCTCCTCGTAGGTAGCCCGGTCTGTTACGGTCTCCGGGTCGAAGAGCACCAGGTCCGCCCAGTTCCCCTCGGCAAGGGTGCCCCGGTCGGGGATCCCCAGAATTTTCGCCGGAAAGGAGGTGATCTTCTTGATTGCCTCAGAAAGGGAGAAAATTTTTCCTTCCCGGACGTAGGTACGCAGAAAGCGGGGATAGGTGCCGTACAGCCTGGGATGAGGACGACCGCCGTAGATTCCGTCGCTTCCGAGGGTCGCCTGAGGGTGGCTGAGGACTTTTCTGAGCACGTCCTCCGAGCCGTAGAAGCTGATCATAGTGACGGCGAGCCGCTCCTCCGCAAGAAGGTCGCAGACTGCCTCTATGGGATTTTTCTTCTGCTGGTCGGCAATCGCCTGGCAGGAGAGCCCCTCCATCCACTTATTTTTCTCCAGGTGAACAGCGGTGACGATGATATTCTCCCACCCCACGGAGATCTGGCGGTTGTGCCAGACGTCGAGCCCCTTCGTGAAATCGTCGGCGATTCTTTTCCGGAATTCCGGCTCCATGAGATTGGCGATGAGTGCCTCGGTCCCCTCCCCGAAGGTCCAGTAGGGAAGGACTGCCGTGAGGGTGGTGCATCCTGCCAGATAGGGGTATCGGTCCCAGGTCACCTTGCCGCCCTCTGCGAGGAAGGCATCGGCCATTTCGAGCACTTCGTCCATGAGGGGCCAGTTGACCTTGCCGTAGGCCTGAAGGTGGGAGACGTGGAGGCGCACTCCCGAATTTTTGGAAATATCCCTTATTTCACGGAAGGAGCGGCGGAGATGATATCCCTCGTCCCGCTGGTGGACTACGAAGATACCGTCCTTTTTCGCCACTTCTTTATTCAGTTCGGTCAGTTCCTCCTCGTCGGCATAGGGGCAGGGGGGGTAGATGAGGCCGGAGGACAGGCCGTAGGCCCCCTCCTCCATAGCCTCCCGGACGATGGCGCACTGATGGGCAAGTTCCTCCTTCGTGGGAGGACGTTCGTCCATCCCCATGGCATCGATCCGTACAGGCCCCTGGCTCAGCAGCACTGCAGCGTTGTTCGGAAGACCCGTTCCGTCAAGGGCTTCGAGGTATTCTCCGAAGGAACCCCAGGTCCACTTCTCTTCAGGAAGAATGCCGTTGAGCCCCGAGAGAATATCCATGAGCAGTTTTTTGTTCTTTCCGTGGGCCGGAGCGGTGCCGAGGCCGTCCTGGCCGAGAAGGTCCGTGGTCACTCCCTGGCGGATCTTCGCGTCCGGTTTTTTGTCCCTCAGAAGTTCGAGATCCATATGGGTGTGCATGTCGATGAAGCCGGGGCAGAGGACAAGCCCTTCTGCGGAGATGACTTTTTCGGCCTCTCCGAGGTTCTGTCCAATTCCGGCGATCTTGCCGTCCTTAACGCCCAGATCCTCACGTCGGGGTTCAGACCCCGTTCCGTCGACGATCAGGGCACCCTGTATCACAAAATCAAGCATTGTATTGCCTCCTTTGGAGAAAAACTATTCTCCCCGGTATTTCCCCCTGCGGCTCGTGGTGAAGCCCCTTGATGCCAGGGCCTCCGCCATCTTCACCCCGGCGAGGACTCCGTCCACCACGGGGATGCCGAGGGCTTCAGTAATGCGCGAGTCGAGGCCGGAGAAACCGGCACATCCGAGGGTTATCACCTCGGCGCCGTCGAGATCCCGAGCCCTCTTTCCGGCCGCAATCAGCCGTTCCTCCAGGGTCGCTCCTTCATCTTCGAGAATGGGGCGAACCGAGGCACATCTGGAGCTCAGGCCGTACTTCGCCACGAGCTCTCGTTTCGCCTGCACTGAGCTCTCGCTGGTCTGAAGAACAGAAAACCGGGCTCCCAGGGTCAGGGCGAGAAGCATCGAGCTCTCTCCCGCTCCCACGACGGGGCAGTCGAGAAGCTCCCGCAGTACGTCGAGATTGGGGTCGCAGGTACAGGCGATCACCACTCCGTCCACATCTCTGTATTTTTCCGCCAGAGTCATCATGCCCGGAGCGCACAGCACCTCGTCACGGTGGGTATCTATGAACCGGGGCGCCCCCGGGGCGCTTTCGCAGAGGATCTCCGTGCCGGGAAAGACACCCTTCCGGGCCTCTCTGCCGATGAGTTCGGTAAAGGATGCATCGGTGTTCGGGTTGATCAGCAGCAGCTTCATCTCAAATCCTCCATAGGGCAGTATCGGCCCCACCCCTTCTCCCCCGTGATCTTTTGGGGGTCCTTTGCGTCAAAGATTGTGCGCCCCCGAACCCGGGTCTGGACGACCTGCCCCTTAAAGGTGCGGCCGGTAAAGGGGCTGAATTTTATGAGATGCTGCAGATTGTCGTTCTTCAGCACCCATTCCTTCTCGGGATCGAAGAGGACGAAGTCGGCATCGTACCCCTGAGCGATCCGCCCCTTGCGGCCAGCCAGGCCGAAGAGTTCCGCCGGGCGTTCCGCCAGAAGGACGGCCAGACGCTCCCAGGTCAAACCCCGTTTTCGTCCTTCAGTGACCACTACGGGGAGCATGGTCTGAATTCCGGTGCACCCCTCCGCCACAGTCCAGAAGTCGGCTTCGGTTTCGGTTTTCTTCGACATCGGGTGGGGAGAGTGGTCGCTCGTGATGATATCGACGGTGCCGTCCAGAACGTGCTGCCAGAGGCGCTCCACGGACTCCCGGGACCGGACGGGGGGGTCACATTTCGCGAGGGCTCCGATTTCAAGAAGATCGTCCTCGGACATGCCCAGGTACTGGGGGCAGGTCTCTGCGGAGAGGTTGGTCTGCCCCTCCTCCCGCAGTTTTTTCAGCAGGTCCATCCCCTCGGGGATGCTCATGTGGGCGATGTGAGTCCGGCACAGAGGGGCCTGCTTCGCCAGGAAGTAGACCCGCTGGATGGCCTCGAGCTCGGTATAGGGGGGGTGAGACCGGAGATAGGCTTCAGGGCCGTTCTCCCCCGCCGCCTGCAGTTCGTCCACAAGCTGCTGAATGAGGGTGTCGTTTTCGGCGTGGACGGAGAGGATGCCCCCTATTTTCTCGAGGATTTTCATCCCCGCAAGAAGGGTTCCGTCGTCGGTCATGGGGTAGTTCGAGCAGCGGCAGGTGAAGGACTTGAACGCCCGGGCGCCCGCTTCCGCCATGGGAGAGATGTGATCGAGGTAACCCGGCACCACTCCGCCGTAGAGGGCGTAATCCACGTAGCTTCCGCTCCCGGAAGTGGTGATTTTATCCTCCAGGGCCTCCACCGTCAGGGTGGAGGGGTTCGACAGGGGCATGTCGATAAAGGTGGTGATCCCTCCTGCGGCGCAGGCGCGGCTGTAGTCGCTGAAATTTTCCCGGTGGGGGTCGCCGTGCCCAGCGTGGGAATGGGCATCGATCAGGCCGGGCAGCACGAGAAGTCCTTGGGCATCAAGGGTTTCCCTTCCCTCGAGGGGAGTCCCCTCCGAGGTCACTGCGGAAATCTTTCCCTCAGTGATGCCGATTTCTCCGCGGACAACTCCCTCCGCTGTAACGATGTCTCCGTTTCGGACCACAAGATCGAAGATCATGGAATTGCCTCCTTCAGGATGATATTTGGTATTTTATGCCTTCCCTCCGGGGAGAAAGGAGGCGAGCTTGTCGGGATCGATATTTCCCCCTGACAGGAAGAAGCAGATCTTCTCGCCGGGTTTGACCTTGAAGGTCCCCTCGAGGGCCGCAGCGAGACCGATAGCCGCAGAGGGCTCAACGAGAAGTTTTCCCTTGAAGATGATCTCGAGAAGGGCTTTTTTGATGAATTCGTCTGAAGCGGGGACGATTTCGTCAACGTATTTTTCGATGAGGGGATAATTGAACTCTCCGGTCTTCGTGATCATCAGTCCATCCGCGAGGGTCTCCCCCATGGGGACTTCCACGGGATGGCCGGCCTTTCTGCTCTCCGCATACCGCTGAATGCCCGCCGGTTCCACTGCAACGATCCGCACGGATGGCCGGCTTTCCTTCAGCGCTGCCGCCACTCCCGCAAGGAGGCCGCCGCCGCCGAGAGGCACCACCACCGTATCCACGTCGGGCAGATCCTGGGCTATCTCAAGTCCCGATGTCCCCTGGCCTGCGATCAACTCCGGATCGTTATAGGAATGAACGAGGGTGTACCCCTTCTCATCCTGAATTTCGTAGAGTTTTTTGTACCGCTGGATTGAGTCGAACCCGTGAAGGATCACCTCGGCCCCCTGGGCCTTCGTGCCGTCGATCTTCGACTGGGGGGCATTTTCCGGCAGCACAAGGGTCGCTTTGATCCCCAGCATCTTCGCTGCATAGGCCACTCCCTGGGCATGGTTGCCCGAAGAGGAGGCGATGATCCCCTTCGCCCGCTCCTCCTCCGACAGGGAGAGGATTTTGTTCGTCGCCCCGCGGATCTTGAAGGAGCCTGTGATCTGAAGATTTTCAGGCTTGAAATAAACCTCCGCCCCCACGAGAGAGTCGAGCTTATCCCCCCGGAGAATCGGAGTATGCCGTACCCTTCCCGCAATCCGCTCCGCTGCCTTTTGAATATCCGAAAGTCCTACAATTCGCACCATTCTTTCTCCTCCTCCGGCCAAAGGGCCGTGTTCATTTTTCTCCATACATGGAAGGGCGGAAGGAAACCGTTCCCCTCCGCCCTTCCTATTGTTTTACTCTACTTCTCTATCCACAGTGCCATATCGGGGCAGTTGATCTCGCACTTTTTGCACTTGATGCAGTCTTCCTCCCGCACTGCGGAGATCACAGAAAATCCCTTCTGGTTCGTCTCTGCCGAGAGTTCGTAGACGTTCTTCGGGCAGACGGTGATGCACAGTCCGCACCCCTTGCAGAGCCTTTTATTTATATGAATGGCCATTTTCTCACCCCAGCTTCCGGATTATGTCCACCACCTGGGCGGGCGAAAGGGCCACATGGACCCCCGCTTTCTCCAGGGCTTCTATTTTCGATGCCGCTGTCCCCTTGTTCCCCCGGATGATCGCTCCTGCGTGACCGAGGGATTTCCCCTCGGGAGCGGAGCGGCCGACGATGAGGGAGACTACGGGCTTTTTTACGGCCTTCGCGATGTACTCAGCCGCGACGATCTCGGTGCTTCCGCCGATCTCCCCGAGGAGGACGATGATCTCCGTCTCCGGGTCGTCGTTGAAGAGCTCGACCGCGTCTCTCTGGTTCATTCCCCAGATGGGTCCTCCGCCGAGGGCAACGACCGTGGACTGGCCGATACCGGCATCGGTGAGGCTTTTTCCCACTTCGTAGGAGAGGGCGCCGCTCTTGGAGACCACTCCCACCTTCCCTGGAATGTACATCCGTGAGGGGTGGGCCCCCAGCTTGCACTTGCCCGGAGAGATGACCCCGGCCGTTCCCGGGCCGATGACCCGGATGTTCCGCCCTTCCGCATAGGCGAGGATGTCGAGGACGTCATGCTTTGGTATCCCCTCCATGGTGAGCACGAGAAGTTCGATCCCCGCCTCCATGGCCTCCATGGCAGCGTCCTTCGCGAACATGGGAGGGACGAAGCTGATGGCCGCGTTGGGAGAGAACCGCTCCATGGCCTGGACCACTGAGTCAAAGACTGGCACACCCTCCACAGTCATTCCCCGTTTTCCCGGGGTCACTCCGGCCACCACTGCGGTGCCGTATTCGAGAAGGGATTTCGTCTGGAGGATGCCCGATTTTCCCGTGATTCCCTGGACGATTACCCGGGTATTCTCATTCACCAGTATAGCCATGTCATTCCCCTTCCGCGGCGAACCGCACCGCGTCGGCAACGGCGGTTCGAAGATCGTCATAGACGGTATAGCCCGCCTCGGTCATCATACGGCTGCCCTCCTCCTCCATGGTGCCGCAGAGGCGCACCACGATGGGAAGATCGCTCTTGTGATCGGAGAAGTACTTCAGGATTCCCTCGGCCATCTCGTCCATGCGGTTGAAGCCGCCTATGAGAACCACGAGAAGGCTCTTTATCCGTTTATCCTCAAGGACCTGCTCGAGGGCTGAGTACATGACCTCAGGGCTGGTGAGGCCGCCCATCTCGCAGAAGTCCGCCGCCTCTCCTCCCATGTCCTGGATGAGGTCGAGGGTGAGCATTCCCGTTCCGGCCCCGTCGGAGATGAGCCCCACGTTCCCCTCGAGGGGGACGTAGGTGATGGTGCCGCCGTCTTTTTCGGCTTCCTGTCCGGTGATCCTCAGCTGCTCTGCGCCGAGGGTCTCGAAGAGGGCCTTCTGCCGGGGGAGGGCGTCGTCGTCAAGCTCAATTTTCGAGTCGAGGGCCACGAGCCCTTTGTCCGTGACGACGAGGGGGTTGATCTCCACGAGGGAGGCGTCCTTCTCTCGGAAGAGCTTCCAGATTTTACGGACGAAGAGGGCAAACTCTTTTCTGTCCTCGTATCCGAGAAAGTCGGCCATGGCCCGGATCTTGTAGTCCGTCAGCCCCCAGAGGGGATCCACGGGGAGTTTAAGGATTTTCTCAGGCTCTTTATCGGCCACGGATTCGATGTCCATTCCTCCGGAGGGGCTGACCATGAAGAGAGGGGTTCTCTCCTCTCCGTCGAAGGTGACGGCGAGGTAGTATTCCCGCCGGATGTCCATCTTCTCTTCCACGAGGAGGGCAGAGACCTTCTCCCCCTTGAGTTCGAGGGAGAGGATGGAGTCGGCGGCTTTTTCAGCCTCGTCCATGGTCGAGACGAGGAGCACTCCTCCCGCCTTGCCCCGCCCTCCGGAGAGGACCTGAGCCTTCACGGCACTCGGAGCAAAGAGGTCTTTACGGGAATCTGCGGTTACAAGGGCGCCCTTGGGGATGGGGATGCCCGCCTCCCGAAAGAGGGCTTTTCCCTGAAATTCGTAGAGCTTCATGCTCCTGTATCCTCTTGAGCAAGGCGGATTCCCTCTTCGAGGGCCGCGATGTTCATAGTTACGAATTTTTCCTTCACGGAATCTTGAATGGTTGCCACGAGGCTTTCCTTCGAGACCGCCCGGCTCTTCTCCTGAAGAAAGCCGAGCATGACCATGTTCGCCGCCATCTTGCTGCCGAGGCGGATAGCCGTTTCAGTGGCGGGAACCTTCCAGACGGTGATGGAGGGATCCAGCTCTCCTACCTCGGGGACGAGGGAGCTGTCCACGAAGAGGCTGCCTCCATCTTTCAGCTGGTGCTTGTGAGCCTCGTAGGCTCCCTGGAACATGGAGACGAGGATGTCGTTCGCTTCATGGACGGGGGTGCCGATGGGCTCGCGGGAGAGGACGACCTCCGACTGGCACTGGCCGCCCCGGGCCTCAGATCCGTAGGACTGGGACTGAGCCGCGTAGATTCCTTCCTTGGTCACCGCAGCCTCGCCGAGGATGACCGACGAGAGGATGATCCCCTGACCGCCGAAGCCGCAGAAGCGGATGCTCGTCTGCTTCATGACTGGACCTCCTCTTTTTCGCCGCAGGTATCGCAGGTATCGTCGGAGACGTAGAGGGTGGTTCCCCGGAAGACGGGACGCTGGATATTGACGAATTCGCCGAGGCGGTACTTTCCCGCCGTCTCCTCGGGGGGGAGTTTGTCCACCGCCGAGAGGGGAACTGAACGGTTTTTGATCCATTCAACGAGGTTTTTGGGGCTTCCGCTTCCCAGGGCGTACCGGCCAAAGTGGGTGGGGCACTGAGAGAGAATCTCAACCACGGAGAAGCCTTTGTGGTCAAGGGCCGTTTTGATATAGGTTGTCATCTGGGCCGGATTGGATGTAAGGGTCCGGCTGACGTAGGTCGCTCCGGCAGTGACCGCCAGGGCGCACATGTCGAAGGGAGGCTCGCTGCTGCCATAGGGTGTGGTCATGGTGACGGAGCCGTCGGGAGTCATGGGGGCAACCTGGCCGCCCGTCATGGCGAAGTTGAAGTTGTTGACCACGATGAAGGTGACATCGATGTTCCTCCGTGCCGCATGGATGAAGTGGTTTCCGCCGATGGAGAGGGCGTCGCCGTCTCCGGCGAAGACGACCACCTTCGTGTCCGGCTTGACGAGCTTGATGCCCGTGGCCCAGGGGAGGGTTCGTCCGTGCACTCCGTGGAGGCAGTCCATATTGATGTAGACGGGTATGCGGGCCGTGCACCCTACTCCGCCGATCCCCACCATGGTGCCGAGGTCGAGTTTCAGCTGTTCAGTCGCTCTCAGGAAGGCGTTGACCACCTGGCCGCAGCCGCAGCCGGGGCAGAAGAAATGGGGCAGCTTCTCCTGGCGCATGTATTGAAGCAGGGGGTTTCCGTTCTTTTCCATTCCAAGGGCGC
>CAYZZX010000065.1:0-9561 GCA_964483085.1 uncultured Synergistaceae bacterium
GCGGACGACCCCTCTCCGGTGAGCATCGACTTCGGCGACGGCCGGGACGGCGTTCCCTCGGCAATCCTCTACCGGGAGGGGAAAGACCCTCTTGTCGGCCAGACGGCCCTCGACGAATACGGCGAGGCATCTGAAGCGGAAAGAAAGACCATGAAACTCATCGTCAACTTCAAGCCCGACCTCGGCCGCTCTGCGGAAGCGGAAAAAGCGGCGGAGGATTTTCTCTCCTGCGTCCTCGCCGACGCCCGGAAACAGAATCTCGATATGGAGCCCTCAGCCAGGGAGGTGCTTTTCGGCGTTCCCAGCGAGGCTGACGAAGAATACCGCACCGCCCTGAAGGATACGGCCCGCCGGGGCGGCTACGGCACCCCTACCCTCGTGGACGAGCCCAAGGGGGCTCTTCTCTTTCATCTGCAGCAGCGGGACATCTCCGTAGACCGCGCCCTCGAAGGGGTTCTCGTGGCGGATTTCGGCGGCGGAACCTGCGATTTCGCCTTTCTCGAGGGAGGGGAGGTCCTTCATTCATGGGGGGACATGCTTCTCGGCGGGCGGCTCTTCGACGACCTCTTCTTTCAGTGGCTGCTGGACCAGAACCCCGGCCTCACAGAGCGGCTGCAGCGGAGCGGCGACGCCTATTTCGTCCTCTCCCATCTCTGCCGGGAGGCCAAGGAATTCTTCTCCCGCTCCATGGCCAGAGACCGGACCGCCTCCGTCTCCAAGGTCTGCGCCCCCTGGGGCAAGCTCACGGGCCTCACTTGGGAGAAATTCGTGGAAAGAGGCAGGGCCTACACTCCCTCTTCTTATTTCCGTTCCATGCTTCATGGTGTTCGACAATATGAGCTCGAGGGACCACTGGACCTCTTTGAATGGTTCCGACGCACTCTGGCCGAAGGGCTGAGGGAGCAAAACATCGCCCCTGGACGGATCTCCCTGGTCATCCTTGCAGGGGGAAGCAGCCTGTGGCCCTTTGTCGCCGACATTCTGAACGAAGAGATACCCGCCGGAAAAGGGGCCTCCATCGTCCGCAGCGACCGGCCCTACGCCGTCATCTCCATGGGAATCGCCCTTCTTCCCGCCCTGAAGAAGAAGTTCGCCCGGACCAGACAAAGGCTGAAGGTGGAGCTTCCCGCCTTTCTCGAGGAGGAGATCGCCCCCATTCTGGAACGGCGGTGCGAGACGGTGAAGAAGAAGTTCGTCTCCTGGGCCGTTGCCTCCTACTTTACCGGCGAGATTCGCCCGCTGCTGGAGGATTTCCGCAGTAACGGCGGGACCCTCTCCTCCCTCCGTTCCACCCTGAAAGCCAAGATTAACGGGGGAGAGCCCCTTCTGCGGGCGAATCTGGAGAAGAACCTCCCCCTCCTCCTCTCCGGCCTTCGGGAGGAGACGAAGGAGCTGCTGAGCCGCTGGTTCGCCGCCCACGGGATCGTCCTCCCCTCGAAGGAGTTCGCCCTCACCATGGAGATGGATTCCACCGTCACCATTCTGTCCCGGCTGAAGACTCCGGGAGTGGACGATCTCCTCGACGTGGTGACCCGGGTTCTGGGGGGAATCATCACTGCTGGGACGGCCCTTCTCTGCGGCGGCACCGGAACTGCCCTCATCGCCGCCGGACCTGTGGGGCTGGCCGTGGGAGGAGTTCTCGGCCTCGCCATCTCATGGCTCATCGCCCGTTACGGAAAAGAAAAAGTGAAGTCCATGACCGAGGAGATTGAGCTTCCTCCCTGGATAGCCTCCTTCCTGCTGGACGAGGGAAGGATCCATACTGCGGAGAAGGAGCTCGAAACAGCCCTGGAAAACCATCTCGAGGCCCGCCTCTTTCCAGTACGGCAGGAGCTGGAGGAGCATGTCCGCTCTCTCGTCCTCGACGAGATGGCCGCCCTCAGCGAGGTGAGCGGGTTCTGATTTCCATACATTAAGGGGAGTGTTGCTATGCGAAGCGTCACCGAAAAGAACCAGTCCAGAAATGCAGTCCTCAGAAAACTTGAGGAGATGGATATACCCTATGAACTGATCGAGCACGAGGCGGCCTACACTGTCGAGGATATGGATCGAATCGGCTTCGACGAGAAGGTGACCATCTGCAAGAATCTCTTCGTACGCGACCAGAAGAAGAAGCCCACTCACTGGCTCGTCGTGCTGCACAAGGACAAGCGGGCCAACCTGGACAGCCTTGCCGGGCAGCTGGGAACAAAGCACCTCAGCTTCGCCTCCGCCGAACGCCTCCAGAGGTGTCTGGGGCTCGCCCAGGGAGAGGTCACCCCTCTTGGCGTCCTCAACGACGGAAATCATTCGGTCATCGTCGTCTTCGACCGGGACCTCATCGGCAAAGAACATCTTGGCGTGCACCCCAACGACAACACCGCCACGGTGATCGTCTCCTTCGAGGGTATAAAAAGGTTCATCGAAGACAACGGAAACACCCTTCTGTACGTCACAGTGGAGCGGGATGCTCAGCAGAGCTGAAGGGAACACGGCGCATACCTGAGAATGGGAGCGCCTTGCACTTCGGATTCGTAAACTGAACGCAAAAACGCCCCCCCTCTTCTCTTTGAAGCGCGTCCCCGAAGCCGAACATACATCCGACTTCGGGGGTGCGGTTTCTTTCCGATGGGGCCGTTTATCTCTGCTTTCGTTCTAGCGATAACGGACGATCTCTACCCCTTCTGAGCGTATCAGCTCCTCGATACGGGCGATGCGCTCCCCTGAGGGTGTCTCGAAATCCTCCCACTGGTCCTTCATGCCGAGCATCCGGTACTTTCCCCGGCCGAAATCGTGGTAGGGGAGCAGCTCCATCTTCTTCGAGGGGAGAAAGTCCCTCACGAAACGGGCGGTCCGCCCGATATTCTCGTCATCGTCGTTGACGCCATGGATCAGGGGCACACGGATGACCGTCTCCACTCCCGCCTCCCCCAGGCGCTTCAGGTTCGAGAGAATGATCTCGTTCCCCGCGCCCGTGAGCCGCCCATGGGCGGCGCTGTCCATGTGTTTAAGATCGGCGAAGACAAAATCAAACAGTCCGATGATGTCGGCGCACTCTCCCCAGTCGAAGTGGCAGGTCGTCTCCGCGGCCTGGGATATCCCCCGGCGAGTGCACGCCTGCGCGAGGGCCCGAAGATTCTCCGGAAAGAAAAATGGCTCCCCGCCGGACCAGGTGACGCCTCCGCCCGACTCCCGATAGAACAGGACGTGCCGCTCAAGCTCCCCCATTACCTCTTCGACGGTCAGCCAGCGGCCGAAGGTCTCCTCCGCGCCGCCAGAGAGACGTCCGTGCTTCGTATCGGCCGTCCACGTCTCCGGGTTGCAGCACCAGCGGCAGCGGAGAGGGCAGCCGGAGAGAAAGACTGTGCTCCGTATGCCCTCTCCGTCATTCACTGAGAAGTGCTGAATCTGGGAGACGCAGATCGTCCTCCCGGTTATATCAGAAGGAGGCATGTTCCGTCCGGGCGATGATTGCCTCCTGCATCTCCTTCGAGAGGTTGACGAACTGGGTGCTGTACCCCGCCACCCGGACGAGGAGGTCCCGGTAGTCCTCGGGGTGAGCCTGGGCCTTCCGGAGATCCTCCGTGGAGATGGTATTGAACTGCACGTGAAAGGCTCCGAGGGAGAAGTAGCCCCGGATCATCGAGCCGAGATTCCGCAGCCCCCGGTCGGTGCTGACCAGCTCCTTGTTGAGGCGCAGGTTCAGCAGGGTTCCCCCCGTCTGAACGTCGTGGTTCACCTTGGCCGCCGAGCGCATGGCCGCGAGGGGCGTGGAGACATCGCTCCCCGCGAAGGGGGAGACCCCCTCGGAGAGAGGCTCACGGGCCTTGCGTCCGCAGGGGAGGGCCCCTACGACCTTGCCCGTGGGAACGTAGTTTGAAATGCCCATGAAGGCGGAATTGAAGGGAGAGCCGAAGATATCCCGGCGCTTTCTGGTCATTCGATAATAGGCGTCGGAGATCTCCCGAGCGAGAGCATCAACCCGATCGTCGTCGTTGCCGTATTTCGGCGCGTCAAGACACCGTTCTCTGAGTTCATCGAACCCCACCCAGTCGGCGTCGAGAGCTCCGGCGATTTCACCGAGAGATGCCGTCTTCTTTTTGAAAACCAGCTCATCCAGGGCTGCGAGGCCGTTGGCAACCACGCCAAGGCCGATTCCAGTGAGCACCGGCCCGACGTTGTAGACCGCCCCGCCCCGGGAGAGGTCGAGCCCCTTCTCTACACAGCCGTCCACGCAGGTGGAGAGGAAGGGCCGGGGGACCATTTCGGTGTGGAGCTTCTGCGCGGTCACGGTGCCGATGACCGAGTGATCCACGAGATGATCGAGCTGGCGCAGAAAGGCGTCCATTACCTCCCGTAAAGAGGTAAATTGCTCCAGGGGCTTCTCGGACAGGCCCAGAAGTTCCCCCGTCAAGCGGCTTCTCCCGCCGTTCAGGGCATATTCAAGGGCCGCGCCGAAGTTCACGTTCACCGCCGAGGTCCACTCCCCCGTCTTGCGGAAGTGGGGAACCACACAGCCGCAGTTGTTCCAGTCCCGGGCGTCCTCAGGCTCGTACCCCGCCTGAAGAAGCATCTGGGCCCCCGCCTGATCGTTGTGGATGGCGGGGAACCCCATTCCCGTGCTCACGAGGCGCGATACGGCCATAAGAAATTCGTCGGGGCAGTCGGTGGAAATCCGCACGCTCAGCCCCGGCTGGTGGGTCTTCACGCTCTCCGTGGCCTTCAAGCAGATGTAGGAGAGATCGTTCGTTCCGTCGCTGCCGTCCCGCTTCCGTCCGCCCACGGTGAGGTTCTGGAACTGGTTGTACCCGGCGAAGTAGTTCGCCGTGTTGGAGGAGATGGTCCACACCCATTCGGAGAATTTGATCCAGAGACACTCGACAAGCTCCTGGGCGCTTTCCGGGTTGATCCGTCCCGCCTCCATATCCGCCCGGTAGAAGGGCTCCATGTACTGGTCGAATCGCCCCGGGTTGAGAGCCAGGGGGTTTTCCGAAAGGATGGCTCCGAGCTGAACGAACCAGACGAACTGGCATGCCTCACGAAAGGTTGTCGGAGGCTCCGCAGGAACCCGGGCGCAGATTCGCTCGATCTCCAGCAGCTCGGCCTTCCGGACGGGATCTTTCTCGAGGGAGGCCAGCCGCGCCGCTTCAGCGGAGTAGCGCTTCGCCAGGATCATGATGCCGTCGCAGGCGTACATCACGGACTCGTAGAAGTCCCGTTTGTCGATATTTTCGGCCGAATCGGGACGGAGGTCGGCGAACTTCTCAGCGGCCTCCTGCCGTATTTTTTCATACCCCTTGGGAAAAAGGACATCCTGGTAGTCGGGGGTCACCTCTCCCACAGCCTGGCGCCACTTGGAATCGTTATCGATGATCCCCGTATCAACGAGCAGCCGGGCAGTGGCCTCGGGCAGCCGTTTGAGAAAGGCCTCCTCGAGGGATTTTCCCTTCCAGTAGGGCCACAATTCCTTCCGGGCGAACTTCCGCTGCTCTTCGGTCATCTCGTAGGGGTCCTGAGGGCGGGAGGAGAAAGAATCCATCTCCCGGTCAACCCAGGTCCATGAAAATTCGGGCGTCAGTATGGCGCTGCGGCGGAATTCCCCAGAGGCACCCACAATCAACTCGCCGGGAAAGATGGTCACGGGAAGCTCTGCGCAGGTATCGGCGAAGGCCTTCCCCCGGCGCACCGGAGTGCTCTCCCCCTCGGTTTTTTTATGAGATTCCGTCCAGAGAGCAGCCCGAAGGCAGCTTATGGACGGCTTACGGTCGATATATTCCTGCCGGAACCCTTCTGTGCGTTCGCTGATGCTCATGGTGTTCCTCCTTTATTCGTAGAAGAGAAAACTGCCTCTCTATTCTACCGCAAAGAGAGGGACAATCTTCTGGGCGTTCACATCCACGATCCCGAGGTCGGTGAGCTTCCCCTCGGGGATGACCGGAAGGGTGAGGGAGACAATCCGCATGACGGGGTTTTTCGTGTCCACTCCCAGGGAACGGAGGGCCTTCTTCATGGCGTTCACCCGGGGAACAAGCTCCCCGCAGGGGAGGGGGGAGAGCAGGCCGTAGATGGGCAGGGGGAGATGGCCGATGACACGGCCGTCCTTCACGGCGCAGTGTCCGCCCCCCGAGGCGGCGAGGGTCTCGATGGCCGGAAGGGCGTTCTCAGGGATATCGTAGACCACGGCCAGGTTGTGGCTGTCGTGGGCCACGGTGCTGGCCACGGCCCCCTCCCGGGAGCCGAAGTTCCGCACCACCGCAACAGCCATATTCCCTCGCCCGTGGCGGTTCAGCACCGCCGCGAAATTGAGGTCCGGGTCGCCCGAGAGGTCGAGGAACCCGTCCTTCACGGGAACCTCCTCCACGGCGAGGCGGGTGAAGGCCGACTGGGGGGAGTCGTAGACCACCACATTGATCTTCGCCTTCGATCCCCGGGCAGGGATGCGGAGTTCCTCCGGCGAGGGGATGCGCACATCCACGGTGTTGCGGCTCTCCACATCGAACTGCCGCTCGGGGAGGGGGGCCAGGAGCCTGCCCTCTTCCGCCGCGAGAACGCCGCCGAAGAAAACCGCCCGGGCTTTGGGAGCGGCGAGGTCGGAGACGATCTGGAGATCCGCAACCCATCCGGGGGCGACCCCCCCGATATTGCGAATACCGACCTCCCGGGCCACATTCAAGGTGGCGCAGGTTATGGCCTGCACGGGAGTGAGCCCGGCCTGCACGGCCCTCGCCACCACGTAGTTCATGTGCCCCTGGGTCAGCAGATCCTCCGGCTCCCGGTCGTCCGTGCAGAGGGTGAGGTTCGACAGGGAGGGAAAATCCTTCACTGCCCCTATGAGAGTTTCGATATCCGTAGAGACCGACCCCTCCCGGGCGTCGAGGAACATCCCCAGGCGCAGCTTCTCCCGGGCCTCCCCGGCAGTCCGGGATTCATGGTCGCTTTCGATCCCCGCGGCGATGTACCCGCTGAGCCTGCGCCCCGAAAGGGAGGGGGCATGCCCCTGAAGGAAGACCCCCCGCTTCCGTCCGGCGGCAAGGATGGCCTCCATCCGGTCGGAGTGGTCGAGCACTCCGGCGAAGTCCATGATCTCGGCGACTCCGATAACGGAATCGATATCCAGCATCTCCTCCATCTCCGGTCCGCCGAAGCAGGCTCCGGCGTGCTCGAGGCCGGGGACGGCGGGGACGCAGGAGGGGGCCATGATGTACACCCGCAGGGGGAGCCCTTCGGCGGCCTCGGCCATGTACCGGACGGCCTCCACTCCCCCCACGTTGGCCACCTCGTGGGGGTCGGTGATGATGGTGGTCGTTCCGCTGGGGACCACGGCGGCCGCCATGTTGGGCGGTGTGACCATGCTGCTTTCGATATGCACGTGGGCGTCGATGAAGCCGGGCAGAAGGTAGTCCCCTCCGCCGTCGTATCGTTCGGCTCCCTCGATGGGAAAGGCGGCTCCCTTTCCGTCCGGGTCGGCGCTCACGGCGGCGATGAAGCCGTCCTTGATCCCCACCGATGCGGGGTAGATCTCGCCGGTGAAGACATTGACGAGCCGGACGTTCTCTATGACGAGATCGCAGGGGATGCGCCCGAGGGCGGCATCGGTGAGGGCGCGGCGGTCCTTCGGTTCTATTTTCATGACAGAAGTTCCTCCTTTGACGTTCTTATTTCAGCCCCAGAAAGTAGATCACCAGGGGGATGCAGAGCACGTAGGTGCCCCAGTGGACATCCCTCGCCCTTCCGGAAAGCACCTTTATGGCGGCGTAGAAGAGGATGCCAGCGCTGATGCCGTTGGCGATGCTCGCCGTGTAGGCCGTGACCAGAATGGTCATGAAGGCGGGGAAGGATTCGGTGAAGTCCTCGAAGACGATATTCCGTACGCCGGGCATCATCATGAGGCCGATGATGATGAGAGCCGGTGCGGTTGCCTGGCTCGGTATGGCCGCCGCCAGGGGGACGAGGAAGAGGGCGAGGAAGAAGCAGATCGAGGTGGTGACGGCGGTGAGGCCGGTCCTTCCTCCCGCCTCCACTCCCGAGGCGGATTCGATGAAGGTCGTGATGGTCGTGGAGCCGAAGAGTGCCCCCACCATCGTGCCGATGGAGTCCACGAGGAAGGGTTTACCGATGCCGGGGAGGTTCCCCTCCCTGTCGAGGAGCCCAGCCTTCTGGGAGACCCCGAGGACCGTGCCGAGGGTGGAGAAGAAATCCCCCACGAAGAAGGTGAACATGAAGGGGATGTACTGGATCTTCAGGGCCCCGAGGATGTCGAGCTTGAAGGCCAGAGGGGAGATGGAGGCGGGAAGGGCGAAGAAGGATTCGGGGAGCTTCGTGATCCCAAGGGGTATTCCGACGGCGGCGGTGAGGAAGATTCCGAGAAGAATCCCCCCCGGAGTCTTCCGGGCGATGAGCGTCCCCGTGAGAAAGAGGCCGATGAGGGAGAGGATTGCCTTGGGGTCATGGAGGCTCCCCATCTTTACCCCCGTGTTGGTGAAGGCGATGAACCCCGCGTCCTTCATCCCCAGGTAGGCGATGAAAATGCCCACCGCCGCGCCGATGGCGAACTTGATGGACGTGGGAACGAGGCGCACTATGATCTCCCGGATGCCGAAGAGGGTGAGGAGGACGAAGATTGAGCCGGAGATGAAGACCATCCCCATCCCCACTTCCCAGGGGACGATCCCCCCCTTGACGAGGGTGAAGGCGAAAAAGGCGTTGCTCCCCATGGCCGGCGCGAGGGCGAAGGGAAGACGGGCATAGAGCCCCATGAAGAGGGAGAAGATACCCGACATGAGGGCCGTGACGACCACGGAGGCCCCCCTGTCCATCCCTGCGGCCGCCATCCAGCTCGGATGGATGATGAGAATGTACGCCATGGTCATGAAGGTGGTGATCCCGGCGAGGATCTCCCGCCGGTAGGTGCTGCCCCGTTCTGTGATTGAAAAATACCCGTCCAGGCCCTTTTGTTCCATACTGCACCTCCCGATAGAGTAGAAAAGCCTTACTTAAACATTTTACATAGCTTAAATGTAATGTCAATTCGAAGATACAAAAATTTCTCAACCTGACGTTTCACCTGAGTTTATGTCAGAAAAGCGTACACTATTTATCACGCACCTTCTCTCTATAATGTCCACAGTTTTGCCGGATATCCTCCCCTCCGAAGAAAAATGCCCCTCTCAGGAGAATATTAGTAACACTTTTTCATGGAAACGTGTTACTATTGGAGCCGATTTCCCGTACCTATTCTTGTGTCAAGGAGAGGATTTTCATGCCCCGTACCGTGTCCCTGCTGCTCTGTCTGGCCCTTTTTCTCTGCGCCCCTGCCCTTCCTTCCTTCGGACAGGATCTCACCGTCACCGATAGCCTCGGGAGATCCGTTCCCGTTCCGTCCTCCCCCGAACGGATCATCGCCTCCGGCTCCGGTGCCCTGCGACTTGTAGTCTATCTTCAGGCCCAGGACAAGGTCGTCGCGACCGACTCGGCCGAGAAGCCCGCGAACACCCTTGCGGCCCTGAGAGCCCGCCCCTACTCCCTGGCGAACCCCCAGTTCGCCGATCTCCCCCTCTTCGGTGAGTTCCGGGGGATGGACAG
>CAYZZX010000066.1:0-9290 GCA_964483085.1 uncultured Synergistaceae bacterium
AACGAAGGAGCCATCTGATCGAAAAAGGGCCGGGAGAATTCTCCCGGCCCTTCGCATTCGCAAGAGTATTAAAGCAACCCTCAGTACCTAGAGGGTCTGGGTATCAGCCAGCATTTCTTCCAGTAGACGGCGGACTTCGGCGGCCTCCTCATCGAACTTCAAGATCATCTCCCTGCGTTTTTCCACAGGGATATTTTCAGCCGCAGGATCTTCCTCAAGATAGCGTTTTTTCTTCTCCAGTATTCTCAGAAGTTCCTCCCGGTCGCGAAGAAGTTTCTGCCATTCAAGATAGTTTTGCTGATCCTGGTTCTCCTTGACAAAGGCTCTGCTCATGGTGATTCATCCTCTCCCATAGAAGTCTGAAAATATACAGAAGGCCTCGGACTGATCCGGGGCCCTGGCGGGTGTTCGATTTTTCGATAGATTTCCCGTACTTTTTCCACTTCATTATCCCCCACCCTCCCTTTTTTTGCAACCAAGTGAATTTTCTCAAAGTCCATTGATTGAGAAAGGAAAAAAAATTTGACTTTCTGCAAATTTGAGTGTATTGTTTTTGAAGGTTATCCTTCAATCACTTTATATTTTTGGTGTTTACCCTGCTGGAGGAGGATGTCGCCCTGAAAGACAAGATCGCACTTCACAGAACAGAGATGACCCCGCGCCAGGTCCTTGCGGCAAACTTCATCCTCGAATCCCCCCGGGAGGCGGCCTTTCTGACGGCCTCCCAGCTCGGCGAGCGGGTCGGAGTGAGCGAGACCACCGTCCTCCGCCTTTCAAAGCTTCTGGGGTATTCCGGCTATCAAGATATGAAGGCCGCTCTGGCGAACCAGCTCATGAACCATCTTTCCACCCTCGAGCGGGCGAAGGTCTACGATGGAACGGCCGGAAAAGATCTCTTCGAACGGGCTCTTCAGAAGGACTTCGACGCCCTGTCCGCCGCCCGGAGCAACCTCCCTTCAGAGGAGCTGCGAGCCCTCGGCAAGGGCCTCGCTGAAGCCAGCGCCGTCTACCTCGCCGGATACCGAAGCTCCTATGCGCTCGTCTACTATCTCTCCTTTTATCTTTCATGGATCCTTCCGAACGTAAAAACCCTCAGCCTTCATATGCCCTTCGAAATGCTGGCGAATGCACCCGAAAACTCCCTCGCCCTCGGAATCAGCTTCCCCCGCTATTCCACCTGGACGGTGAACGTCCTCTCCCAGGCGAAGGACCTGGGGCTGACCACCGCGGCGGTGACCAGCGACCTCACGAGCCCGCTGGCGGATCGGGCCGATCTCGTCCTTTCCGTTCCCTACAAGCCAATCTCGTTCATCGACTCCTTCGCGGCCCCCTTGAGCCTGCTGAACTGCCTCATTCTTTCGGTAGCGGAACATCTCGGAGAAAAAAAGACCGAGATCCTCGAACGGCTCGAGGAACAATGGAAAAAGGAAGGGATCTACACGGCCTCCCGGGGCCGGAACGGAAAAAAATAAAAAACTTCATAGCGGCTTTTTTTCTACGATCCCGGCCTTCGGCCCGGATACTGTTGGTGGTGTGTTTTTCATTCTTCTTTCAAAGGGGGTATGGTCAGAGAAAAGTCAGAAAGGGACGGCCACTCCGAAGGACAAGGGAAGTTTTTATTTCGAGAAAGGAGCTGATTCTTCGGTGGATCTTGGACATCTGATACCGCGAAGTTTCAAAGGGAAAGTCCGAACCGCAGTGCGCGGAGAGGGGATCTATATCTACGATGAGGAGGGCAACGCCTATATCGATGGCTGCTGCGGAGCTCTGCTCTCGAGCATCGGCCACGGAGTGAAGGAAATCGCCGACGCCATGTACTCGCAGCTGCTCACCATGGAGTTCGCTCACCCCTCCCGCTGGAACAACTCCGTCTCCGTGGAGGCGGCGAAAGAACTGAGCTCCCTGACCCAGGAGGGGCTCGATTACGTGTGGTTTGTGAGCGGCGGCAGCGAGGCCATCGAATCGGCAATGAAGATGGCGATTCAGTATTTCGTCGAGCGGGACGGCAAGGGATCGGGCAAGACGGAGATCATCGCCCGGTGGAACTCCTATCACGGAAGCACCACCGGCACCATGGGTCTGGCCGGAAGCATGGCCCGGCGGCGGACCTTCGCTCCTATCTTTAAGGAATTCCCGAAGATCTGCTCCCACTACTGCTATCGCTGCCCTCTGAACCTCACCTATCCTGAGTGCGGCGTCGCCTGCGCCCATGCCCTTGAGGACGAAATTCTGCGCCTCGGAGCCGAACGGGTTGCCGCCTTCGTTGCGGAGCCCGTGGTCGGATCGACCGTCGGCGGACTTCATCCGCCGAAGGAGTACTGGCCCATTATCCGGGAGATATGCACGAAGTACGACGTCCTGCTCATAGCGGACGAGATCATGACGGGCATGGGCAGAACCGGGAAGGCCTTCTGCACCCAGCACTGGAACGTAACCCCCGACATGATCTGCTCAGCCAAGGCCCTTTCGGGAGGATATTCCCCCGTGGGCGCCATGGTGGTGACGGAAAAGATCGCCTCCATGATCCGGGACGGCAGCGGCTCCTTCCAGCACGGCCATACCTACAACGGAAACCCCGTCACGGCGGCGGCGGTGACGGCAACCATTCAGTACATGAAGAAAAACAAGACGATTGAGAATGCGGCCGAACGGGGCCGGCAGTTTGACGGCATGATCCCCGAATTCCTCTCCACCCCGATTATCGGCGAGGTCCGGGGGATGGGTCTCATGCGGGGTATGGAGATCGTGGCGGACAAAGAAACGAAGAAACCCTTTTCTCCGTCGGTGAAGGCAGCTGCCCTCGTGACGGAGGAATGCATGAAGCGGGGGCTCGTGATCTACCCCGGCACGGGCCAGATCGGCGGCGTGGGGGGGGATCAGTTCCTCTTCGCCCCTCCATTGGTATCCACCGCGGAGGAGCTGGAGAAAATGAAAGGCCTTCTTCTGGATGGGCTGAAGGCCGCCGCGGAAGCGCTTAAAGGGAAAGCGTAGGAAGGGAAAAAATAGTTTCACACACGAAAGGGAGGTAACAGTTCATGAAGAAAAGAACTCTTGCACTCGCGCTCATCGGGCTCCTCGTTATGGCATCAGGAGCTTTCTCGGCAACCTTCATCACCATCGGCAGTGGCGGCGTGGGAGGAACCTACTACCCCCTCGGTGGAGCCATGGCGGAAGTTCTCACCAACGCCGGCATCGACGTGAAGGCCACGTCACGGTCCACCTCCGCATCCCGGGAGAATAACCGCCTCGTCGCGGCTGACCGGGCACAGATCGGTATGTCCATGGGATCGGCCCTCTATCAGGCGATCAACGGCATCGAGGCCTTCGAGCCCGACGGAAAGCTCCCCCTCCAGATCCTCATGAACATGTATCCCGCTCCTCAGCACCTCGTCACCGTGAAGGGGTCAGGCATCACGAAGCTCGAGGACATCAAGGGCAAGAAGGTCTCCGTAGGAGCTCCCGGCGGAGGCGACCAGATTCTCACCATGCTCATCCTCAAGGCGGCGGGAATTGATTCCGAAGAGGATTTCACGAAACAGCAGCTCACCCAGCCCGAAGGGGTCATGGCGCTGAAGGACGGAAACGTGGACGCCGTCTTCTGGAACTTCGCGGCCCCCGGTTCGGCAGTGCTCGAAGTAGCCGCTCAGCGGGACGTCGTTCTGGTCCCCCTCTCTGAAGAGCTCGTTCAGAAGGTCATCGCGGACAACCCCTTCCTTCTCCCCTACACGATCAAGGCGGAAACCTATGAAAGCATCAAGGAAGACGTCCGCACCATCGCCGACAGCAACTACCTCGTGGTCAGAAACACCATGGATGAGAAGCTCTCCTACGATCTCGTGAAGGTCCTTATCGAGAACAGGGAGAAGTTCATGAACGTCACGCAGCAGGCCGCACACTTCGTGCCCGAAGAGGCCAGCGTGGGGATCACCGACTTCGCCCCCGGAGCGAAGAAGTACTTCAAAGAGAAGGGAATCGATATGAAATAAGCACCGCCCAGAGTGAACCGGGCAGAGCACTCTGCCCGGTTCCCTTCAGCAGGCAATTCCATTCTTTCAGCGGGAGGTTCATAGATGACAAGCGAAATTGACCGTTCCATGAAAAATACCCCCTCTCCTCTGCCGGCAGCCGAAGTGGTGGATTCGGGAAGAAGACATCTTTCGGGGTGGCAGTACTGGCTTATTGCGGCCATCGCCCTCTCGGCCTCTCTCTTCCACCTCTACACCGCCGCCTTCGGCCTTCGGGCCGCCATGTACCAGAGAAGCATCCACTGGATGTTCATGGGCAGCCTTATTTTTCTTATCTATCCCGTATCGAAATCACGGCCGAGGGACAGAATCGACCCCTGGGACTGGGTTTTCGCTGCGATGCTCGCCGGCGGATGCCTGAACATCATATTCAACTGGCCTGAAATTGCCACGCGGGAGGGCATTCCCACTCAGTCAGACATCTACCTCGGCATCATGATGGTGATCCTCGTCATCGAGGCGGGGCGGCGGGCCATGGGGTGGCCTCTTCCCATCGTGGCTATCGTGGCCATCATCTACGCCCTCTTCGGACCGTACTTTCCGGGGATGCTCGCCCACGGCGGATTCCCCGTTTCAGAACTGGCCCCCTTTCAGTATCTGCGGACGGACGGCATCTTCGGCGTTCCCCTGGGGGTCTCGGCCTCCTTCATCTTCCTCTTCGTCCTCTTCGGCGCGATTCTGAGCGTCTCCGGGGCGGGGCAGTTCTTCATCGATCTTTCTTTGGCCCTGACGGGCCGCAGCCAGGGCGGTTCGGGAAAGGCCGCCGTCGTGGCGAGCGCCCTCATGGGAACCGTCTCGGGAAGCTCCGTGGCAAACGCCGTCACCACCGGCGCCTTCACCATTCCATTGATGAAAAGCTCGGGGTACAAGCCTGAGTTCGCCGGAGCCGTCGTCGCGGCGGCCTCCACGGGCGGACAGGTCATGCCCCCCGTCATGGGAGCGGCGGCCTTCATCATGGCCCAGTTCCTCGGCATCTCCTACTGGGATATCGTCGTGTCGGCAGCTCTTCCGGCAACCCTCTACTTCATCTCCATCATAGCCATGGTCCATTTCCGGGCCGGAAAAAGAGGAATGAAGGGGATCGCCCTCGAGAACATCCCGAAAGCGGGGAAGGTGCTGAAAGAGGGATGGCATCTCATCATCCCCATCATCACCCTTGTGATCTTCCTGGCTCTGGGGTACTCCGCCGTGAAGGCCGTCTTCTGGTCCATCATCCTCATGGTGGCCGTCTCCTGGCTCGGCAAGAAGGAATACCGCATGACGCCCAAGCGGACCCTCCAGGCCCTCATCGACGGCGGCCTCGGAGCCGTTGAGGTGGCCGCCGCCTGCGCATGCTCGGGGCTCGTCATCGGAGTCATCGGCATCACCGGCATCGGGCTTGCCTTCTCCTCCTTCGTCATCAGCCTCTCGGGAGGGATCCTTCCTCTGGCCCTCTTCCTCACGATGATCGGCTCCATCATCCTCGGCATGGGAGTTCCCACCACCGCCCAGTACATCATCACCTCCACCCTGGCCGCTCCCGCCCTCTTTCAGATGGGCATTCCCCTCATGTCGGCTCACCTTTTCTGCCTCTATTTCGGCGTTCTCGCTGACGTGACCCCGCCGGTCGCCCTTGCCACCTATGCCGCCGCGGGCATCTCGGGGAGCAACGCCATCAAGACGGGCTTCACCGCCCTTGCGACCGCATCGGCGGGCTTTCTTGTTCCCTACATGTTCGTCTACAACCCCCATCTTCTCTTTCAGGGGAATATTCTGCAGATCGGGCTCTCCTTCCTTACGGCCCTCATGGCGGTCATCGGTCTCTCCGCCGCCGTGCAGGGGTACTACATTGCGCCCCTCACCATTCCTGAAAGGGCTGCTCTGCTGACGACGCCCTTTCTTCTCATCGTCCCCAACACGAGCACGGACCTTCTCTCCCTTGCTATTCTCGTAGGGGTCTATCTGCTGCAGCGGAGGAAGGCGGCCCTGCGTAAAGAGGGCCCCCTGACGCCGGAAGCATAAATACTTAAGGAGGTGTCTATTTTCATGACGCGGAAGCTCATCAAACCGGTCATGTCCGCAGAAGAGGCGGCAACCCACATCAAAGAGGGCTCGTCCCTCATGGTGGGAGGCTTCAACTACGGAGGAGTTCCCTATACCCTCATCGACGCCCTTGTCGCCCAGGGAACGGGAGATCTTCATCTGATCGCCAACGATACTCTCTATGCCAACGACACCCACCCCGAAGGAGTGGGGCACGGCAAGCTCGTGGTGAACCGCCAGGTCCGGAAGGTCACGGCGTCCCACGTAGGACTCAACAAGGACACACAGAAGCTCTTCAACGAAGGAACCCTCGAACTTGAGCTCGTTCCTCAGGGATCCTTCGTAGAGCGGATCCGCTGCGGCGGCTTCGGCCTCGGCGGCGTTCTCACACCCACGGGAGTGGGGACCATCCACGAGGAGGGAAAACAGGTCCTCGAAGTAGACGGCAAGAAATACATCCTTGAGCTTCCCCTCAAGGCCGATGTGGCTCTGATCCGGGGGTACCGGGCCGACCGGTGGGGAAACCTCACCTATTTCGGAACGAACCGGAACTTCAACCCCGCCATGGCAACGGCAGCGGACCTCGTCATCGCCGAGGTGGACGCCATCGTTCCTGCGGGAGAACTGGACGCCAACGATATCGTCACTCCGGGAATCCTCGTGGATATTCTTGTTCTGAAAGGAGACGGATACTATGCTTCCCGAACTTAGCGAAGAAGTGATCCGCCATCGAATCGCAAAGAGAATCGCCCTCGACTTCGAGGATGGATCGGTCGTGAACCTCGGCATCGGCATCCCCACCCTGGTCTCGGACTACATCCCCGAGGGGGTCTCCGTGGTCATGCAGACTGAAAACGGAGTGGTGGGGGCAGGGCCGAAGCCGGACGTGGACAACCTGTGCTTCATCGGCGCGGGAGGACGGTGCCTCTCCCTTCTGCCGGGATCGAGCCTCGTGGCCAGTGACGCAAGCTTCGGGCTCATCCGGGGCGGGCACCTCGATGCCACGGTATTGGGCGCCCTTCAGGTGGACAGCCACGCCAACCTGGCGAACTGGATGATCCCCGGAAAGATGGTTCCCGGAATGGGCGGAGCCATGGACCTCGTCACCGGAGCCAGGAAAGTGTACGTCGCCACCACCCACTGCGATAAGAAGGGACGGCCGAAGCTGGTGAAGGAGTGCACTCTGCCCCTGACGGGAAAGAACGTGGTCAGCGTCGTGGTGACCGAGTTCTGCCTTCTCCGCAAACAGGAAGGAAGAATGGTGCTGTGCGAGCTGGCTCCCGAGGCAACCCTGGAGGATATCCGCGCCAACACCACCATGGACTTCGACGTCTCTCCGGATCTCGCCATTATGAAGGGAATCGACTAATACAGAAAATCGGATGAAAGGAATGAATTGCCTATGGGTACACCTGTACTTTTGAGCCTCTGCAGAACTCCCGGAGGGAAATTCGGAGGAGGGTTGAAATCCGTCGAAGCCCCCGATCTTGGGGCCATAGCTCTCGCCGAGGCGCTGAAGCGTTCGGGCCTCTCCCCTGAGGATATCGGGGAGGTCATTATGGGCAACGGATGGCAGGCAGGAGTGGGGGCAAACCCCGCCCGCATCGCCCTCTTCCGGGCGGGGTTTCTCGATTCCATCCCCGCCTTCACAGTGAACAAGCGGTGCGGCTCGAGCCTGAAGACCACCATGCTCGCTGCGGATAAAATCCGCCTCGGCGATCTCAAGGCCGTGGCGTCGGGGGGGATGGAGAGCGCATCCAACGTTCCCTACCTTCTCCCCGGTGCCCGGTGGGGGTACCGCATGGGGGATAAAAAGGCGCTGGACGGCCTCGCTCAGGACGGGTTCGCCTGTCCTCTGGCGGAAATGCTCATGGGCGCCACGGCGGAGATCCTCGTCAAGGAATACTCCATCTCCCGGGAGGAGCAGGATGAATACGCCCTCTCAAGCCATCAGAAGGCCGTCGCGGCCATGGAGGGCGGTAAGTTCGCCTCCGAGATCGTGGCTGTTCCCGTGAAGGACAGAAAGAAGGGGACCATCCTCGTGAATACTGACGAGATCCCCCGGAGCGACAGCACTCTGGAGGCCCTTGCTAAACTGCCTCCGATCTTCGCAAAGGACGGCACCATCACCGCCGGATCGAGCTCTGCTCTCTGCGATGCCGGAAGCGCCTGCATCGTGGCCGACGGCGAATGGGCGAAGGCTGCAGGGCACAAGCCCCTGGCGGAAATCCTGGGGTACGGTGTCGGTGCCCTCGACGCCGTCCACATGGGGCTCGGCCCGGTGGTCGCCATGCCGAAGGCCCTCGCCATGGCGGGGATGACCCTGGAGGACATGGACATTATCGAGATCAACGAGGCCTTCGCGGCCCAGATAATCGCCTGCCACCGGGAGATCAAGTTCGACATGGGGAAGCTGAACCCCTGCGGCGGCGCCATCGCCCTGGGGCACCCCATCGGGGCCACGGGGGCGAAGATCCTGGCGACCCTCGTCTACCCCCTGAAGGATCAGAAGAAGGAATTCGGCATCGTGAGCGCCTGCATCGGCGGCGGCCAGGGAGTCGCCATGGTGGAGCGGAATATCGAAGGCTGAGGGATTTCAGCGGTATAAAAAGTGCGCCGGAGCTTTTTGAGCTCCGGCGCACTTTTTGCTTTTCTCTAAAGAAGGGTGCCCATTTGTCCGAGGACATCCGGCAGGGCCGCGAAGAAGTCCGATCCAAGGGGGTCGTCCACCCTCCATGAGGCGATATGGAATCGGAGGTACTCCTCCCTCGAGAGGTACCGCACCCCGAGCCCTCCTCCCTCCACGGGACCGTACCCCGCAAGGTCCATACCGTGGGCGGCGGTGGTGCTGCTGGATATGGCGCAGGCGGTCAGCTTCGTCCAGGCGGGAGAGAGAAAGAGAGCCGGTTCATGCTGTCCGCTCCGTTCAGAGAGGGTGCGGAGGAGGGAGAGGTGCCCCTCGATCCCCTCTCCGGCGAGGCATGCTTCCACTCTCTTTCGGTGGGCTTGTCCGGCCCTCTTGAGAAGGGCCCGGAGTTCCTCCCGGGAGGCCGACCCTTCGAGAAAGGCATCGCCGAAGAGGACCGCCTCAGCCGTAAGGGGGCGGATACCTTCCGTTCGTCCTTCCCGGAAACGGCGGAGATGGACCGATTCGAAGACGCTCCCCCATTCCCCTTTCACTTTTTTCCAGGTCAGGAGCAGGGCGATCTGCACGAAGGCGTCGGGGCTCATCCCTCCCCCTTT
>CAYZZX010000067.1:0-7068 GCA_964483085.1 uncultured Synergistaceae bacterium
GGGCCTCCGAACCGCTGAACAAGAACCTCTCCTTCCCGCAGAAGGGTGAGGGAGACGTTTTTCAGGTTGGGCCCCCGGGCGATGAGAGGCCATTTTTCCTTTGTCTTGACGGGGCAGAGGGCAGGACGGGGGGGGATGATGGTATGCCCCGCCCTCTGGGCGAAACGGTAGCCGTCACCGGTGGAGCCGGTCTTCCGGAAGGACTTTCCTCCCGTGGTGAGTATAAATGCGTCCCCTTCAATCTCCTGCCCCCGCAGAAGAAAGCGGACGACTGAACCGTTTTTGATCTCGAGATTGATCGCCTCCCGGTTCCGGTAGACGGAGGCCCCTCCATCCTTCAGATAGTTCAGAAGGCAGGTCACCACCTGCTCTGATCCTCCCCGGGCGGGAAATATCCGCTTGCCACGCTCCATCTTCGTTGCGAGCCCTCTGGAATTGAAGAAATCAAGGGTTTCCCGGGGGCCGAACTGTGAGAAGGCGGAGTAGAGAAATTTCCCCTTCGGACCGAATTTCGAAAGAAAAACCTCCAGATCCTCCTCGCCGCTCGTGAGGTTGCACCGCCCCTTGCCGCTGAGGATGAGTTTCGACCCCACGGTCTGATTTTTTTCAACGAGAGTCACGGAAGCCCCGGCCTCCGCTGCACGCCCTGCGGCTATGAGCCCCGCAGCTCCTCCTCCGATGACCACGACTCTGCGAGGTGTCATGAGCGTTTTTCCTTCTGTCCTGTTTTCATTGAGAGAGAGATCCTCTTTCTTGCGTGATCAACTTCGAGAACTGACACCTTCACCTGCAGACCGGGCTTCAGAGCGGCCCGTTCGGCCGGGGACATCTGGTTGCGGTGAACGAGGCCGTCCTGGTGCACACCGAGGTCGACGAAGGCTCCGAAGGAGGTGATGTTCGTCACCACACCGGGAAGCTCCATCCCCGAGTGCAGGTCCTCGAGGGTCTCCACTCCCTCGGCATAGGAGAAAAGTTCGAAGGACGAGCGGGGGTCCCTTCCCGGCTTCTCAAGCTCCGCCAGAATATCCAGAAGGGTGGGCATTCCCGCATCGGGAGAAATGTATTTTTCAGGAGAGATCTTCTGTCGCAGCTCGCGGTTTTTCATAAGATCTTCCACGGCACAACCGAGATCGGCAGCGATTTTTTTCACCAGACTGTAGCGCTCGGGGTGGACGGCGCTTCCGTCGAGGGGGTTGTTTCCCCCCGGGATCCGGAGAAAACCGGCGGCCTGCTCGAAGGTCTTCGCTCCGAGACGGGGGACGGAGAGCAGGGACTTCCGGTCCGGGAAAGCTCCCTTCTCCTCCCGGAATCGGACGATCTGGTCCGCCATGGACGGCCCGATCCCCGAGACGAAGGAGAGGAGTTCCGCGCTGGCGGTGTTCGCGTTCACCCCCACGGCATGGACGCAGGACTCCACTATTAAGGAGAGATTTTTTTTCAGCTCCTTCTGGTCCACGTCGTGCTGGTACTGCCCCACGCCGATGGCCTTTGGATCGATCTTCACCAGCTCGGAGAGGGGGTCGAGAAGGCGCCTGCCGATGGAGACCGCCCCCCGGACGGTGATATCGTGGTCGGGAAATTCCTTTCGGGCCACTTCGGAGGCGGAATAGACGGAGGCGCCGCTTTCGTTCACGAGGGTGACGATCAACGATGAGGGGAGGTCAAGTTTTTTGAAAAAACGTTCCGTCTCACGCCCGGCAGTACCGTTTCCTATGGCGACCGCTTCGATGGAGTACTCCTCGAGGGCTTTTCTTATTGTCTTTGCGCTTCCTTCCTCGTCACTCTGGGGCGGGTGAGGGTAGATCACTCCGGAATGGAGCAGGTCGCCCTGACGATTGAGGCAGACGAACTTGCACCCGGTGCGGAAAGCGGGGTCGACGGCGAGGATGTTTTTGGGCCCCAGAGGAGGGGCGAGCAGCATATCCCTGATATTCCGACCGAAGACCGAAATGGCCTCCCGGTCAGCCCGTTTCTTCAGGGCGCTCCGCAGCTCAGTCTCCATGGATGGAGCAAGAAGCCGCCGATAGCCGTCCTCTACTGCCTGCTTCACAAGAAGAGAAGCGGGGCCTGTCCCCCGAACGAAAAGTGGACGGAGGAGAGCGAGGGCTTCTTCTTCCGGCGGAAGAAGGGAGAGGACGAGGATTTTTTCCTTCTCCCCCCGAAACATGGCGAGTACCCGATGGGAGGGAGCGGCTGCGGCAAGCTCTTCTCTGTCGAAGTAATCCCGGAAGTTGGCCCCTTCCCCTTCCTTTCCCCGGGCCAGAGAGCTTTTGATCCGGCCGCGCCGGCCGAAAAGACGCCGCATAAGCCGCCGGGCCTCTCCGTCCTCGCTGAATCTTTCGGCGAGGATATCCTGCGCACCCTGAAGAGCCTCTTCAACGGAGGGTACTTCCAGCTCTTCCGAAAGGAAGGGACCGGCCAGAAGGGCAGGGTCCTCCTCTCCCTGGGCGAAAAGCAGATCCGCCAGAGGGGAGAGTCCTTTTTGTGCAGCCATGGAGGCCCGGGTCTTCCGCTTCGGCCGGAAGGGAAGATAGACGTCCTCGAGGACGGTGAGAGATGAAGCAGCGGCAATACGCTTCTCAAGTGCGGTCGTCAGCAGCCCTCTTTCAGTGAGGGATGTGAGGATGGCTTTCTTTCTTGCCTCAAGCTCTTCGAGACGGGCGTACCGGTCGGATATGGCAAGGATAACTTCCTCATCGAGGCTTCCCGTGGCTTCCTTGCGGTACCGGGCGATGAATGGCACAGTGGAGCCTTCCTCGAAAAGGGTAAGGACGGCCTCCACGGCCGATACTGACAGTTTCAATTCCTGAGACACCCTGCGGGCGATAAGGGGATTCATGAAGGACCTCCACTCTTTTTTTCCATTCTAGCACGGACGGCGGAGAGAGAAAATTGAAGGGTGATCATGATACAATTTGGCCGAGGCGGGATATTTATGGAAAAACACTGGTGGACTCCACTGTACGGCATTCTGTTCGGCGTCTATGTTCCGGAGGAGGTTCGGCGATTGAAGGGAAGAGTGATCCTTCATATCTCCGATACGCCCTTCACATTTTACGGCTCCATTGCACGGCTGATCCGCCTTCTCGATCCCCTCTGGATCATTCATACCGGGGACCTGGCGGATAACGTGAAGCTCGAGATAGCTCCCTGGGAGCTTCCCCGGTATGTTCGCTCGGTCACGCAGTTGAGCAGGATCCTCAGGAGCGAAAAAAGACGCCGTCTCGCTGTGGTCATGGGAAATCATGACCATCCCGCCACCGTCCGCTCTCTTTTTCCCGACAGCCTGCTTTTCGAAGGGAAGGGGAGAATGAAGGCCTGCGGCTTCGATCTGAACCTCAGCCATGATATGCCGGGATTTCTCACCCCCTTCGGCCGGTACAACCTCTTCGGGCACGACCCGAACGTATCCGACCCGCCGGAGGAGAAGGTTTTTTTTCTCAATGGCATCGCGGCGGTAAATATCATTGCGGTTGATACGGGCAGGGTGTACTCCCTTCCCTATCCTGAGTATGTAAACGACGCCAGGCTCGGAAAAAGAAAAAGAGGTCTGTAAAAAAAGACAGGAGGGATATTCATGCTGTCCATAGTTCGGGGTGGTCCGAGAACGCTTCTGCTGCGGGGGCGGAAAGAAGAGCTCATTGAAATTCTTTCCGGACGGATTCTTCTTGAAGAGCACACCCTCGCCGAGGCCCTTGATGTTGCTGTGGAGGGGCAGACGATTCTTGTTGTTTCGAGCGGAAAAAAAGGAGGGCGGGGCCTGTGGATCGCAGACGCCCCTTCGGAAGAAATCCTCGCTTTTCTCATCAGCGGAAAGGGAAAAGCGCACGTTGATTCCGCTGCTCTTCTCCCCCGTATTCTCTTCTTCCGGGTCTTCGGAGACAAAGAACGGGTTTTTCAGCAGATGATAGAAGATTACGACGCGTCCCGGGGAACCCTCCGCCACATTCTCCGTTCGCCCCGCAGAGACAGTGTTGCCATCTGTTTTACTCAAAAAGCCCTCAATCAGCCTATCACCATGGAAGATCTTTTCGATGACGTTCTCTACATAAAAAACACAGGATACGAGGAGCTCTTCGCCTCTCTTCAGAATAAAGCCCTCTGGTATTTCAGCGAAGGGCTGGAAAAACGCCAATGGAACGAGCTGGAGATCCGCATCACCGACGCGTGGGGGTGTTTTCGACAGCAGTACGAAAGACTGCGCCTCACCCTCGAGGCTCTCGAGGTCGGCATGATCCTCGGTGAAGGGTGGGGAAAGGACTTTGCCCGTATCCTCATGCCGATCCAGATATACAAAATCAGGCTTTTCACCTTTCTCTCCCCCCGGGATGTCAAGGAGATACTGATCGGCCTTGAATACGGCGGCGACGGCGAACGGCTTGTGGATTTCGACCTCTACTCCCAGCGGGAGAAAATCTCCTGGGGCGGATCGGGCGTTAAGGAAAAAAATCGTGACGAACTGGGAAGGGGTATGCGGATGGAACTTCTGCGGCGTCTTGACAGTTCTGTCAGGACGGAGCTCGACGAACAGGAACGAGAGATCCACGCCATGAGAAAGAGAAACGAGACCAGCGGCTGCCCGTGAAAATCTTTCAGTAACATTGTTTTTTTAGCATAATTCCAAGAATATCGGTTATACTTATTAGACAATTTCCTTCACCTGCTTCCAGAGTACGTTCAACAGGATTTTCTCCTGTTATGCCGGATTCGTCTCACTATGAAGGAGGTCTTTTCGATGGAAGTTCTCAAGGTATCGGCCAATTCGCAGCCAAAATCGGTGGCAGGAGCAATTGCCGCTGTACTCCGGGAGGCGGGTGCGGTGGAAGTTCAGGCCGTGGGCGCCGGAGCGGTCAATCAATCGGTGAAAGCCATCGCCATCGCGAGGGGGTATGTCGTCGCCAACGGGATTGATCTCATATGCATCCCCGCCTTTACGAAGATCACTATCGACGACGAAGAGCGCACCGCCCTGCGGTTTCAGATAGAACCACGGTAGTCTGCCCCCTTTCAACCTGCAGTACCTCCTCTTGCCCCGGCCTCTACCGGAGAAGCCGGGCATTTTTATGCCTGAAAAATACCGAAAAATGGAGTATACTAACCTGCATAACGGAATAAACTACTCTACTTCAGCGCAACACAGAAGAAAAGCAACGGATCCAGGAGGAGATAGCATGGCAGAGATCAGCGCACCCCGGGGAGTTCGGGATATACTACCAGATGAATCGTGGAAATGGGCTCATGTCTTCAGAATCATCAGCGAGACGGCCCGGGATTTCGGCTATTCCGAGGTCCATCTTCCAATTTTTGAACACACGGAACTCTTCGCTCGGGGAATCGGCGATACGACAGATATTGTTGAAAAAGAGATGTACACCTTCACCGACAAGGGCGGGCGCAGCATCACCCTCCGTCCTGAGGCGACGGCCTCCATGGTGCGGTCCTACCTCGAACACCGGATGGACGTTCTGTCCCAGCCGGTGAAGATGTGGTGCACGGGGCCAATGTTCCGATACGAGCGTCCCCAGAAGGGCAGGTACCGCCAGTTCTGGCAGGTGGATTTCGAAAGTCTCGGGTCGCCTCACCCCTATGCTGACGTGGAGATCATCGCCCTTTCCCTTGAGGCCTTCCGGCGGCTCGGTCTCGCCAGCCTCGAGGTGGTCATCAATTCCGTAGGCTGCCCCGCATGCAGGCCTGTTTACCGAAAAGAACTCACTGAGTATTTCGCTTCCCGGGCGGAAGAGCTGTGCGATACGTGCCGCGACCGTCTTGAAAGAAACCCCCTGCGCATTCTCGACTGCAAGCGGGAAGGGTGCCGGAAGGTCACAGAAGACGCTCCCGATGTGCTGGGAAGCCTCTGCGAAGAATGCCGGGAGCATTTCGACGCAGTGCGGTCGGGGCTCGACTCTCTCGGTGCAGCCTATCACATTGATAAACGGCTCGTCCGGGGCCTTGACTACTACACGAAGACCGCCTACGAAGTTCTCTCGGGAGCCCTCGGCTCTCAGAACGCCGTCTGCGGAGGAGGGCGGTACGACAACCTCGCAGAGGCCATCGGTGGCCCCTCGGTCCCCGGTGTGGGATTCGCCGCCGGAGTGGACCGCATCGTCATGGTGATGGAGCAGGAGGCGTGCTCCTTCGGCCCGGAACCTCTCATTGACGTTTTCGGTGTCGCTCTGGACGAAACCTCCCGGGTGGAGCTTCTCCGCCTCGTGGATGCCCTCAGACGGGCCGGAATTTCGGCCGATATGGATTACGGAAAGCGGAGCATGAAAGCCCAGATGAAATCCGCCTCCTCGCGAAAGGCCCGCTTTGCCTGCATTATCGGCGAAAACGAAGTCGCGGCCGGGACGGTGGTTGTAAAAAATCTTCAGGACGGAGAGCAGAGGGAAATTCCCGTCTCCGACGCTCCGGCTGAGATACGAACGCAGCTTCTCTCTACCCGAAAGGGGTAAAGGGGCACTAATGGAGGGGAAAGTTCCCATGGAAGGCACAGAGCGGCACTTCGACGAAAACTGGAAGAGAACGACCTACTGCGGCCAGGTATCGGCCCGGGAGGAAGGTCAGGAAATACGTGTAAACGGCTGGGTCCGCAAAAGACGGGACCTCGGCGGACTTGTCTTTATCGACCTGTGGGACCACACCGGGGCCCTTCAGGTCGTCTTCAACCCCGAGCTTTACCCCGAGGTCCATAAAAGAGCCTCGGCCCTTCGAAGCGAATACGTTCTCGCCGTGCGGGGTAAGGTTCGGCCGCGCCCGGAGGGAACGGTGAATAACTCCATGCTCTCGGGAAACTGGGAGATGGCCGCGGAGGATTTTCTTCTTCTTTCACCCGCTGCTCCGGTACCCTTCGAAATCTCCGAGGCTACGGACAAGGTTGATGAAAATCTTCGCCTCCACTACCGTTACCTCGACCTGCGGCGGGAAAAGATGCAGCGCAACCTCAGAACTCGCCACCACATCGCCATGCAGACCCGAAACTATCTCTCGGAAAAGGGCTTTCTTGAGATCGAGACCCCCATGCTCACCCTGTCCACCCCTGAAGGGGCCCGGGACTATCTCGTCCCCAGC
>CAYZZX010000067.1:7168-9202 GCA_964483085.1 uncultured Synergistaceae bacterium
CTCTCCGTGGACATTCCCGTTCCCTTCCGCAGAATGACCTATCAGGAGGCCATGGACCGCTTCGGCAGCGACAAGCCCGATCTCCGCATCCCCCTTGAGATCGTTGATCTCGCTGAAATCTTCGCGGAAGGGGAGTTCGAACCCTTCCGAAAGATCCTCGAAAGGGGCGGATACGTCCGGGCCCTGCCTCTTCCAGGGGGCGCATCCCTCTCTCGGAAGAACCTGGCGGACCTCGAGGAGCGGGCGAAAAAACTCGGCGCCTTCGGCCTCTCACCCTTCCAGATCAAGGCTGGTGAGCTCAAGGGCCCATTGGTGAAATTTCTCGATGACGACCGGCAGCAGCTTCTCAAGAGCACAGGCGGCCTCGCGGACGGAGACGCCCTCTTCGTTCTCGCCGGAACGGGCTGGCGGCAGGTCTGTGAGATTCTCGGAACCCTTCGCCTTGAACTCGCCCGGGAGCACGGGCTCGTGGCGAAGGAGCGGTGGGAATTTCTCTGGGTCACCGAGTTCCCCCTCCTCGAGCGAGACGAGGAAGCGGGCCGCTGGGCAGCAGTCCATCACCCCTTCACCGCTCCTCTGGGAGCGGACATCGGCCTTCTTGAAACCGACCCCGGAGCGGTCCGGTCCAGGGCATACGACTGTGTGCTCAACGGCAGCGAAGTGGGGGGCGGGTCCATCCGCATCCACGACCCGGCGGTGCAGGAAAAAGTTTTTTCCCGCATGGCCTTTTCAAAAGAAGACGCCCGGGCTCGGTTCGGCTTTCTTCTCGATGCCCTCGCCTCGGGAACCCCTCCTCACGGAGGGATCGCCCTCGGACTCGACCGACTGGCGATGCTCCTCTGCGGGGCCTCCTCAATCCGCGAGGTCATGGCCTTCCCCAAAACTCAAAGGGCCCAGTGCCTCATGTCCGGCGCGCCGTCAGCCGTCGGGAACGACCAGCTCGAGGAGCTTGCGATCTGCACCGTCCCCGCGAATGGTGAAAAAAAGAACACTGAGGAACTGCGGAATCTTTAGCACAGCTTGAAGCGAGGAACGCATTAAATTTCTAAAACATGAAAATCATTGACTTATATCGATTCAAAAAAGGCCTTCCGAGAAAATCGAAAGGCCTTTTTATAACCTCTTCAGATCTCCATCATCTCTCATAGACTTTTGTAAATGTCCCCTCTCGACCCGATCCGGACCACGAGCACCACAAGCTTTTTGTCCTGTATCTGGTAGATTACCCGGTAATCCCCGACCCGGACACGGTAGAGGGAATCGCTGCCAGTCAGTTTGCGTACGCTCTCAGGCCTCGGATTGTTTCTCAAAGAATCGATGACATTACTAATTCTCTTTCTCGTCTTCCTGTCGAGCTTTTTCAGCTCCTTGAGGGCGGAGTTCTCAATTTCTATTGTGTAAAACACTTCCGTCAAAGCTCAAGCTCCTCGAGGGCGTCTTCCCAAGACGTAGTGCCCTCGGATTCGGCAATCGCCTTTCGAGCATGTTCGATATCTATATGGTCCTCTATTCTTTCCAGGAGCTTTACATCTTCGAGAGGGACTATCGCCGCAAAAGGTTTGCCGCGGCGGTTTATCAACACCCGTTCTCTTCCGTAGGCAGCCCGGTTCAGCAGGTCGGAAAAGTCAGCCCGGGCCTTTGCCGTACTCGTTCCTTCACTCATTTTTCGTTCCTCCTTCATAGTCTTTGTACCCTTTGTACTCTTTGTACTTTATGTACCTTATGTACATTTTACACCGTTTTTCCTGATTTGTCTTCGAGAGGGCGGAGGCTTCAGCGCTTTTTCTCCTTTTGTGAGATGAGGATGCTGCGTAAAAATATCATTGCCTTGTCTGTGCTGCGGTTCCCATGGTATTCTGTTCAGGATAATAATAACCCCTGATTGAGAGGTGGCACGATGGCACGTTTACGTAATGTACCCCAGGATGAGCCGCAGTTCCTTGCGGAGATGATCACGCCGAAGAAGAATCAGATCGTCAGCATGGCTCTGTCGCAGAGCGATCATTTTCATGTCTCCCTCTTTACCTTCGCCGA
>CAYZZX010000068.1:0-9145 GCA_964483085.1 uncultured Synergistaceae bacterium
TCAAATTCAACGAGATGGTCCGCAAGGGGGAGATCGGCCCCGTCATGCTCGGCCGGGACCACCACGACGTCTCGGGGACGGACTCCCCCTACCGGGAGACATCCAACATCAAGGACGGCAGCAATATCTGCGCCGATATGGCCACGGCCTGCTTCGCCGGAAACGCCGCCCGGGGGATGACCCTCTGCGCTCTCCACAACGGAGGGGGCGTGGGGATCGGCAAGGCCATCAACGGAGGGTTCGGCCTGGTCCTCGACGGAACGGAGCGCACCGACGAGATCATCAAATCCGCCATGATGTGGGACGTCCTCGGCGGAGTGGCCCGCAGAGCCTGGGCTCGGAACCCCAACGCCATGGAGACGAGCCGGGAGGTGAACCGGAACTATCCCGACGGCTACCACATCACCCTCCCCTACACCGTGGATGACGAGAAGGCCGCCCGGGCGGTGGAGGCCCTTTTCGAAGAGAAAGGCGGCCGGTAGAGAATAAAAATGAAAATCCTGCACAAGACCCTCGCCGACTATAAAAGCATGCCGTGGAAGAACGGCGGCGGAACTATCTAAATAAAGAGCGACCTCCCCGACAGCTGTCGAGGAGGTCGCTTTTCCTCTTTTCAGGCGAAGGCGGTGAGGAGGGAGATCCACAGGGGAACGGTGAGGCCCGACATGATGGTGCTCACCGTGATCGTGCCCGCTGCGTGATCAGCGTCCATTCCGAAGACCTGAGAGAGAATGAAGCAGTCCACCGCCACGGGCATGGCGGCGATGAGGATTACGGTCTGAAAGACCACGGGGCTCACCGGCCAGAGGGTGAGGAGCATCCACGTGAGGGCGGGAAAGAGGAGCAGCTTCAGGGCCGCATCCCGCCACACCCGGGCGAACATCTTCGTCAGCCCTTCCAGCTTCAGGGATGCCCCGAGGGAGAGAAGGGCCATGCCGCTGGCGATGTTCCCCAGCAGTTTGAGGGTTTCGTCGAGCCAGGTGGGAAAGGCCCCAAACCCCAGCACGGCCAGAGTGAACCCTCCGAGGCTCGAGAGAACCAGGGGGTTTTTTCCGAGGCTGATAGTGGTCCCCCTCAGAGTCTTCCATGAAATGCCCCCCGAGAGAGCGAGCTGCGCCCAGAGAATCGAGAGGATCTGGTAGCCGATGAAGGTGAAGGCCAGGTAGATGGAGAGCACCTCCACCCCCTTCACCCCCACGGCCACGGTCACGACCGGAAGCCCCATGAAGACCGTGTTCGACCGGATCAGCATCAGCGTTGAGGTGGCGGAGCGGACGGGGCCGTCTCCCGACAGTTTCGACACCAGCCAGGCAAGGGGAGGGGCTGTCGCGAAGGAGACGTAGACCGCCAGAACCATGTGCCTGTCGAAAAGGGATGTCATATCTGCCCCGGCGGTCATCCGCAGGATCAGGGCGGGAATGGCCACCCAGTACAGCGACCGGTTGATCTGGGCGAAAGCCTCGGGGGAGACCGTCCCCTTCCGCCGCAGCATCCACCCCGCGGCCATGACGAGCGCCACGGGAAGGATCACGAGAAAGCCGTGCATGGAAGCTAGTTGAGTTCTCTGTGCTTCAGCAGGATCCGCACGGCGTTGGTGGCGGCCCCTACCCGGATATTGTCCGCCACGTTCCAGCAGAGGAAGCGGGTATCGTCGAAGGCCCGGAGGCGGCTCACGAAGACCGAGTCCGTCCCCGCCCCGTCCTGAGGGGTCACCAGGTCCTCGGAATAGATCACGCTCTCGCTCCCCCTCAGGGCATCGGCCAGACCGGCAAGGGTGAAGGGCTTCCGGGTCTCGGCGAAGACGGCCTCTGAATGGCTGTAGAGCACGGGAACCCGCACGGTAGTGGGCCATACGGAGATGTCGGGATCCCGGAAAATCTTGCGGGTCTCGTTCACCATCTTCATCTCCTCGTCGGTGAAGCCGTTGTCGAGGAGCGTTCCTATCTTCGGAATCACGTTGAGATGAATCTGCTTGCCGAACTTCTTCGCCTCCGTGCTCCCCCGCATCTGTTCCTCGAGCTCGTCCATTCCTCCCCGCCCCGCCCCCGAGACGGACTGGTAGGTGCTCACCACGATGGAACGGATGCCGAAGAGCTCGTGGATCTTCGAGAGGCCGAGGACCATCTGGATGGTGGAACAGTTGGGGTTCGCCACGATCCCCTTCCGGTACCCCTTCAGCAAGTCTCCGTTGATCTCCGGCACCACCAGGGGTATATCCTCATCCATCCGGAAGGCGGAGGAATTGTCGATAACCACGCTCCCCGCGTCAGCCGCAAGGGGGGCGAACTCCCGGGAGACGGCCCCTCCCGCCGAGAAGAGAAGGTAGTCGTACCCCGTCTTCATGGCTTCGGCGGTGAGCTCCTTCACCTCGTATTCCTTCCCGGCGAAGGTCAGTTTCGAACCCGCACTTTTCGCAGATGCGTAGAAATCCACCCCTTCCGGGCGGACAGATTTTTCCTCCAGAATTTTGATTATCATCCGGCCCACTTCACCGGTGGAGCCAACCACTGCCAGTTTCACACCCATCTCCTCCTTCAATGCAAACAGGCCCGCCCCACGAAGGAACGAGCCCGTAATTTCGCGGTTTGCAGGGATTATAGGAAGAGCGTCCCCTGCTGTCAAGAAAAAGTTTCCGTCCTGAAAAGTTTCCGCCCCGCTCTCCCCCGGAGAACGGCAGAGGTTAATTTTCCTTTCGTTCCTCCACCGGCTGCCCGTCGAGGTTGAAGAGGGGCATGTCCGTCTCGTCGTCCAGAGCCCGGGAGAGGGAGAGTTCGTCATAGATCTCGATGGCGATCTCCACAGTCACGGCCACCGGGTTGCCTTCCCCGACAAGATGCCCGCCCCACATTCTGGATGTGAGATCGCAGAAGGCTGCGTGAAGGTGCACCGCCAGCTCCCCCGAATCGGCCATTCTCCCGATCGTCCCGCTTCCCGTGATCAGCTCAATGGGGCCTTCGAGGGTTTTGGGAGGGCCGTATTTCAGCCCCGCCTTCTTCTCGCCGTCGGGGATGGGCCAGACGAAGCAGACCTGACTGAGGCTTCCGAGCATGGCGGTGATGGCCCCGGCATGGATCTCATGTTTTTCGCAGATCGCACTGATGGCCGGGATCAGATCTGAGCCGGGGAAAATCCGGGCGAAAATCTTCCGAGGCTGAACATCGGCGGAGGCAAAACGTATTCCTCTTATAGGGTTCATTTTCATCGCCATCCTTTCATTGCTGAAAAAGGTATATTTTCTCTGCAGTTCTGAGATTGTATCCTTCAAATCTTCAGGAGGCAAGAAAATGGGCATCTTCTGAAGCTGTAGAGCCGGCGTCTTTTTTCAGTATTCGGACAAGGGACTTGACGGGGGCGGGCGTCTTTAAATATAATATCTGCGTATATGCGCATATCTGCATTATCACTAAAGCAAAATCGGAGGCAAAAACCATGCAGGAAGAAGCTGCTCTTTTCAAAGCCCTTTCCGACCCGACCCGATTGCGGCTGGCCGTTCTGTTGGCTATTCACGGTGAGACGTGCGTCTGCGATCTGGCTGCGGCGCTGGATGAGCCGGATTACAAGATCTCCCGTCACTTGGGTATTCTGCGTTCGGGGGGACTGGTTGAAGCTCGGCGGGAGGGGTCATGGATGTATTACAGGCTGGCCGAGAACCGGATCGCCTTGGCGAAAGACCTGCATGCGTGTTTGTGCGACAGCCTGAACGAACATCCGACAGTTCGCGAGGACCTTGGACGGCTGAAAAAACGATGTGAAAAAGGAGCCAGATGCGATTGCTGCTGAAGACAGAGCGTAATGAAATCCGGACGTTCGTCAAGACACTGCCCGGCAGTTTGTCTACACAGGGGCAAAAGAGAAACTTGAACGCTGAGAACACTCGGCAAACGGGAGGGAATCATGACACAAATCAATCAAGACATTCATGACTCAGTGCGCGCGGGATATGCCCGCATTGCTGAGGGTAGAGCAACGTCCTGCTGCGGCCCGTCGTCGTGCTGTGGCAGCAGCCAAAAGAACGAGGCGATGCAATTGGCTCAATCCATCGGATATGACATCGAGGAACTGGCCAATCTGCCCGATGGGGCCAATATGGGCCTTTCCTGTGGTAATCCGGTTGCCCTTGCCTCGCTGCGCGAGGGAGAGGTCGTGCTCGATCTGGGCAGCGGCGGCGGCTTCGATGTATTTATCGCAGGGCGGAAAGTCGGCCCTGCGGGACGCGCCATCGGCGTGGACATGACGCCGGAGATGGTCTCAAAGGCGCGACGCAATCTTGAAGCCTATCGAGAGCAGTCGGAATTGGACAACGTCGAGTTCCGCCTGGGAGAGATCGAGCATCTGCCGGTGGCCGACGCCAGTGTGGACGCAGTAATCAGCAATTGCGTGATCAACCTGTCCCCCGACAAGGCGCGGGTCTGGGGCGAGATCGCCCGCGTGCTCAAGCCGAACGGACGGGTATCGGTTTCGGACATTGCCTTGCTGAAACCTCTGCCTGAAGGTGCCCGGGGGTCGGTCGAGGCTCTGATAGGATGTGTGGCGGGCGCGGTTATGGTGGACGAAACAAAGGCAATGATCCACGCCGCCGGTTTAACCGATGCGGAATTTGAATGCCAATCCGGCTACATCAATAGCATGTCGGACTGGTCGGACCCAGTGTTCAGCGAATTGGCGGCTCTATTTCCATCGGGAACGAAACTCAGCGACTTCGTGACGAGCCTGAGCGTATCAGCCCGCAAGCCTTGCGCGTAAACCAGGAAATTGAAACGAAAAGAGGGGTCTGAATCATGAGAGCGACTTATTGCGCCAACAACACGGACCGAAGGATGTCCAGCATTTTCGAGCGCTATCTCACGCTGTGGGTGGGCCTTTGCATTGCGGGCGGCATTGTCCTGGGAAAGATCGCGCCCGGTCTGGCTCGGACCCTCGACGGCATGTCGATCTACGTCAAGGGCGCCCCGGTGGTATCCATCCCCATTGCCATCTGCCTGTTTTTCATGATGTATCCGATCATGGTGAAGATCGATTTCGGCTCGGTCATCCGTGCAGGTAAGAGCGGCAAGCCCGTCTTTCTGACACTTTTCGTCAACTGGTGCATCAAACCCTTTACCATGTATGGCATTGCGTTCCTCTTTCTGGGGGTTTTGTTTCGTGGCTTCATCGGGACTGAGGCTATCGACCTGGTGAAGATGCCCTTCGGCCTCGATCTGGCCGTCGGAGCACAGCATGGCGCAGGAACCGTAGTGCTGCACGAGGGCGTCAAGATGCTTCAGATCCCCCTGTGGCGCAGTTATTTCGCGGGATGTATTCTCCTCGGCATTGCTCCCTGCACCGCGATGGTGCTCGTCTGGGGATTCCTGGCCCGTGGAAACGACGGTTTAACACTGGTGATGGTTGCGATCAATTCACTGACGATGCTCGTGCTCTACGGCCTACTGGGAGGTTTTCTGCTGGGAGTTGGAAAACTCCCCGTGCCCTGGCAGGCATTGGTCCTCTCCATCGCGATCTATGTCGCTTTGCCTTTGGTTGCCGGGTATCTTTCCCGCAGATGGATTATCACCGCCAAGGGCGAAGCCTGGTTCAATGAAAAATTTCTGCGCGTCCTGACGCCCGTCACGATCATCGCCCTGCTGACCACCCTTGTACTGCTCTTTTCCTTCAAGGGCGAGACAATCCTGTCCAATCCACTGACCATAGTCTGGATTGCGATCCCCCTCTTCATCCAGACTATGCTGATTTTTGGTATCGGTTACTGGCTGGCTCACATTTTGAAGCTTCCCTATGAAGAAGCCGCCCCGGCAGCCATTATCGGCGCTTCGAACCACTTCGAGGTTGCCATTGCTACAGCCACCATGCTCTTCGGCCTGTCCTCGGGCGCAGCGCTCGCCACGGTCGTCGGCGTGCTGATTGAAGTGCCGGTCATGCTCATGCTCGTACGCATCTGTCTCAAGACAAAGGATCGTTTTCAATTCGCGAAGCATGACGTTAGCGTTCAAGGTTAATCGCAAAAAACACAATATGGAACTGCAGCGATCATCCGGAACCATTTATTTTGGCTGCAGGCCGAGAAATCGCCTGAGCAAGGAAAAGAAGAGCAGGCTCGTGCGGATTCAGAGACTTTGCTTCGTATTGACCCCGCCGCCATTACCGCGTAGAATGTGCCTGTCGGGACAGAACTTTCCGGCGGAAAACCAACCGAATATGAGGACGGAACTTTCAGGGCAATCCGGTAAAAATCCGGAGCGGCCCCGCCACTGTAACCGGGGGACTTTCCCCGGAAGCCAGAAAACCTGAAGGAGACGGCGGATGCGTGCGCGGGCAGGAAGCATCCAGAGCACTCTCAAGGGGACCCCGCGGTCCCCTTTTTCTTTTCTCCTAAAGGAGCGTCACTTGTCTTGAAGAAAATCCATCTTTCCACTCTCTTTATCCTCTTTTTCCTGATGTTTTCACCGGCGGAAGCCTCCCCCCGGCGGATCGTCTCCCTCACCCCTGTGGGGACGGAGATGCTCTACGCCCTCGGCCAGGGGGAGAACATCATCGCCGTGACGGAGTTCTGCGACTACCCTGCCGAGGCTCGGAGGAAAGAGCAGATCGGCGGCTTCGCGGGCTTCAACCTCGAGGCCCTTCTGGCACGAAAGACCGATCTGCTGGTGCTCTCGGATATCCACGAACAGTTCCTCCCCCAGGTTCGGGCCCTCGGCATCCCCTCCGTTCTGCTGCGGCAGAAAAGAGTGGAAGATATCTTCACGGGGCTTTCTGATCTCGGCGCGGCCTGCGGAGCGGAGGAAAGGGCCGCCGGGATCATCGCCTCAATCCGCCGGCAGATGGAGGACGTGCGCCGGAAGGTTGCAGCCGCCCCCTTCCGCCCCCGGGTGCTGCTCTCGGTCTCCCGGGATCTCGCCGAAAAGCGCCTCACCTCCGTCTACATCGCCGGGAGAAACACCTTCTACGACGAACTGATCGAGATGGCCGGCGGGCAGAACGCCTCCAGGGAGGAGGGGATCCTCTACCCCCGCATTTCCCTTGAGGGAGTTCTGAAGATCGCCCCTGAGGTCATCTTCGACCTCGTGGGGGACAAGGCCTTCTATCATTCCGTCGGACCGGTGGACCTCGACACCCTCTTCGATCCCGCCGCGCTGAAGGCAGGGTGGAAGACGAGCGCCGACGTTCCGGCCACCAGGGAGGATCGGGTCTTCATCTTCGACGGAACGGCCTTCCTCCGCCCCGGCCCTCGGGTGGCTTCGATTCTCCGGGCCTTCGCAGAAAAAATCCACCCCGAGATCCCGTGGACTCCATGAAGCCCCTTCTGGACGTCAAAAACCTGGGGCTGACCCTGAACGGACAGGCAATTCTGAGGGATATATCCTTCTCCGTGGAAAAGGGGGAGTTCGTCGGGATCATCGGCCCCAACGGGGCGGGAAAGAGCAGCCTCCTCAAATGCCTCGGCCGTCTCGAGGACCGTGCGACGGGCACGGGGTCCATCGAGGGAAGAGACCTGGGCGGATTTTCCGCCAGGGAGATCGCCCGTCGGATCGCCTGGGTTCACCAGGGGAGCTTCGATGACCTCCCCTTCACGGTGAGGGAGTTCGCCCTCCTCTCCCGCTACCCCTGGAAGGAGTCCTTCGCCGGAGAGACTGCGGAGGATCGGAAGATCCTCTCAAGGGTTTTCAGCCTGACCGGCCTGGATGACCTCGCCGGCCGGCCCCTGGGCCTGCTGAGCGGCGGCGAACGGCAGAAGGCCCTTCTTGCGGCGGCGCTGGCGCAGACTACGGACATCCTCTTCCTCGACGAGCCGACCTCATACCTCGACTACCGCCACCAGGTGGAGACCCTCGCACTGGTCGAACGGGTCAACCGGGAAGAGGGGACCACCATCTTCTTCATCACCCACGACGCCAACCTCAGCCTCCGCTGCGCCCGGCGCATCCTCGCCCTCAAGGGAGGGCGGCTCTTCTGGGACGGCCCCCGGGAGGACTTTCTTTCCGGCGATCTTCCGGGAAAACTCTTCGACACGCCCTTTCATTATTTCAGCCAGACGGGCGGGGGGATCCCCTACATGGTCCCCGAGGGCCTTCTGGAATGAGACGCCCCGCCCTCCCCGGCCTCTTTCTCTTCTCCCTTGGGGCGGTCCTCCTCGCTCCCTTCGTGGGGATGCTCTCCCTCACCCCGGCGGACCTGTGGGCCTCCCTCTCGGGGACGGAGGGGCGGATTTTCCTCGAACTCCGCCTCCCCCGGGTGCTCCTGGGGTGGATCACCGGGGCGACCCTCTCCCTCTGCGGAATGGTCTTTCAGGCCCTCTTCCGGAACTCCCTCGCCTCGCCGGACATGCTCGGTGTCTCCACCGGGGCGGCCTTCGGAGCGGTGCTCTCCATCCGCTACGGCCTGGCCTTCTCTTTTCTGGGGATCTTCTCGGGCCTCTCCCTCTCGGCCTTCCTCGGGGCCATGGCCGCAACGGCGATCATCTACGGCGCGGGCTCCCTCTCCCGGGGGCGCAGAGGCGGTTCCACCCTGCTGCTCAGCGGCGTGGCCATGAGCTTTCTCTTCGGAAGCCTCAACATGCTTATCCAGTACGGAGCGGGGTATGTGGACACCTTCCGGATGATGCGCTGGTCCATGGGGGGCATCTCGGCGGTGGGGTTCTCCGCACCCCTTACAGCTCTGCCGGCCCTCGTCCTGATCTACTTCGCCTCCCGGCTCTACGCCCCCGAGCTGAACCTCCTCGTCTGCGGAGAGGAGATGGCCCAGAGCCGGGGCGTTCCCGTGGGGAAGCTCGAACGGATCCTCTTCTTCGCCGTCTCCCTCGCCGTGGGGCTGAACGTGGCCATCTGTGGCCCCATCGGCTTCGTCGGCCTCATGAGCCCTCACATCTGCCGGGCCCTCGTCGGGGCCGATCATCGACGGCTCGCGCCCGCATCCCTTCTCTTCGGAGGGGGCTTTCTGGTCCTCTGCGACACGGCCGCCCGGACCCTCTGGGCGCCGGCGGAAATACCGGTGGGAGTGCTGACCTCCTGCCTCGGATCGATCTTCTTTCTCTGGCTGCTGCTGACGGGGAAAAGATGAAGGAGGAAAAGCGCCATGCTTGAGATGATGCGTACGGGCGGAGTCCTCATGTGGATCATCGCCGCCCTTTCCGTGGCGGCCTTCGCCGTGGCGG
>CAYZZX010000069.1:0-9131 GCA_964483085.1 uncultured Synergistaceae bacterium
CTTCGCCTCTCCCTGAGCGGAGCAGCAGCCCTCCAGTACGAGAAGGCTGAAAAAAAGAAGTAATCGTAACCCCCTGAGGGGTCAATCTTCGGCAGCGGGAAATAAGCCTATAATTAAGGAGGCGACGGCTATGAAGAGCATACGAAACACCCTCGGAGAATTCGCCCTGAAAAGGGTCCTTGACCATCTCGATACCGATCCGACGGAAAATCTTCCAAAGATCATCGACTGGATCGACAAACTGGACCGGACGAACTGGTTCGGAAGCGCCTACGACAAGCTGAGGGAGTATCTCGAGGATCCCTCCAATAACTGGAATCTCCTCATGAAAAGCGTCTACACTGACATCGACCCCGCCGTCCGGAAAAAACTCTTTGAGAATTTCGTTATCCACGCCGGCATTCTCGGCAATCTCGAGCGCCGCTCCCTCTCGAAGAGGGAGGACTGCAGCCTCCCCTGGGCCATGCTCATCGACCCGACCTCCGCCTGCAATCTGCACTGCATCGGCTGCTGGGCCGCCCAGTACGGGGACAAACTCTCTCTTGACTTCGAGACTCTCGACGACATCATCCGCCAGGGGAAAGAGATGGGCACGTACATGTACCTCTTCTCGGGGGGAGAACCCCTCATGCGCAAAAAAGATATTCTGAAACTGTGCGAAAAACACGACGACTGCGTCTTCATGGCCTTCACCAACGGAACCCTGATCGACGAACCCTTTGCCCGGGAGATGTTGCGGGTGAAGAACTTCGTCCCTGCTCTCAGCGTCGAGGGGTTCGAAGAGGAGACGGACCTGCGGCGGGGCAGGGGAACCTACCGGGCGGTCATCAAAGCCATGAAGATTCTTCAGGAGAAGTACCTCCCCTTCGGATTCTCGGCCTGCTATCACAGCAAAAACACCGAGGTGATGGGAAGCGAGGCCTTTCTCGACGACATGATCGAGAGGGGGTGCAAATTCGCCTGGTACTTCACCTACATCCCCGTGGGGAAGGACGCTGTGCCCGAGCTGATGGCCACGGCGGATCAGAGGGAATACATGTACCGGCAGCTCCGGGAATTCCGCCGGACGAAGCCCCTCTTCACCCTCGACTTCTGGAACGACGGAGAGTATGTGGACGGCTGCATCGCAGGAGGGCGGCGGTATCTCCATATCAACGCCGCCGGGGATATCGAACCCTGCGCCTTCATCCACTACGCCGACAGTAATGTCAGAGAGAAGACTCTCCTCGAGGCGCTGAAATCACCCCTCTTTCAGCAGTACCGGAAAAACCAGCCCTTCAACTGCAATCATCTCAGGCCCTGCCCGCTCCTCGATAATCCGGCCCGGCTGGCCGCCATGGTCCATGCCTCGGGAGCGTCCTCCACTGAGCTCACCGCACCGGAGGATGTGGATGTTCTCACGGCCCGGTGCGTCCCTGCAGCCCGGAAGTGGGCAGCCCGGGCAGCGGAAATTCAGCGGAAGGGCGCGGCCGAAAGGGAAGCGACAAAGGCCTGAAGCACTCCGCAGTTCTAAAACCAGCGACACAAAGACCCCGGGCCTCCCGGGGTCTTTGAAATATCTTTTTATACTTTCTTTGAATATAGGGTATCGGACAGGGTATTTCAGCCCTCTACTACTCTGTCGTCTCCGGGGTTTTTGAGTCCGGCCCCTCCGGACTCCTTGCTCCTTCCGGGTTCACCGGGAAGGGGCAGGCGAGTTACAAGGACCTGGTCGATTTTATAATTGTCAATATCCATCACCTCGAACTTGTATCCGCTGTGGATCACGAAATCCGTCCGGTGAGGAATTTTACGCAGAGTGTAAATAATGAATCCGCCGACGGTCTCATAACTCATGGACTCGGGAAATTCATCAATGGAGAAGACCTCCATAATATCCTCAATGGGAGTCACTCCGTCCACCAGCCATGAATAGTCGTCTCGCTTCACGATCTGCTGCTCCTCTCCCACCAGGTTTCCCATGAGCATTCGCATGATATCCTGCAATGTGATGATCCCCACGAGCAGCCCGTACTCGTTCAGCACCACAGCGAGGGTTTCGCCCTTGCCCTTGAACTGGTCCATGGCCTCCGCCAGGGTCAGGGTATCGGGGATGATCAGGGGAGGGCGGATTGCCGGGCCGTCCTGAAGGAGCAGATCATGCCCCTTGAGCACCCGTTCGAGAAGGACCTTTGAATCCACGTACCCGACCACATGATCGATATCCTCCGCGCAGATGACGTAGGTGGAATGAGGAGAGGCGACGATCTTCTCCCGAATACTCTCATCTTTTTCGTCTCTCCGGAAGAAAACCACGTTGTCCCTGGTGGTCATGGCGGAAGGAACCATACGGATGTCCAGCTCAAAGATGTTGTCGATGAGGATCTTCTCCTGGGCCCTCAGCAGCCCCGCCATGGTGCCAGCTTCCATCATGGCGTAGAGATCGTCCGGAGTGATGTCCTCCTTCCGCATATCCGGCATACCGAGCCATTTGCAGATCAGCCCGCTCAGGGCGTTGAAGGCCCAGGCAAGGGGGGCTATCAATTGGATCACCCGGCGCATCTTTTCGATCAGACGCAGGGCAACCTTCTCGGGCATGGCCATGGCAATCCGCTTGGGGATGAGGTCGGCGAAGAGGACGAAGAACATCGTCACCGCGAGAAAGGGAAGAATGGAGGCGATCTTTGTTCTTACGGACAGAGAGAGGGAGAGTGGAAGGAGATCCATGAAATGGGGAGAAAGAAGGGACTCCCCCACGATTCCCGCGAGAATGGCGATTGCGTTCAGCCCGATCTGGACCGTGGTGAAATAGAGTCCCGGCTGCTCCTGGAAGGCGATGATCTGGGAGGCCCGGGCATCTCCCTTTTCCACCATCCCCTTCAGCTTCAGCCGTCTTGACGCCGCCAGAGAAATCTCGGCAAAGGCGAAGAACGAACTCAGCAACGCCAGGAAGATGATGATCAGAATTCCGTACATGATAGATGTTCCTCCTCTTCGAATCTAACCGGAGCAATGATAATCGAAAGATGGTCCCAAAGCTACGGGAGAGTTCGCGTGACGAAAAAGAGGATTGAAAAAGTCGCGGGAAAATATTTCGATTCTTGTTTGCACCTGCGGATATGGAATTTTGATCCAGCTAATTTATGAATATATAATTTATTACAAGGAAAATTTGAGGGCCACGGAAGAATTTCTCCGGGGCCCTCTTCGTGTCTGAAAAAGAAGATTCTACTTCAGCAATCCGACTTCCTTGAAGTACTTCACTGCGCCGGGGTGATAGGGGATCATCATGTCCTTCTCAGGCTCCACAAGTTTGGGGCCGAACTGAGAAAGGGCCGCTGCGACCGCCGTGATATTGTCGACGTTTTCGTAGAGGGTTTTCGTCATCTGGTAGGCGAGATCCTCGGGAAGATCCTCCCGACAAATGATGAGGTCTGCAGGGTCTCCCGCGGTCACGACGTCATAATCCTGGTTGGTGTAAAGATTCGCGGGAATGGTTCTTCTCTGAATCCACTGATTGATCTTCTTCAGATTGGTGAAGGCCTCGTCAGAGATGGGCAGCAGAACGACCTTGCCGGAGACCATGAGCTCGGCCACTGCAGAAGCGCCGGGAGTGAGTCCAAGGATGGCTGCGTCGATGATTCCGTCGGCCATCATGTCCACAGCCTGGCCCGCCTCGACATATTCGGGGGTGATGTCATCAAAGGAGAGACCGTAGGCCTTCAAAATCTCCTTACTGTCCACTTCTCCGCCGCTTCCGAGAGGACCTACCGCTACTCTCTTGCCTTTGAAGTCGGCGATCGTTTTGATGCCGCTTTCCTTGCGAGCCGCCACCTGTTTGGCGTCAAACATGACGCCGCCGGTGAGCGAACGAACCCAGGGCATTTTTTCCTTATATTTTTCTATACCGTTGAAGGCCCGGTTCGCTTCGACAGCTCTGCATACGGCCACTTCGATATCCTGGGTCCGAAGCATGTCGATGTTGTTCACCGAACCGCCGGTGGCGATGGCTACGGCCTTGACGTCCTTGACATTGCTGTTCCACAGGGTAGCCATAGCGATTCCGAGGGGATAATTCATTCCGCCCACGCTGGCAGTTCCCACAGTGACGTGAATGGTTTTCGCCATAGCGGGGACGGTGCCAAAGGAAAGACACAGGATCAGCGCAGCTGCCAGAAGCATGGAGATGCCTTTCATTTTCCCGATTCTTTTCATTCTATTGCCCTCCTGTTGAAATGTATTTTTCGATCCATACCTGCCTCGACTTCTTTTTTTCTCGGGGCCTCACCTCCCATAAATAACAGGACATCTGCAGCATTCAAAGAAAATGCTCAGCACTTTTTCACGACGCCGCTGTTCCCGTACCGGTCCTTCTTTTCTTCATTGAAAGGGCAAGGAGAGCCGCTCCCCCCGCTGTTGCAAAGCCTATGGCGTCGGTTGTAATCCCCGGCATCATCAGCGTCAGGGCTGACGCAAGAAAAACGATTCGCAGCCAGAGGGGTAATGGGACGAAGAGGAAACCCTCGAGGGCGACAGCCAGCAGATAGGCTCCGATGAGTCCGGAGACTGCGGCGATGGCGATCACCAGAGAGCTGTCGGAAATAAGGAGAATTTCCGGAGAGTAGATGAAGAAGAAGGGGACGATGAACCCCGCGAGGGAAAGGCGGAAGGCCGCCCACCCCACTTCGTTAGTATCCGCCCCGGCCATCCCCGCTCCCACATAGGCCGACAGTGCCACGGGAGGCGTGACCGTGGAAAGGCATGCGTAGTAGAAGACGAACATGTGGGCGGGAAGACCGACCACGCCCATCTCCCGCAGGATGGGAACGACGATGGAGGCCGCTATGATGTAACAGGCACTCGTGGGCAGCCCCATTCCGAGGATGATGGAGACCACCAGGCTGAGAAAGAGGGTGATAAGCAAGCTACCATGAGAGAGGGCCACAATATTATCCGCCAGGATGATCCCGATCCCGGTCATGGAGAGAACCCCGACGACGAACCCTGCGTTGGCCATGGCCACGCTGAGGCTGATACAGGCCCGGGCGGAGGTCACCGAAAGGTCTACCAGCTCTTTGACTCCCATCCTGGTCTCCTTCCGCAGAAAGGAGAGAATCCATGTGAAGACACAGGAGTAGAAGGCGGCGTAGATTGGGGTGTATCCATCGAAAAGAAGGTAGACGAGGACGAAGATGGGGATGATCATATGGCCGTAGGTCTTGAGGGCCTTCTTCACGCTGGGCATATCCTCGCGACAGACGCCCTTGAGCCCGAGTTTCCGGGCGCGGAGGTCGATCTGGAAGAAGACGGCGGCAAAGTACAGAATGGCCGGAATCAGCGCGGCCGCAGCGATTGTCAGATAGGAGATACCCAGGAATTCAGCCATGATGAAGGCTCCGGTACCCATTATCGGGGGCATGATCTGCCCTCCCGTGGAGGCGGCGGCCTCGACGGCTCCGGCGAAGTAGGGCTTGTACCCCACCTTCTTCATGAGCGGAATGGTGAAGGCTCCCGAAGTGGCCACGTTGGTGGCGGAGCTTCCGCTGATCATTCCCACAAGTGCGCTGGCGAAGACAGCCACCTTGGCGGGACCGCCGACCATTCCGCCGCCGATGGACATGGCAAGGTCATTGAAAAGGGAGCTCAGACCGCTTTTCCCCAGCAGGTTCGAAAAGACGATGAAAAGGACCAGGTAAGTGGCCGCGATGCCGATGGGCTGGCCAAAGATCCCCTGGGTGGTGAGGTACATCTGATAAATCAGCCTCGTGAGGGAGTATCCCCGATGGGAGAGCACTCCGGGGAAATATTCTCCGAAGTAAGCATAGAGAAGAAAGAGTATGGCAAGGCCGAGAAGTCCCGGCCCCGACACCCTGCGACAGGCTTCGAGGACGAGAAGCAGATATATTCCTCCGAAAATGTAGTCCTGAGTGACCGCCATTCCCGCCCGGAGGGAAAGGGAATCGATATTGTAATAGGTGAAGACGGTGAGCCCGACGGTGAGCACTATCAGCCCCATATCGAGAGCACTGGGCCGGTTTTCCGGGCTGTTCCGCACTGCCGGATAATACATCCAGACAAGAGAGAGGATGAAGCCCAGATGGATGGCCCGGTGCTGAAATGCCGGAGGCATGCCGAACCTCGAGGTTATGAGGTGGTAGGCGATGAAGACGACAGAAATGCCAACCACGGCGGTCTTCCAGAACCCCTCCATCTTGTTTCTGTAGTTTGATTCCCTGTCCAGTTTTCGAAGAACTTCTTCGCCGTCATGAACCTCCGGCGTCTCGACTTCAATGCAGGGATCATTAGAAGTGGTCATTTTTTCATATTTCCCCCCTCACAATAAATTCTATTCTCCACCGAACATCTTCTTACTGACTGCAAAAGAAAATTCCTTTCAAGGCAAATCAAGGATGAGAGAGCCCCTTTTCATCAGGCTGAAAAAAACATGACGATGATGGTTGAACATACTTCGTCTACAGACGGCTTTGCCTTGAAAAGCCCTCCATGAGAAATTAATGCCTCATGCCGTCTGCAGGATATATTTTATAAAAATTTCAATCCTCACACAAGCTGTATACAGTATCCATTCAAGGAAGATTCTTTTTTTAAGCTCAAGGTAAATTCGCGTCTGTAAAAAAAGGGTGCTCGCCGATGGTTCCGGGAGCACCCTTCGTAAAATGTCGGACTATACCCCCAAAAGAGTAGTCCGCTTTCTTAAAGCCCGCTTCTGAAGCAAGTAAATGCCCACAAGAATCGCAATACCAACGGTATCGGTTACGATACCCGGGAAAATCAGGCCGATCGCTCCGCCGAAGAGGACAAGGCGTTCGACGAAATTGATGTTTGTCATCCAGAAACCGGATCCGGCCAGAGCGAGAGAAAAGGCCCCTATGATGGCGGTGATGGACAGAAGAATCACATCAAGAGCAGTGGTATCGATCAGGAGTATCCCCGGATTATAGACAAATATATAGGGAATCAAAAAGCCGGCCATGGCCAGCCGGAGGCCGATAAATCCCGTTCGCGTCGGGTCGGACCCCGCGATACCCGCAGCGGCGTAGGAGACCAGGGCGACGGGGGGCGTCAGGTCCGCAACGATGCCGAAGTAGAAGATGAAAAGGTGAGCGGCCATGACGGGAACTCCGAACTTCATGATGGCCGGAGCGGCCATGGAGGCGAGGACGATGTACTTCGCCGTAGTCGGGAGCCCCATTCCCAGAATGATTGAGGCGATCATGGTCAGGAAGAGGGTCATGAAGAAGCTTCCGCCGGAGAGGACCACGATGCCGTTGGCGATCTTGAGCCCCACACCGGTGAGGGTAACCACCCCTATGATGACCCCGGCGCAGGCGCAGGCCGCGGAGACGCCGATTGCCGACCGGGCCCCCGACTCGAGGGCGGCGAGGATATCGTTGAAGTTGAGTCGGGTGCTCTTCTTGAGCATTGCTATCGCCACTGTGGCGATGATACAGACAAGGGCTGCCCGAAGAGGTGTGTAGCCTCTGACCAGGAGATAGACGATGACGAAGAGGGGAATCAGCAGGTGCCATCCCTCCTTCAGAACTTTCTTTAAGTTAGGAAGCTTTTCCTTGGGGATGCCCTGGAGACCGAGGCGCTTCGCCTCCATATGCACCATGATCCCCACTGCCAGGTAGTACAGCAGGGCTGGAAGAGTAGCTGCGATGGCAATCTCAATATAGGAAATCCCGATAAACTGGGACATGACGAAGGCCGCTGCCCCCATGATGGGGGGCATGAGCTGTCCGCCTGTGGATGCCGCCGCTTCAACCGCTGCAGCGAATTCCGGTTTATACCCGATGCTCTTCATGAGAGGAATGGTAAAGGTTCCGGTGGTCACAGTATTGGCGACTGAACTCCCCGAAATAGTGCCGAAAAATCCGCTGGCGAGCACCGCCACCTTCGCCGGTCCGCCGATCTGGTGTCCCGTAGCGGCAAGGGCGAGGTCGATGAAAAATTTCCCGAGGCCGGTCTTGTGCAGAAAAGCGCCGAAAAGAATGAACATGTAGACAAAAGTGGCCGCAACCCCGAGGGGCATTCCGAGAATTCCTTCAGTGGTGACGTACATGTGGGTGATGATCCGGGTCAATGAGAAGCCCCGGTGGGCGAACATCCCGGGGAAAAACGCCCCCCAGTAGGCGTAGGCAAGGAAGAATATAGCCACGATGGTGATGGGAAGGCCGACCACTCTCCGGGAGGCTTCGAGGACGAGAAGAATGCAGATTGCGCCGAAGACCAGGTCTCCCATGACAGGCAAGCCGGCCCGCATCATGAGATCATGGTACTCCAGGACCACATAGGCTCCCACCGCGATACCGAGGACCGCCAGCGCGATGTCCATCACCGTTATGCCCTCCTTCCGGCGGCTCAGCCGGGCAGGGTAAAGAAGATAGACGAGGACAAGAGCAAATCCGAGGTGAATGGAACGCTGAATTTGGGCTTCAAAGACTCCAAAGGCTGCGGTGTAAAGCTGAAAAAGGGAGAAGGCGATGCAAATAAATCGCACAAGGTTCTGCCAGAATGGTCCGAGGGTTCGTGTGGCTGACTCTCTATCGTACTTTTCGAGAATTTTTTCTACATCGATAGTTTCCGACGCTCTTTCCGCTGCCGCGGAGTCGAGAATATCCAGATCTTCCTGAGGGGCATTCTCTCGATTCTCTGCCATGGTCGTTCCTCCTCGATAAATTCTTTTAATAAAAAAATGAAAAAAGCAACGGGCGGACTTCTCCGCGAAAAGCAAGGGGCTTGCCCGGTGTTCCGAAGCGAGTGAAGGGGATCTCTTCACTCCGCAGAAGGAGGTGGTAATCGGCGAATCGCCCGATTCGAAAGATTATCTGTCCGAGGGGCTGGGCATACCCTGAAATCCGGAACTTCCCCCCTCCGCTGGAGAAGACCTTCTTTCCGTCCACGAGAAAGGGAAGCCCCGCTCCGAAATCCTCGTATATGGTCTCCCGAAGCTCGATGACCCCCTCCGTATTGATGAAAAAAACCTCTATTACCGGGGTTTTCTGAACGGAATGTATGTACCGGACTGAAAACATCTCTCCATTTGCGAGAGGATAGACAGCGAGCAGTTCATTGTCTCCACTCCTGAGGGCAAGAGATTTTATCGGAGTACAGGCAATCACGATCAG
>CAYZZX010000070.1:0-8879 GCA_964483085.1 uncultured Synergistaceae bacterium
CTTCCCAAGCTAAGGGTCGCGGGTTCGAATCCCGTTGTCCGCTCCATATCTATTCTATAAAATACTTCCCAGTGAATATAAATTCAATATAATACTTTTCAGTTCGGATTTGCTCCGTACATATTGTTACGTTTGACACAAATTTCATATAGTAATAAACTATATGGGCTTTTATATTTGCAGTGAATATAAATTAACTTGAACCTGAGGAAGGAGGTGGAGCATATGGCGGCGAATCTGGCTGAAGAAATTAAAGAGGTAGAAGCTCTTTCTCGTGAAATGGTGAAAGATGCCAAGAACGAAGCTGTAAAAATAATTAACGAATCAAAAGATACTGCAGAAGAAAAGATAAAAGAAACGCGGCAGAAGTCTTTCCGGCAGTTCAAGGAAAAGCTTTCCTCCGTAGAGAAGGAAGCGGAGGAGAAAGCCAGGGGAACTCTGGAAGTGGGATTGAAGAACTCGAAAGTTCTCGCCAGTCAGTACGAAAAGAAAGTACAGAGCACGGCGAAGTGGATCTCGGAAGAGGTGATTTCTCGATATGGCCGTGACTAATGTGAAAAAAGCGGAGTTTTACATTCACAAGACTGATGTCAATGGTGTCCTTGCTGCCCTACAGCACACCGGATCCTACGAGGTCATCCCGTTTTCTGATGGAAACGGCAATGATGTTTCTCGTCCTGTTCATTCCGACCTTCAGAGGGTTGAATCAAATCTCGGAGAGGCTCGCTTTCTCCTCCGTTTTCTCGAACCGCATTTCAAAGACAACGTGTCCTCTCTTGCCCGGACCATGGGCGACCGCACGCAGGTATCCCTTACAGAAGCAAAGAAAATCGAATCATCCACGGATATAAAAGATCTGGCGGAGCGTATGCGTGTATTCGAACGTCGCCTTATGGAAATCCGATCGGAGCTGTCTCAGCTTGAATCCACCCAAGCGCTTCTCTCCAGCATGAAGGGTTTTCCTTATCCTCTCGAGATGCTGACGTCAGGTACGGAGCGTGTCCGGGGGGTTTTCGGCTCCCTTCCCGCCGACCAGGCGGAGCAGTGGAGAAAAGAAGCGGAAAGTATCCTTGGTTCCATGGGTGAGGCGTACCTTATCAAGGGAGCGGAAAAGGACAAAGATATTCAGGCTGCTCTCTTCTACGAAGAATCTTTTTCCCAGAAAGCATCGGAACTGAATGGCCGATATTCCTTCAGCAGAATCGACCTCCCTGTCGCTCTACACGGGAGTGTGGAGAAGGAGGCAGCGCTGGGGGCGGAAAGAATGAAAGCCCTCTCGGCTGAAGAGGAGTCGATCCTTTCAAAAATGAAGGTGGAATCTCAGAAGTGGGTTCCTACCATTCACGCTCTGAGCGATTACTGGAATGTGCTGCGGGACCGATATCTCTCCCTCTCCTCCGGCGGATCGACTGAGCAGGTTGTCATGCTCCGGGGATGGATTCCAGAATCGAAAGTCTCAAAAGTCCGCAGCGCCGTCAAGTCTTTTGACGATTCAGTAGAACTTATTCTTTCCGATCCTGAAGAGGATGATACTCCTCCTTCCTACATGCGGAACTCCTCCTGGGTACTGCCCTTCGAAAACCTCACACGGCTCTATGGCGCTCCGAAATACGGAGAGCTTGATCCAACCCCGCTGCTGGCACCTTTCTTCTTCGTCTTCTTCGGCATGTGCCTGGGAGACGCGGGGTACGGCCTGTTGATGGTGGGTTTTTTCACCCTCTTTATCAGAAAGTATAAACGGATGCCCGGAACGTTTAAGCAGTTCTTTCAGCTTTTCGTCCTCTCCGGCATCGCGGCCGTTTTCGTAGGGGTTCTCACGGGCAGCTTCTTCGGTGACATTATTGATGCCTTTGATATTTTCGCCTTTCTGCGGCCGCTGAAAAATGCCCCGGTCTTGCTCAACCCCATGGAAAATCCCATGGTTTTTCTTGCTATCTCCCTTGCTCTTGGAGTGGTTCAGTTGCTTTTCGGCCTGGGTATCGCGTTTTATGATGCCCTTAGAAAGGGTAATTACATGGAGGCCTTCGCCGATACCGGGGGCTGGGTCGTCTTTCTCGTCGGCCTGCTTCTCTGGGGTGGCGTGGCCGCGAACTTCCTTCCCCCCGAGACGTCGGCACTCGCCAAGACGATGACAATTCTCGGTGCTGTGGTGCTTGTAACCACCCAGGGGAGGGAAAAGACAGGGATTATTTCAAAACTTATCTCGGGACTCCTCAGTCTTTACGGAGTCACATCTTATCTCGGTGATGTGCTCAGCTACAGTCGTCTGCTCGCCCTCGGGCTCGCGACAACGGCGGTGGCGGTGATCATCAACATGCTTGCCGGCCTTGCCAGCGGAGTTCCTTATGTAGGGTGGCTTATTGCCATCATACTCCTCATCGGAGGCCATGTATTCAGCGTCGCGGTGAATGTCCTCGGGGCTTTCGTTCATTCCCTGCGGCTACAGTACGTCGAGTTCTTCAGTAAGTTCTACACCGGCGGCGGGCGGGTTTTTGCTCCCCTGACCTACAAAACGAACTACGTGGATATTATAAAAGACCCGGCCGAATAGACGGGCCTATTTCAGACAAGCTTGAGAGGAGTGTGTCAGCAGTATGGAACTTCTTGGAATTATGTTGGCGATACTTGGTGCAGCAATGGCGGCAGGATGGGCCGGAGCCGGTTCAGCAATCGGAGTTGGAATTGCCGGTGAATCTGGTGCGGGGGTTATGACCGAAGACCCGGGTAAGTTTGGTCTCGTTCTTTTGCTTCAGGCTCTCCCTGGAACCCAGGGAATTTACGGTCTCCTTATCGCCTTCTTCGCGATTCTCAAAGTCGGCCTTCTCGGCGGCGACACAGCAATGACAGTTTCAGTATCTCAGGGGCTGGGCATTTTCTTCGCATGTCTTCCCATCGCTGTCGGCGGTTATTTCTCCGCAATCGCCCAGGGCAAAACCTCTGCGGCCTGCATTCAGATGATCGCGAAGCGTCCTGAAGAGACCGGAAAAGCCGTTATCCTTCCCGCAATGGTTGAAACCTATGCCGTTCTTTCCCTGCTGATGAGCATCATCCTTCTCAACGGGATCACACTGTAGCGTGGTCGGGGGTGATACGAAATGTCCTTGGCAGAGATAAAGACGAAAATTGAAGCGGATGCCCGAGCGGAAGCCCAGGCTATTCTGGAAAAAGCCCGTGCTCAGGCCAGTGCTATTCAAGCCGAGGCTGACGGCGATATTCACAAGATAGAAAAAACCTACCATGACCGCTTCACGAACGAAAAGCCGGAAATACTTCGTAGAAGAGAGATCGTGGCAGGCCTTGACGTAAAGAAAATGGAACTTGGAGTCAAGCAGGATGCTATTTCAAAATCCTTTGATGGTGCAGTCGAGCTTTTGAAGACCCTTCCGGTAGAAAAGGCTTCTGCCTTTATAGAAAGTCTCCTCGATAGGGCGGTTGAGACCGGAAAGGAAACACTTTTCGTGATGGAAGGAGAGAAAATCATCACGAAAGAGTGGGTTGACGGATACAATAAGCGGAAAAAAACATCCCTCCTTCTCGGAAACGACCCCAGACAAATTTCTGGCGGCTTTATCCTCGCGGAAGGGGATATTGAGACGAACTGCTCCTGGGATATGCTTGTCCGTTGGGTTCGTGAAGATATTGAGGCAGACGTTGTTCAGCGGCTGTTTTCAGATTGACCGGAGGTGATGGTCAATGCCTCTGACAGCGCAGTATGGGTATGCGGTCGCCCGTCTCCGGGCGATGTCCGGCAATCTTGTTGAGGATTCAGTTCTTCAGAGGATTCTCGAGAGCGAAGATCTCGAAGGAGCCTTCAAAGTTCTCGGAGAGACGGTCTATTCCGCATGGCTCGTGGAGCTGAAGGGGAGCGGCGATTTTGACCACGTGATCGAGTCCGAACTCGTGTCGGTCTACGATGAGGTCCAGCGATTTGTTCCGGACGTGCGCCTTGTACAGCTCTTTCGGCTTCCATATGACTTTCATAATGTGAAGGTCCTTCTTAAGAGCGCCGTACTTCTTCGGGAAGGTGGAGAGAGGCGGTTCGACCTGCTCACCTCCCTTGGTAATATCCCGTCCGATGACCTCATCATGGCGATGGAGAGTGAAGACTTTCGCCTTTTATCCTTCGGGCTTCATACCATCGTTCCAGCAGCTTTTGCTCTGTGGGAGCAGACTCGAGATATCCTCGAGGTGGAAAAAATCCTCGATATAGCCCTTTTCGCTGCTATGAAAAAACTGGCGGTTGAAAGCGGTGTTGAGGGAGCCCTTCTCTGGGTACGGGGGAAAATAGACGGAGAGAATATCCGAAATCTTCTTCGCCTTAAAAGAATGGAAACAGATACCTCAACAGCTGCGGGCTTTCTTCATGAAGGTGGATTTCTTTCGAGGGAGCGGCTTCTCTCTCTGCTTTCGGAACCGGTTGAAAGCTGGCCGAAGGCCATCGCCTTTGCCGATGTAGCCCGCGCCTTTTCAGAAATTCAGGACGTCTCAGATCTCAGTGCTCTTTTGGTAGAAATGGAAAGAATTATCGATGATTACGTGGCGTACATGCTTGAAAAGGCGAAATACAAGGCCTTCGCTCCGGAGAATATACTCGCCTTTCTCTGGAAAAAGGAGCTCGAGGCGAAGAATATTCGAATCGCCCTCGTCTCCGTAGCAAACAATACTGATAGAACGCTCGCGAAGGGGTTGTTCAGACATGCCGGGTAAATCTGCGAGCCGTGCGATGGCTGCTGTGGGGGAGTACGAGACAGTCCTTCCCTTCCAGGCCGTGGGAGTGAAGCCCTTCATGGTGAAGGCGAACAACTCTGCCTCTGTCGATGAAATCCTTCTTCGCCTCGCAAGGGAAAAGTATGCCGTCGTTTTCGTTCAGGAGATTTTTTATATAGCCTCGACGGAGTACATCGATGAACTCAATGCGGAGTACGAGACGAGTTTTATACCCATCCCGGGCTTAAAGGGGACTTTGGGCATAGGTCTGGAATCCATCAGAAGCAGCGTTGAACGGGCTGTGGGAATGGATATTTTTGCTTCGAAATGATGATTATGGGAATTCTGGAGGCGATACAGAGTGGCCACTGAAAAGTTGATTCATGGGACCATTGAAAAGATATCCGGACCGCTCGTTGTGGCGAAGGGAATGTTCGGAGCCGCCATGTACGACGTGGTGCGGATAGGCGATATAGGTCTCGTGGGAGAGATAATCGAATTGAAGGAAGATACGGCGTCCATTCAGGCCTACGAGGAGACATCGGGTCTTATGCCAGGAGAGCCTGTAGTCAGCACTGGAGAGCCTCTCAGCGTTGAACTCGGGCCGGGTCTCATTGAGAGGTTTTACGACGGCGTGCAGCGTCCTCTGAGGCTTATTGAGGAAGCTGCCCAGAGTCCCTATATACCCAGGGGCGTCAACGTGCCCGCTATTGACCGGGGAACGAAGTGGGAGTTTGTTCCTAAAGTAGCGGTCGGAGATGCCGTGACCGCCGGAGACACCCTCGGCGTTGTTCAGGAGACCATTCTTGTGGAGCACCGTATCATGGTTCCCATCGGCATGGAGGGGACTGTGAGTGAAATCAAGCAGGGAAGCTTTACTGTGGAGGAAGTCGTCGCGGTCCTCGATCAGAAGGGGAAGAAGAGAGAAGTGACCATGCTGCAGCGGTGGCCGGTGCGTAAACCCCGTCCCGTTGCGAAGCGCCTTCCTCCGGTTATTCCCATGACGACCGGACAACGGGTTGTCGATGCATTCTTTCCCATCGCCATGGGCGGAACAGCCTGCGTTCCGGGGCCCTTCGGCTCCGGAAAGACGGTTATACAGCATCAGCTCGCAAAATGGGCAGAAGCTGAAATCGTGGTCTATGTAGGGTGCGGTGAACGCGGCAATGAGATGACGGACGTTCTTCTTGAATTCCCCGAACTCGAAGATCCCCGCTCCGGGCAGCCCCTCATGAAACGGACTGTCCTCATCGCCAATACATCCAATATGCCCGTGGCTGCCCGTGAAGCCTCTATTTATACCGGGATCGCCATGGCAGAATATTACCGTGACATGGGGTACTCCGTGGCTCTTATGGCTGACTCGACGAGTCGATGGGCTGAAGCTCTCCGGGAAATGTCCGGCCGTCTCGAAGAAATGCCCGGTGAAGAAGGGTATCCCGCCTATCTCGGCACCCGCCTCGCCTCCTTCTATGAAAGAGCGGGCAGGGCGATCGTTCTTGGCTCGGCCAAAAGAGAGGGCTCAGTCACAGCTATCGGGGCCGTTTCCCCTCCGGGAGGTGACCTTTCCGAGCCGGTGAGCCAGAACACCCTCCGGGTGACGAAGGTCTTCTGGGGGCTCGACGCAAATCTCGCCTACCAGCGTCACTTTCCGGCGATCAACTGGCTTCTCAGCTATTCGCTCTACACCGAGAAAATGGATGAATACTGGGATGAGAAATTTGATGACGAATGGAGTACCCTGCGAATTGAGGCCATGACTCTCCTCGAGGATGAATCCAATCTCCGTGAGATCGTTCGTCTTGTGGGAATCGATGCCCTCTCAAAGGAAGAGCGTATGGTTTTGGAGACGGCGAAATCCCTCCGCGAGGACTTCCTCCACCAGAACGCCTTCCATGAAGTGGATACGTACGCCTCGATGGAAAAACAGTTCAAGATGCTGAAGACCATCGTCGCTTTCCATCATCTTGGAATGGAAGCCCTCAAAAAGGGAGCGACCGTAGGGCAGATCTTCAAACTTCCCGTACGGGAGGCCATTGCCAGGATGCGCTACCTCGAGGAGAAGGATATCGTCCAGATCGACGAACTTGAGTCAAAAATTAAGAAGGAAATGAACGCGGTAACCCCTGTGGGAGGTGAATCGGATGCTGCCTAAGGAATATGGAACCATCACAGAACTTTCCGGTCCTCTTCTCGTGGTGGAGAAAACCCGGGATGTCCGGTACGACGAGCTCGTCGAGATACAGCTCGACAGTGGAGAGCGACGTCGAGGAAGAGTTCTTGAGATAACGTCCGATCGGGCGCTCGTTCAGGTTTTCGAGGGAACTGACGGCATCGATATCAAGGACACGAAGCTTCTTTTTCTCGGTAAAGTGCTCACGTTGCCTGTGAGCAGAGGAATGCTCGGCCGCGTCTTCAACGGGCGGGGCGAACCTATCGACGACGGTGCCGCCATCCTCGGAGACGAAAGACGGGACATCAACGGAATGCCCATGAACCCCTTCTCCCGGGACTTCCCTTCGGAGTTCATTCAGACGGGAATCTCGACCATCGACGGAATGAATCCTATGGTCCGTGGACAGAAACTTCCCATTTTTTCAGGAAGCGGACTGCCCCATAACCGCATGGCAGCGCAGATTGCCCGGCAGGCCACCGTCATCAGCGGACACGAGGACTTCGCCGTGGTCTTCGCGGCCATGGGAATCACCTTTGAAGAGGCATCCTTTTTCATGGAGGATTTCCGGAAGACCGGCGCAATCCAGAGAACCGTCATGTTCGTCAACCTCGCCGACGACCCGGCAATCGAACGGATCACGACCCCCCGTATAGCCCTCACCGCGGCGGAATACCTGGCCTTTGATCTGAACATGCACGTGGTGGTTATTCTCACCGACCTCACAAACTACTGCGAAGCCCTCCGGGAGATCTCAGCGGCCCGAAAGGAAGTTCCCGGCCGCCGGGGATATCCGGGCTACCTTTATACCGACCTTGCCACTATGTACGAGCGGGCCGGACGACTGAAGGGAAAGAGCGGCTCGATCACCCAGATTCCCATCCTGACCATGCCTGAAGACGACATTACCCATCCTATTCCCGACCTTACGGGGTATATCACCGAAGGGCAGATCATTCTCAGCAGAACGCTCCATCGAAAGGGAATCTATCCTCCCGTGGACGTCATGCCCTCCCTCTCCCGTCTGAAGGACAAGGGAATCGGGAAAGAGAAGACCAGGGAGGATCATGCGGACCTCATGAACCAGCTCTTTGCCGCCTATGCCAGAGGTAAGGAGGCGAAGGAGCTGGCGGTGATCCTGGGTGAAGGGGCTCTTACGGAAGAGGATAAGGCCTTCGCTAAATTTGCCGACCTCTTTGAGGACAAATATGTCCGTCAGGGGGAGTACCAGAACCGCACCTTCACCGAGACTCTTGAACTCGGCTGGGATCTTCTCACGATCATTCCGGTCAACGAACTCAAGAGAATTCGGGACGCCTATCTTGAAAAGTATCTTCAGCCCCGACTCAAGAAAGCCGAAAAGGCCGAAGTTACCGCCGGAAACGACTAGGGGAGCGGCGTTATGGCCCGTTTGAATGTTAATCCCAACAGGATGGAGCTCTCAAGGCTGAAAAAACGCCTTGTGGTGGCGAAGAGGGGGCACAAACTCCTGAAGGACAAGCAGGATGCACTTATCAAGGCCTTCCTCGAAAGAGCGCGGGAGGCCAAGGTCCTGCGGGAAGAGCTTGAAGACGAGCTGCAGGAGTGCTATAAAAGCTTTCTTCTAGCCCGTGCCCAGACTCTGCCGGCCATGCTCGAACAGGCACTCATGATCTCGGGTGCGAAATGTGAACTCAATGTCGCGTATAAGAACGTCATGAGTGTTATGGTGCCAGAATATAACGTCGAGCAGGGCGGGTCCCCCATGAACTATGGGCTCGCTACGACTCTGGGCAGCCTCGATGTTGCCCTCGAAAGATTTGCCCGGCTTATTCCGCAGCTGATCCTTCTTGCGGCAAGAGAAAAGGCGATCCGCCTCATGGCCGTTGAGATCGAGAAGACCAGGCGAAGGGTCAACGCTCTCGAGCACGTGCTCATCCCCGGGTTTGTTGAGACAATCCGCTACATCACTATGAAACTGGACGAACAGGAACGCTCTACTCTGAGCCGTCTGATGAAG
>CAYZZX010000071.1:0-8795 GCA_964483085.1 uncultured Synergistaceae bacterium
TATTCCTGCCATGACAGCAGCAGCGAAGATTTTTTCCATTATTGCAAGGGCTTTTTTCACGGCGCGGCCTCCCTTTTTTGGGGTAAAAGAGGAGGGGAGCAGCCGGGGCCGCTCCCCTCTGGAAGAGACTACTTCACGTTGACGATGGCTTCGATGTTCTGTTTGCCCAGTTTTTCCTCGAACATGCCCCATACGGGCTTCGTGGCCTCCATAAAGGCAGCCTTGTCCACATCGTCGTTGATTTCACTCTTGCCGCTGGCCTTGATCTTCTCCCAATATTCATTTTCGAGCTTTCTGCACAGATCTCTTTGCCAGTCCCGGGACTCGTTGGCAGCCTCCTGGATAGCCTTCTGATGTGCTTCCGGCAGCTTCGACCAGACGCCCATGGCGACCAGCAGGGGTTCAGCCGAGTATGTATGGGCGGTGAGGGAGATGTATTTCTGTACCTCGAAGAAGCGGGATGTGTAGATATGGGCTGCGGGGTTTTCCTGGCCGTCAACCACGCCCTGCTGCAGGGCGGTGAAGAGTTCGCCGAAGGCCATGGGGGTCGGGCTCGCGTCAAGAATCTTGATCATCTCGATATAGATGGGCTGCTCCATGACGCGGATCTTGAGGCCCTTCATATCCTCGGGCTTCCTGATGGGGTTACGGTTGTTCGTCATGTGGCGGACGCCGTTCTCGAACATGGCAAGGACCTTAATGCCCCGTTTCTCCAGGGGCTTGACGATCTCCATTCCCGCAGTATCGAGGGCCTTGTAGGCGTGAGGGATGTCCCGGAAGATGAAGGGAAGGTCGAATACCGCTGCCTCGGGAAGGAAGTTCCCGAGGACCGCCGTGCTCGTGAGGGTCATATCGACGGTGCCGAAGGTGAGCCCTTCGATGAGGTCACGCTGATTGCCGAGCTGGCTGCTGGGGAAGACCTGGATCTCGATGGCTCCTCCGGTCTTTTCCTTGACTAATTCGGCGAACTTTTCAGCCCCCATGGCGTAGGGGTTCTGAGGGTCGGCGATGTGCCCCAGCTTAAGGGTCATTTCCGCGGCGAAGGCAGTAGTACCCAAAATAACCAGAAGCACTGCTGTGAGACAGACAAAAGAAAATCGTTTCATATCCTTTCGACCTCCTCTATGATGGGTGTATACCTTGAAGCCTGATTCAGATCCTTGCAACTCCGGTTTTTCGGGCGGCTTCGGCGACGGCTGCCGCAATGGCCGGGACGACGCTGTCGTCCATGACTTCGGTGATGATTCTGTCGGCTTTGAGCTCGTTTTCCGGAATGAGGTCAGCCAGGGCATAGGCGGCGGCCAGCTTCATCTCCTCGTTGATCACCGATGCGCGGACGTCCAGGGCTCCTCTGAAGATGCCGGGGAAGCCGAGGCAGTTGTTGATCTGGTTGGGGAAGTCGCTTCTGCCCGTGGCCACCACGGCCGCCCCTGCGGCAATTGCCTCGTCGGGGTAGATTTCAGGCGTGGGGTTCGCCATGGCGAAGATGATCGCTTCCGGAGCCATGGACTTCACCATGTCCGAGTCGATGATGCCGGGTCCGGAGAGGCCGAGGAAGACATCCGCTCCCTTGATCACGTCTCCCATGGATCCTTTTTCCTTGTTCGGGTTGGACAGGGCGGCAAGCTCTTCTTTAGCCCAGTTCATGTGTTCTTTTCTGCCTGCGTAGAGAGCGCCGCTGCGGTCGCACATGATGACGTTCTTCGCTCCGGCGGACATCAGGAATTTGCAGATGGCCGTTCCGGCAGCTCCCGCGCCGCCCATGACGATCTTCACATCCTCAATTTTCTTCTTCACGACCTTCAGGGCATTCAGCAGGCCCGAGAGGACGATGACGGCCGTGCCGTGCTGGTCGTCGTGAAAGATGGGGATGTCGCAGAGTTCCTGAAGCTTTTTCTCTATCTCGAAGCAGCGGGGAGCGGCGATGTCCTCAAGGTTTACTCCTCCGAAGGAGGAGGTGATGAGGGCTGCCGTGCGGATGATCTCGTCCGAATCCTTGGAATTGATGCAGATGGGGAAGGCGTCGATGTTGGCGAAGCGCTTGAAGAGAATAGCCTTTCCCTCCATTACGGGAAGGGCCGCGTCGGGACCGATGTCGCCGAGGCCGAGGACTGCTGTGCCGTCGGTGATGACGGCGACCATATTCCCCTTTGCGGTCACTTCATAGACGGCATCGGGGTTACGCCCGATCTCCCGGCAGGGCTCCGCCACGCCAGGGGTGTAGGCAAGGGCCAGATCGGCCATGGAGTTCACGGGCATCTTGCCCTCTATGGCGACCTTTCCCCTGTTTTTTCGGTGCAGTTCAAGGGACTTTGCGTAGACTTCCTCACTTCTCATGAAAGAACCTCCTCAGATAATGGAAATAGTGATGTTGCCGAATCGGCATGGGTCAAAAGTACCTGAAACTATTTTAGCACCTCTTGAGCATATTTTATCAATCGGACAGAAGAGGCTGGCTGCCGGAAAATCATTTTCCCGGCAGCCATAACGGAGGTTTTTTCTAACCCCTCACCTCCTGCCCCATAAGGTTGTGCCCGTCGTGTATCTCGAAGACGAACCGCTCCTCGGCCACGGTCCCTCCCCGTCTCCGCCTATGCGCTGCCAGTTCCCGCAAGCTTTTTACGGCTTCGACCCCTCTTGTAGAGTACAAAGAGAATTCCCAGCACTACAGCGATGAGCGCACCGGCAAGGAGAGGCCGGAAGCGTATCCACGCAACGGCTATGACGAGCAACCCCCAGGCGAGGCCGAGGAGAAAGGCCACAATGCCTGATCCCGCTCCCACGATGGAGCCCAGGATCGGGATCACATCGGCGATGACCGAAAGGGGTGCCAGAATCATCCGCAGGCCCACCATGACGAGGATGATCCCCACGACGCGGATGATCCACGCCATGACTACATTCTCACTCTGGGCACCCTCTAACATGTTGTCTGAACTCACGGAGCCCATCTCCAGCCGCGAGAAGGCGTAGCCATTGGACGCTTTAAATTCTTCGAAGGTAGAGCCGATGACTCTGGCCATGATGGAGATGTTGGCGGGAGGTGTCTCAATGAAGGTGACCCTCACGTCTCCCACGTGAGGTATATTGGGAGAGGCTCCTATATATACGACGTTGCCCTGGGAGTGAACGTAGGCCTCCAGATTCACGTCCTTCTGTTCGAGCAGGGTCTCTGACACGGATTCTGCCACAGTATCGGCCAAGGCACCGACAGCTCCGGGCGGCACGGCGCCCGGCCGCCGGAGATACCGTCTGGAGACGGTGAGAAGCTTGGCGATTTCCTGTTTCTGTTCGTCCTTGAGCTCCACCTGGAGGGGTTGCGCTCCGCCGATCCCATTTTTGAGGAAGCCAGGCAGCGTGTAGGCACCGAAGGAGACCGTTGGGGCAACCCACTGTTCGTCCTTGATCGTGGCGAGGACTTCGTTGATATCTATGTAATCGGGGTCCTTAAAGGCTCTGGAGTCTATAGGAGTGTTGGTCCACACCTGCTGATAGGTGTAGGTCGTCACCGTCTCCTCGCCGCCGCCGAGCTTCTTCCTCTTCTCGGTGCTGGTATTCTCCTTCCACTGGTAGTACTCCACCTTCCGTTCCAGTTTGACGGCGACCTTTCCAACGCCGAAGAGGGGATCTTCGAGCCTGTCCTGCGTATCGGCCCTCCCCATGGCATGGACGAGCTTCCCTTCAAAGGAGGGGTCCACCTTCGAAGGGTCCTTCATCTCCACCATGACGGCCTTGGCCTCTCCGATGGCGTCCCCCGTTTTCACGGTGCGCCCCTCGTTCCAGTAAAGAAGAACCGTTGCGGCAAAAATGAGTATGATGCCGGTGATGATGCCCCCGAAAGATTTGCCGAGCCTGCTGAACCAACTCTCGTGAGTGACTTCCTGATGTGCCATGATGCACTCCTCCTTTTATATACTCTAAATGAAAAGCAGTAATGCGAATATATACATTATAAGCGCATTACAAGTCTTCTCCCTTCTTTCTTGTAATGTAACCATATCATGTAACCATCCCCGGCTGCGGAGGGGTGGTGTTTTCTGTTCGCCCTTCGCTCGATTTCATTGAATGCCGATCTAAAAGGGCTCTCAAACTTGCCTTATTTATTGAAAGCCGCTATTGTAAATATACAATAAGATACAATAAGATACAACAAGAAAACGTCGCCACCGCGTAAGAGGAGACCCCTTCTCTTGTGCGGAATTTAAGGAGGAACCTCATGAAAAAGAACTTCATTGTGCCGTTCGTTGTGTGCCTGTTCATCCTCTTGGGCTCTCCGTTGTGGGGGAACGAAGAAAGAATCGACCTCTTCGATGTGACGGCCACGATCCAGGCTGACGGTCTTGTGAAGGTGCGGGAGCGCATCCACGTCACGGCCCTCGGCGACGAGATCAAACGGGGTATCATCCGGGTCTTCCCCACGGACTATGAGGGGTCCTCCGGGATGGTGCGCACGGGCTTCGAACTCCTCTCGACGACTCTGGACGGTGAGAGTGTGGAATCTCAGTTGGAACGGGTGGAAGGAAATCTGGAGATCCGCCTCGGCAGCGCCGATGTGGTGCTGAAGCCGGGGCAGTACGTCTATGAGATCCTCTACAGGACCAAGGGCTGGATTGCCTTTCGGCAGGACTTCGACGAGTTCTACTGGAATGTGACGGGGAACGACTGGATCTACCCCATAGACAGGGCGGTCTATAAGGTCATTCTGCCCGAGGGAGGGACCATTCTCAAGTCCGTAGGCTTTACCGGAGGCCGGGGAAGCACCGCAGAGGAATTCACTGCACTCTCCGAGAACACCTTCGAGACTACGGGGCGGCTGGCCCCGGGCGAAGGCTTCACCGTCTCCGTGGCGTGGAAGAAGGGACTTGTCTCCCCTCCGCTCCTCACTCCCACGGAACAGAGGCGGCAATGGCTCGTCGCGAATCGTCATCTCATCGTGTTTTTTCTTGCCGGTGTATTCCTGCTCTACTACGGAACGGTGTGGTTCTTCAAGGGGAAGGACCCCTCCAAGGGAACGGTCATTCCTCTCTTCGAGCCCCCTTCCGGCGTCGAACCGGGGTATGTCCGATTCTTCAGGGACCGTGAGTACTCCTCGGAGTCCCTCGCCGCCGACATTCTGCAACTCGCAGTGAAGGGAGCCCTTCGCTTCGAGGAACGGAGTGGCGCGATGGTGATCGTCCCCACAGACGCGCCGAGGGACGAGATGGACCTCACGCCGCCCCTCAGAGAGCTCTGTGACAGCATGACCGGCTGGGGCGACATCAGGCTGGATACGTCCAGCGGCGAGCAGCTGTACGGCGCGAGTCAAGCCCTGAAAGAGGCCTATGAGAAGAAGGGGAAGTCGCACTTTGCGAGAAACCTGGGGTGGAGCCTCGGAGGTCTTGCGCTCTTTGTCCCCATGGCCTTGATGGTTCCGTGGCTCGGCAGCCCTGTTGCCGATTTCCTCGGCAGCGATGGAGAGCTCATAGCCCCCTTTCTGTTCCTCCTCCCCTGCCTCTTCCTCTGGTTTGCCGGGTTAGAGGTGGCGACCATCGTCCTGGGAAGGAAGCGATGGTCGAAGCAGTCAGCGAAAGTTCAGGCAGCGGCGAAACTCCTTATTGGCGTCGCCGGCGCGGGGGGCATGGCACTACTCTTCACAATGGACCCGGCGCTGTCCGCCGGATTTCTGGCGGGCACGGTTATCGCGGGCTTTTTCAGCGCAATCATGCCGTCGAAGACGAAGAGGGGAGCCCGGCTGGCCGAACAGATCGACGGACTTGCCCTGTACATGGGGACAGCGGAGCGCCACCGTCTGGCTATACTGAACCCCCCAGAGGAGACGCCCCGACTCTTCGAGAGCCTTCTCCCCTATGCCCTGGCCCTCAATGTGGCGAGGACCTGGGCGGACAGCTTCAGCTCCGTCCTCGAAGAGGCAAACTACAGCCCCCCGTGGAGCGCGGTCGACGAGCACGGCGGAAGGCTGCTCTTCCTGCACAGTTTTATGCATGATTTCTCAAGAAACATTGCGAGCTCCGTGTCGAGCTATATTCCACCCACATCTTCCTCCTACGAGGGAGGCAGCGGCTTCGGCGGCGGTTCCTCCGGAGGTGGAGGCGGCGGAGGCGGCGGGCGCGGGTGGTGATGCCTTGAATAAAGAAAGCGACAAAGGGGAAGGGCACCCTGGGCGTGGTGGCTCTCGCCCTTCCTCTACTATGACCTCTTTAGGGGCTCAGTTTTCTGCCAGAGATTCCAGGGCGAAGATCGCCGCCTGGGCGAGAACCCCCGCACCGATGGACAGTGCCGACTCGTCGGCTGTAAAGAGGGAGCTGTGCCAGGGGTGGACTGCGCCGATCTCGGGGTTGCCCACGCCGAGCCAGAGGAAGCATCCGGGGATTTTCTGCAGAAAGAGGGCAAAGTCCTCCCCTCCCATGGAGGGGGTGGGGACTACGACCCCTTCCGCTCCGACGATCTCTTCCGCCGCCCGCCGGGCGATTTCGGCGGCAGCCGGGTCGTTCATCACGGCAGGGAGCTGGTACTTGTAGTCGAGCTCTCCTCTGCATCCGAGCCCGGCGGCGGAGTTCTCCACCACCCGCCGGATCATCTTCTCCATGGAGTTTCGAACGTCGTCGCTGAAGGTGCGGACCGTGCCCGTCATCTCCACAGCGTCGGGGATGACGTTGTTCGCCCTTCCTCCGCAGATGGTCCCCAGGGAGACCACGGCGGGCTGAAGGGGGTCCACGTTCCGGCTGACTACCGTTTGAAGGGCCGATATGACGGCGGCAGATCCGGCGATGGGGTCGATATCCCGGTGAGGAAGGGCTCCATGCCCCCCCTTTCCCGTCACGGTGATCCCGATGGAGTCCACCGAGGCCATGATCCCTCCCGGTTTCACTCCCACCGTTCCGGCGGCGAGCTCGGGGTGATTGTGCAGGCCGAAGATCATCTCAGGCGCGGGGTTTTCCATGGCTCCATCGTCGATTATGGCCCGGGCGCCCTCGTTGATCTCCTCCGCGGGCTGAAAGAGGAATTTCACCGTCCCCCGGAGAGAGTCCTTCCGGGCAGCGAGGAGCATGGCCGCGCCGAGAAGGCAGGTCACGTGGATTTCATGGCCGCAGGCGTGCATTTTCCCCTCTTCTTCCGAGGCGAAGGGGAGCCCCGTCTCCTCGGAAACGGGAAGGGCGTCCATATCTGCCCTCAGGGCCACCACGGGGCCGTCGGAACAGCGGAGCACCCCCACGACACCTGTCTGTCCCACCTCTTCCGTGACCTCCATGCCGAGTTCCCTCAGGGTGGATGCCACGATCTTCGCCGTGCGGAATTCCTGAAAGCTCAGCTCGGGGTGGCGGTGGAAATCCCGCCGCAGCTCCGTCAGCTTTTGCGACAGCCCCAGGCTGTCTTTTTTCATGGAAGAATTCATGGTCTTTTCTCCTTTATGCCTTTATTTTTTTCTACAGAACATCCTGGGTGAGGAAGGGGGAGGCGGCGAGCTCCTGCCGGGTCATATAGAGAGGATGTTGCATGCAGAGTTCGAGCACCCTTTCCCGATAGGTTTTTGCTCCGGAGGGTTTTTTCTCGAGGATATCCGCCGTCATGGCCGCAACCGCAGCTGAGTCCTCTGCCGTGAAGCCCCGGCTCGTCACTCCGGCGAGGCCGATGCGGATGCCGCTGGTGACCGTGGGTTTTGCCGGGTCGAAGGGGATGAGGTTCATGTTCACCGTGATTCCCTCCTTCTCGAGAAGCTCCTCGGCCTCCTTCCCCGAAAGTCCTTTGCTGCGAAGGTCCACGAGCATGAGGTGATTGTCCGTGCCTCCCGAGACGAGGTCGAACCCTCTCTCCGTCATTACCGAAGCGAAGCGGGAAGCGTTCTCCACGATCCGGCGTCCGTAGTCTTTGAACTCCTCCGTCATGGCAAGCTTGAAGGTGATAGCCTTTCCCGCCATGATCTGGGGGATGGGCCCCCCCTGAATGCCGGGGAAGATGGCCTTGTCGATTTTCGAGGCGAACTCCCCTCTGCAGAGGATATTTCCCCCCCGGGCGCCCCTCATGGTCTTCGTGGTGGTGAAGGTGACAAAGTGGGCGTGGGGAACGGGGCTCGGATGAACTCCCGCCGCTACGAGACCGGCGATATGGGCCATGTCCACGAGGAAGAGGGCCCCGACCTTCTCCGCGATGGAGGCGAAGCGGGCAAAGTCGATGGTCCGGGAATAGGCGCTCCCGCCGGCGATGATCATCTTGGGCCGGTGCTCGAGAGCGAGTTGTTCAGCCTCGTCGTAGTCAAGAAGGCCCGTCTCTTTGCTCACGCCGTAGCTGTAGGATTTGAAGAATTTTCCCGAGATATTCACGGATGTGCCGTGGGAGAGATGGCCTCCGTGGCGGAGGTCCATTCCGAGAATGACATCCCCCGGCTCGAGCATGGCCATGAAGACGGCGAGATTGGCGTTCACCCCCGAATGGGGCTGAACATTGGCGTGCTCCGCTCCGAAGAGGGTTTTTGCCCGTTCGATGGCGAGGCTCTCCACTACGTCGATGAAACGGCAGCCTCCGTGATATCGCTTGCCGGGGTACCCCTCGGCATACTTGTTTGTGAGAATGGAGCCCTGAGCCTCAAGGATCACCTCTGGAACGAAGTTCTCAGACGCGATAAGCTCGATAGTCAGGTTCTGCCGGGCCTTCTCCCCTTCGATGGCCGCGGCAAGTTCGGGATCCAGAAACGAAATGAGGTTCAATTCAGCACTCCCCTTTATTTAGTTGTATTATTGAAATTTTGCAGATAAATTATTTTGCTCAGTCGGAAGATTCCGTGACGGATTCATTCTCCC
>CAYZZX010000072.1:0-8734 GCA_964483085.1 uncultured Synergistaceae bacterium
GGGATTCGGGTCGGGTTTCCCTTTTCATCCCTGGCCACGACGCAGCCGCGGTCGAGAATCCATCGGATTGAGCCGTCCTTACCATGAACCCGGTATTCTAAACGGTAATTCTCTATCTCTCCCGCGATGCACTTTTTCATGGCTTCTTTCAGGCGGGAACGGTCCTCTTCGAGGATGAGCTCCTCCCATTGGGGTGAATGAGAAGAGGAATGCCCTCCGGATGAGAGAAGTTCCACGTCAGCCAGGGATATTTCAGCATCGAAGCCGAGAATTTCCCGGGAGAGAGGAGAAAGATCCACCTTTCCCGACGGCACGTCCCATATCCAGAGGCCGTCGCCCACACCGAGGAGAGCGAGCTTCAGCATCTTTTCGCTTGACAAGAAGTCCTCCTCGGCCCGCATGCGCTCCGCCATTTCGATTCGCATCTCTTCGTTGGCCTTGAGAAGCTCGTTTGTGCGAACCTGTACCTTATCCTCGAGGAAGTTACGGTAGAGAGTCAGCTCTTTGCGGGATTTTTCGATCTCGTCCAAATGAAGCGAGAGATCAAGGTTCAGCTTTCGAAGATTTGAATAGAGCTCATAACTCTCGAGAGCAGTCGCAGAGGCATGAAGGGTCAACGAAAGGGAGGCGAGGGCGTAATCGGCAATTCCCTCCCAGTCCTCGTTCAGGATCCCTACAAACATCCCCCGCGTTCGGGAGATCGTGGTCATGACGTGCAAAATCATGGTCACCCCTGAATTGGGGAAATGGGAGACTACAGGTTTTTTCCGTTTGATGGCCCAGCTGAACGTCCTATCTTCTATTCTATGCACCACCATCTGCTCAATCTGGGGAAGAAACTCCGCCGGAGAGCAAAGAGCTGGATAAAAGCTTGAATCCTCATCCACAAGATATATGGCGCAGGCTTTGAAAGCGATCAGATGCTGGACACGCCCTAGAATTTCTTCCAGCAGCAGCCCCGGGTCATCAAGCTTATTCAAACTCGTGTCAAAGGTAGAGAGGAGTGTGGCCGCCTCGAGGGTTTCCATTCCGATGTTTTTTTCCGTCCAGAGGGCGGCATTCCGTTCTTCGAGGATTTTTATCCGCTGCTGCAGCCGCGCTGTTTCAGAGGACATGGCCATACTTTTCACCTTCCCGTATCGAGAAATGAGGAGGAGATGTCGGCGATCTGCCGTTCCCCTTGAAGCACGACGGTGGAAAAGACCGCAGCGGACACTCCCGTATCCTTCCAGAGAGATGATGATATTTCAGGCACGACCACAGTGCCGCTCCGCCCCTGCAGGGCTGCAATCGCCAGAGAATTGGCCGCAGAGAGGAGCGTGGCTTCGAGAACCGACTGAGAGGCATGGGGGGAGTGGTGAAAACGGACGCATGTTTCCAGAGAGGAGGGGATTTTCCATTCCCGCAGAAGGGCGGCTCCCAGCTGAGCATGGTCAAATCCGAGGATTTCCCGCTCCGCCGCGACAAGGGGAATGCGATTCGTAAAGGCGTATTCCAGCGCCTGCCGCGCCTGCTGCGGAGCCTGCCGGAAGAGCACTAGCTTGCCGATATCATGAAGAAGGCCAGCCACGAAGAGACGCTCCTCCGAAACCCCAAGTTTTTCAGAGGCCAGGAGGCGGGCATAGACACCGCAGGCAATGGAATGCCGCCAGAAATTTTTCATATCGATATATTCAGGCGAGATGTCTGTGAAGTACTGGACAGCCGCGATGCCGAGGGCGAGGGTGGACAGCTCCTTCGTTCCGATGATCGCCACGGCACGGCTGACCGTCTCGATCTTTGAGGGGAAGCCGTAGAAGGCGCTGTTCACAAGCTTCAGTAGTTTTGTGAGAAGGCTGGTGTCCTTGCTGACCGTCTCGGCGATCTGGGAAGCGGAACTTCGGGCCGAATTTATCACTTCCATGATTCTGTAATACACATCCGGAAGGGACGCAAGGCGTACCTCCCGGGAGACAAGGTCTGCGGGAGTCAGAACGCGACCAGTATCGGGCTTCTTCCCGCCGGACCGCCCCGGAGGGAAGGAAGGCAAAACATCAGGAATTTCATTGCGAAGAAGGGAGGCCACAATACGGTCGAGCCCGACCTCGTAGATTTCCTTCATCGGAGATTCTTCCGGCTTCGTCAGAAAGAGAGGGGCAAGAAGGTCTTCGGCGCGGGCGAAGATCTCAGGAGTAATCTCAGGAGCGGTCTCGGGAGTAAGATCCTCGTTCTCGTCCTCCATCACCGCGACCTCTGCGACACCCCATATCTTCATTGTCTGAATATGCTTTTCCGTGAGAATCGCACCTGAGGGAAGCAGGAAGCGGCCGTTGAAGGCCACGAGATCTTTTTCGAGAACCATCCCTGTTTTAAGATGATCCACCCGAACGAGTGCCATGAACATCCTCTCCCTTACGCTGATATACAAGTAGAAAAGCTAACTAAATGAATATCATATCATGAGGAATCTTTCGAAGGACAGGAATGTTTATTCTCTTTTCTTTCTTCTTCCATTGCCCTTGACTCTTTTTCGAGAAACGCAAAAACAGCGGTGCGGTCAGAAAATCCCCTTTCGAGATTTTCCCTTGCCGCCCGTTTTCTGAGCTGCCCCACGGCTCTCCCCGGAGAGAGAGAAAAATGACTGAGGATCTCCCCGCCCGTTGGAAGGAGTTCTTCTTCCATACACTTTCTCTGAGCCATGGTGAGCAGAGTCAGGCTATTCTGCTTCAGCATCGGCTGAAGACTCTCCCCGGACGAGAGGGCCTGCGAGTACTGCACAAGGTCTGCGGCGAAGGACGGCCCCTTTTCGTCCATCAGAGCCGCGAGGATCTCTGAAGGAACCCTCTGTCGAAGAAGATTTCTGAAACGTACGAGCTGGGATATCCGGTCAATCAGAGCGCTTCCCCATGCAAAGGATTGAAGAACTTTCTTTACGGTCGAGGCCCCTTCTTCGTCCACAGGCTGTTCTTTCGCGGAAAAGGAGAACAGCGCGGCGGCTTTGAGATGGAGGGGAGAATTCCATTCCGTCAGAACCTTTTCAGCCTCGAGAATCTGGGGAAAACCAGCATCGTATATGGTGACATTCGGAAAGACCGCTTCAAGGAGCCCCGTCGTCTGCAGCCCCCGAAGAAAAAGAGGAGCATCTCCCTCCAGACCGAGGCGGACTTCCCTTCCGATGCGCTCACCGGCGCAGTCCGCAAGGGTGGATTGAACTGTCCGGCAGAGCCCTACGGAGTTCTCGTCAACCCGAAAGCCCGGCAGCGTCGCGGCGAAACGAAGAAGGCGAAGCCCGCGAAGAGGGTCTTCACGGAGGCGGTCTTCTCCTCGACCGTTGAAGCGCAGGCGGCGGTCGAAGACGTCGGCAACGCCCTCAGGCGACCCCACCAGCTCTCCCCTTCGCCGAAGGGCAAGGGCATTCACCGTCAGGTCCCGCCGTTCCAGATCTTTTTCAAGGGGGGATCCAGCATAGGAAAATATTTGAACCTGCCCCTCCTTCAGAGGAAGAAGGAAGATTTCACACCCCGAAGGCCCCAGCATCTTTCCCTCCGGAAAGAGAATTCGCAGGGCCTCAAAGGGCGCGCTGCAGGCAATATCGGCATCCCGGGGCTCTCGGCCGCAGAGGAGATCCCGAACCATTCCTCCGGCATAGACCCCTTCATACCCTGCATCTTCGAGACGGCGAAGAACTTTTCCTCCCCGGTCGAGAAGCCCCTTCACGACCTGCTCTTTTTCTCTTCTTCGACCAGAGGACGACCGTAGAGCATGGCCATACCAGTGGACTTGTGCTTGACCTTGTACCCCACAAATCCATCCGCAAGCACCTTTGGATGGTAGTCGTAGTTGCGGAGGAGAATTTGCTTGTGCCCTCGCGTCTGGACAGCCGAGGGTTTTCTCAGATTCTTGTACAGAACGAAGCGCGGATGGCCGCCATATTTGAATTTAAACTGTACCGCCGTAAAACCCGATTTGAGCACGTTGGTCAGGCTGAAGATATTTTTCGGCGAGACTGTGGTGTAAAGATGATAACGATTGGGATAAAGTATGGTCTCCATAAAGAGGTAGGTGAAAAATTGGATGCTGTTTCCCCGGTAGGCCGAATTGGTGATGCAAAAATCCATGACTGCCAGGTGCCCCTTCTCGGAGACATCCAGACCGAGGTCCTCAATGGCGTCATCCACGTATTCATCCACGTAGGATACCGCTCTCAGGGCGATGAGCCCTCCTTCAGCAAAGACACCGGCGACGGCACCCTGCCCGTCGATGCTCTCTTCGATGGTGTTTGCCTCGGCAAAAAAACCTTCGTCGCCGATCTCTTCCGTGATCTTCCGGTGAAATGCGAGGGCCTCTAAGAGGTCTCCTCTCTGCAGCAAACGCATGGTACACCAGACAGGGCGGATAAGGCCGAGCTCCCGTTTTTGAAGAAAAAACTGCTGACTGACAGAGGGCATTCCGTATCGATCTCCTTCGCGGTAAAATGACAGCCTTCAAATCAGAAGATCAGTGAAAAACTTTTCAGGATGATTCATGTATATTATACAAGAGGTTCAAGAGGTTAAGGGGGGAAGACGAGATGGTTCAAGTGACTCTGAGGGAGAGAGTGGATTATGACCGGCAGAGACTGAGGGCGGCCCTTGAGGCCCTCCTGGAGGACCTGGGAGGAATTCGGAAGTTCTTTTCTGCGGGAGACAGAGTGCTGCTCAAGCCGAATCTCCTGTCGGCTTCACCGCCGGAAAAGTGCGTCACTACGCACCCCGAGGTTGTACGGGCGGTGGCTGTGCTTGTTCTGGAGGCCGGAGGACTGCCCTTTATTGCCGACAGCCCCGGGCTGGACGGATTTTCAAAAGTGGGAGAAAAAACCGGCATGGCTCAGGTTGCCCGGGAGCTCTCCATTCCCCTGGAGGAGCTGCACGACTCCTCTCCCCTCTCCATGGCTGAAGGCTCCGTCTTCCGTAAAGTGGAAGTTGCCCGGCAGGCTCTCGAGGCCGACGCAATAATCAACCTGCCGAAACTGAAGACCCATGCCCAGATGACCCTCACTCTGGGGGTGAAAAATCTCTTCGGCACGGTGGTCCGCCAGCGAAAGGCGGAATGGCACTATAAAACGGGACTCCACAGGGATATCTTTGCCGATCTTCATCTCGATATCGCCCGCAGCCTCGCTCCGGCCCTCACCATTCTCGATGGAATAGAGGGTATGGAAGGGCGGGGCCCGGGAAACGGCACTCCCCGTTCTTTCGGCCTGCTCGCCGCCTCTCCGGACTCCCTCGCCCTTGATCTCTCGATCTGCTCACTTCTCGGAGTTGCTCCCGAATCTTTTCCTCTCTATCGAGCGGCGAAAAAAAGAGGGCTGCTCCCGACGTACGAAGAGGTGCGAAGCCCTTCCTTCCCGGAAGGATTCGTCTTTCCGGATGTGGACATCCCGAGGCTCGATGCCCTGCACCTTCTCCCCGCCTTTCTCGACGGGTTCGCCAAGAAGCACCTCTCCTCTCACCCTGTTCAGGACCAGAAAAAGTGCATTCAGTGTGGCAAATGCGTCTCCATCTGCCCCGCCGGGGCCATGGAAATGACCCGGGAGGGGAGAATTCTGATCGACTACGAAAAATGCATCCGGTGCTACTGCTGCCAGGAGGTCTGCCCCGAGGACGCTCTGACTTTTTCGAAGGGGCTGATCCTGCGGGGGCTCGAACTCTTCCGCCGTTAAAGTATCCCGCAAGAAAAATCATGCTCTTATAGCTCGGAAAGAGAGACTCACCTTTCTCTTATTTCCTGAGTGCACCCAAGGAAGAGGAGGCTCTGTACCCCTACCTGACCTCCACGCCCCAGGAAAACGAACTCTGTTTTTAAAGCTTCTCAGGCAAGGAAGGCCAGCAGCAGCCCTCCGGCGAGGACGGAGCCTATCTGCCCCGAGACGTTGGCGCCCACGGCGTGCATGAGGATGAAGTTGTGCTTGTCCTCCGCCGAGGCCAGGCGCTGCACCAGCCGGGCGGACATGGGGAAGGCGGAGATCCCCGCAGCCCCGATCATGGGGTTGAGCTTTTGCTTCCGGAAGATGTTGATGGCCTTGGCCGAGAGGACGCCCACCGCCGTGTCGAGGATGAAGGCCACGAGCCCCATGGCCAGGATGAGCATAGTCGTGGGCTGAATGAACCGCTCTCCCGTCATGGTCGCGGAGATGGCAAGGCCCAGCAGGATGGTGATGATGTTCGCCAGCTCGTTCTGGGCCCCCTTCGCAAGGCGGTCCACCACTCCGCTCTCCCGGAGCAAATTCCCGAACATGAGGAAGCCGATGAGAGAGGCCGATGCGGGAGCGAACATCCCCGCCACCAGGGTGATCCCGAGGGGGAACAGCACTTTTGTGGTGCGGGAGACCGCCTTTTCTGAATAGGGCATGGGAATCCGCCGCTCCTCCTTCGTGGTCAGCAGCATGATCACCGGAGGCTGAATCACCGGCACGAGGGCCATGTAGGAATACGCCGCCACGGAGATCGGGCCCAGAAGGTGGGGGGCGAACTTCGAGGAGACGTATATGGAGGTGGGCCCGTCGGCTGCACCGATAATGCCGATGGAGGCCGCCTCTTTCAGGTCGAAACCGAAGAGGAGGGCGAGCCCCATGGTGAGGAAAATTCCCGCCTGGGCGGTGATGCCGAAGACAAAGGTCACCGGGTTCTGAAAGAGGGGGGTGAAGTCGATCATCGCCCCGATGGCGATGAAGATGAGGAGGGGAAACATTTCGTTTGCGATCCCCGCCTCGAAGAGGGTACTCAACGCCCCATGCTGCATCTGCCCTCCCACCATCTGCGTCAGGGCAGAGGTCAGAGGGATGTTCACCAGAAGAGTTCCAAAACCCATGGGGAGGAGCAGTGAAGGTTCATACTCCTTCACGATTGCAAGATAGATCAAAGTCAGTCCCACCCCGGTCATCACGACCTGCTTCCAGGTGATCAGGGCGAATCCGGAAAACAGCTGCTCCATTTTTATGCCTGCCTTTCCCCCGCGGAGGGGCGGATACAAAAAAACCTCCAGTGCGGATTACCGGTGCTGAAGGTTCGCCTGCGGTTTCAATCCGGTGCGGAAAGCCGTCTAAGACTGCGCTCCGAAGCTCCATTCCTTCGGGAAATATTGTACCCTCGCCGAAAGCCTTGTCAATGAGCCGCAGTATAATTATGTCCGGCTTTCCTACACTCCGAGGGAGCAGCATCGTGCGGGAGCTTCCCGGTCAATGTGTGGATTTTGGCAGAACGAACATCGGAGGTATAATAGATGAAAACTATTCCATTTCTTTTAAGGAGGAGATTCTCCATGAAATTATTCCGTACAGGAGCAACGCTGGTGATTCTGGTGGGCTCAGCGGTTTTTTTCTTAGTATCCCGGTCCTTCGGAAGTGAGGACATCGTGCTTTCCGTGGACATCCCCTCTGAAGAGACTCTCGTAATCTCGGAAGATAAGGGAGCGGAATCCTTTCTCTCCTTTCCCGTCTCCATCACCGCCGAGGAAACAGCCCGCCTGATAGAGGACGGACTGACCAACCCCCTCTACGACGTGAAAGGACAGAAGCTTGACGACAGCTACGGCGAGTCCGCCGCAGACATCCTCGTGGAGAAGACGGGGCCTGTGAGAGTCACCCTTGAAAACGACAGGGCGGACTTCTCCCTTCCCTTCCGGTTCGCGAGCATGGTCTCTTGGAAGGGGCAGATTCTCGGCCTGCCCGCAAGCACCCGGAAGGAGGTGCTCGGCAGCGGAAACCTCCTTCTCACTCTGGCACCGAAGGTGGATGAAAACTGGATCATCCGTCCGGGCGCAACCCTTGCCATAGAGTGGGAGAGGAAACCCTCCCTGGACATTCTGGGGCAATCCGTCGGCCTCGCCAAAGTGCTCTCCTCCATCCTGGAGGACCGGGCAGACGAACTCCTTCTTGAGCTTGAAGAGGAGATCAACAACTCCGCCCGCCTTCGGGACGCTGCTCTGAAGGGCTGGCAGGAGCTTCACGCCCCTGTAATAATCCACCGCTCTCCCGACCTGTGGCTTTCGGTCAAACCAGAGACCGTCTCTCTGTCTTCTTTTACGGCCAAAAACAATGTTTTTTCGGCGACTCTGGCTCTCAAGGCATTTCTTCAAGTCTCAAGCGATTCTTCCCTTCCGGTGCAGCCGCCCCCCCTGCCCCCTCTTCTCTCCCTCCCTCCCGACGTCGAGCCCGGAATCCTTCTGAATCTCGATCTCCTTCTTTCTTACAAAGCCCTGGAGGAATATCTCTCCGGCCAGCCCATGCCGCCGGTGGCCATTCCGGGAGGAGGAGAGGTCACGGTAAAGAACATCTCCTTCCTCGGAAGCGAGGGGAAACTTGTGGTCTCCGCCGACATAGCGGGCACATCATCCCTCGGCGGCACGGTCAGCGGACAGGTCTTTCTCTCGGGCACGCCCGTCCTCTCGAGGGAGGACCAGATTCTCCGTGTTGAGAAGGTGGACTTCGACGAATCCTCCACGGAAGGACTGCTGAGGGCGGCGTCGTGGATCGCCCGCCCCTTCCTCGCCCGGGAGATCGAAAAAAAACTGGTCTTTCCCCTGGCTCCCCTCCGGGAGAGCCTTCTCGACTCCCTCGGTTCCTCCCTGTCGGCAAACCGTATCTCTAACGAACTGAAGCTTGACGGCTCTCTTTCCACTCTCACACTTGATTCCTTTGCCGTCGGGCAGAAGGGAGTGCACCTTCGCCTCTCCCTGAGCGGAGCAGCAGCCCTCCAGTACGAGAAGGCTGAAAAAA
>CAYZZX010000073.1:0-8589 GCA_964483085.1 uncultured Synergistaceae bacterium
CCTTGATTTCCCCCGGATCGGGTGATAATGTATTTTGCCAGACAGAACATTTTTTGAATTTCTGAAACGGGGGATCGTGCATGCTCGAGAAAATCAAGAAGATCGTACAGTCGTCGGAAGGGGAGATCACCGCTCTGCGCCATCACTTCCACATGTATCCGGAAGTGGCGTGGGAGGAGGTGAAGACCACGAAAAAAGTCGCGGAGGTACTGACGGAACTGGGGTGCACTATCGTGAAAGTCGGCTTCGGCGGAACGGAGTGCGGCCTCGTGGCCGATCTCAAGGGGGGGAAGCCGGGCAAAACGATCGCCCTTCGGGCGGATATGGACGCCCTTCCTCTTGCCGAGGAGAACGACATTCCCTATAAATCTCAAAACCCCTCCGTCATGCACGCCTGCGGACACGACTCCCATACGGCCATGCTCCTCGGAGCGGCGAAGGCCCTCGCGGAAATCAGAGATGACATTCCCGGGACGGTGAGATTTATCTTCCAGCCAGCCGAGGAGAGCGGCCTGAAGTCCGGAGCAAAGGCCATGGTGGAGGAAGGGGCCCTCGAGGGCGTGGACGCAATCGGAGGGCTTCACTGCTGGTCTGCGGCCCCCACGGGCACTGTGCTCTACCGTTCGGGGCCGATCATGGCGGCGGCGGACGGCTGGTATGTGACCCTCAGGGGAAAGGGAGGCCACGGCTCAACTCCCGAGCTGGCCATCGACCCCACCATCACGGCGGCCAACATCATCCTCAACCTCCAGGCCATCGTGGGGAGGGAGATCAGCGCCAGAGAGACTCTGGTCATCAGCACAGGGGCCCTCAAGGGGGGAAACACAGCCTTCAACATCATCCCCGACACCGTGGAGATCAACGGCACGGTCCGGTCCTTCAACCCGACCGTGCAGGCCCGGGCGGAGGAGGCCATCCGCCGGGTCATCGCCGGAGCCTGCGCCATGGGACGGTGCGACTATACCCTCGACTACAGAAGCTTCATTCCCCCCACCATCAACGACCATGATGTCACCATGGTGGCAAAGGAAGTCTGCGAAAAGATCGTCGGAGCGGAAAATGTGAAGGAGACGGAGCTCATCATGGGCTCTGAGGATTTCAGCTATTTCGAACAGAAAGTTCCCGGTACATACTTCTTTATCGGAACGGGAAATCCTGAAAAGGGAACGGATGGGGCTCATCACCATCCGAAGTTCAACGTGGACGATGACGCCCTCGCCGGCGGGGCGGCCATGCTTGCCGGGTTCGCCTGGGAGTGGCTCTCCCGGAATTAGCCTTTTTCACTGAAAGAAATAAAGGGACCTTCCGCTACATTCCGGGAGGTCCCTTTTCGTTTTACAAAAATCAGAGAGGATGGCAATCAGTCCAGGGGCCCTATGGCTTCCTCCACGCACTCCACCAGGGCTCCACGGACGAGAAGGGCCTCCACCCGCTCGATGAAGGGAGCGAGGTACTCATCGTGGCGGATATAGGGGACCACGGACCGGATGCAGTCATGGGCGGCTACCGTTCCCTCTCCTGGTTTGAGAAGGCGGCTGAAGTCGAGCCCCTGGGAGGCGGTGAGGAGTTCGATAGCGAGGACTTTCCGCACGTTGTCGAGGATCGTCCGTCCCTTCCGGGCGGCCCAGGCACCCATGGAGACATGATCCTCCTGGTTGGCCGAAGAGGGGATGGAGTCCACGGAGGCGGGGTGAGCCAGGACCTTGTTCTCCGACACCAGGGAGGCGGAGGTGTACTGGGCGATCATGAAGCCGCTGTTGAGCCCGCTGTTCTCAATGAGAAAGGGAGGAAGGCCGGAGAGGCTCGCATCCACCAGGCGAGCCTGACGGCGTTCGGAGATGTTCGCCAGTTCCGCAACGGCGATCCCGAAAAAGTCCATGGCGAGAGCGAGGGGCTGGCCATGAAAGTTGCCGCCGCTGATGGCCACTCCGTCGGAGGCGAAGATGAGGGGGTTGTCCGTGACGGAGTTGATCTCCACCTCCAGGGTCTTCCGCACGTAGGCCAGGGCATCCCGCGTGGCCCCGTGGACCTGAGGAACGCACCGGAGGGAATAGGCGTCCTGAACCTTTCCTCCCTTGTATCTCTCGATGATCTCGCTTCCTTCGATGAGCCGCCGGATATTCCGGGCGACGAGCCCCTGCCCCGTGTGGAGGCGAAGGGCGTGGGTCCGTTCGTCGAAGGGGAAGGGTACGCCGTGGAGGGCCTCGATGGCGATGCCCGCCGAGATGTCCGCACCCCTGGCGAGGGATTCGGCGTCAAGGAGAGCGAGGACCGCCACGGCGCCCATGGAGGCCGTGCCGTTGTTCAGGGCGAGCCCCTCCTTCGCTCCGAGATGCACGGGAGCAAGCCCCGCCGTGGAGAGGGCTTTCGCCGCCGTCATGGTCCGTCCCCGGAAGCGCACCTTGCCGAGGCCGAGCAGGGGCAACGCCAGATGAGAGAGGGGGCAGAGGTCACCGCTCGCTCCGAGGGACCCCTGACAGGGAACAAGAGGGTGTATCCCCAGGTTGAGAAAGGCCACGAACTGGTTGAGCACCCCGAGGCTGATGCCGGAAAAGCCCCGGATGAGGCTGTTGATCCGCAGGAGCATCATGGCACGGACCACGTCTTCCGGGAAGGGCTCCCCCACACCGCAGGCGTGGCTCTTCAGAAGGTTTTCCTGAAGAAGCCTCCGGTCCTTCCGGGAGATCTTCACAGTGGCGAGATCGCCGAACCCTGTGGTGATTCCGTAGACCACGTCATCGGAATTCTCCCAGGCCTTCACGGCCGCGGAGGCTTCCTCGACCCTGCTGCACGCTTCGTCGGAAAGGGCGACCTCATACCCTCTCCGGGCGACATTCCCCACGTCCTCGAGGGTCAGAGACTTCCCGTCGAGAGACAGAACCGGCGTTCCGTTTTTCGTGTTCACGCCACAAGTTCCCCTTTCTTGTAGACTTCCTCCACGGGAGACACCCCTCCGTGATAGGCGAGGATGGCCGGGCTCTCTCCGTCGAGGACGAGGAAGTCCGCCTGTTTTCCCTTTTCAAGGGTGCCGCAGAGGCCTCCTCTTCCGATGGCGCAGGCGCTGTTCATCGTGGATGCGACGAGGGCTTCCTCCACGGTGAGCCCCATCCCCAGCACGGCAAGACCGAAGACGTAGGGCATGGATTCGGTGAAGGACGACCCGGGGTTGCAGTCCGTGGAGAGGGCCACGGGAACGCCCCTGTCGATCATGAAACGGGCACGGGCGAAGGGTTTGCGGAGGCTCCAGGCAGTGGCCGGCAGCAGCACAGCCACCGTGCCGGCAGCGGCGAGGGCGGCGATCCCCTGATCGCTGGCGGCAAGAAGATGTTCGGCCGAAATTGCCCCCACTTCGGCGGCGAGAGCAGCTCCGCCCGTGTCGTGGACTTCGTCAGCGTGGATCTTCAGGCCAAACCCAAGATCCTTTGCCTTCATCAGTATGCGCCTCGTCTGTTCGATGGAGAAGACCCCCGTCTCGCAGAAGACATCGCAGAACCGGGCGATGCCCTGCTCTTTTACCGCCTCCAGCATCTCCGTAACCAGAAGATCAACGAAATCGTTCCCCCGCCCCGCGTACTCCCTCGGAATGGCATGGGCTCCCATGAAGGTGGGGACCACGTCGAGGGGCGTCTCCCTGCCGACCCTCCGGATGACGGAAAGCATCCGGAGCTCCGTCTCGGTATCAAGGCCGTAGCCGCTCTTCATCTCCACAGTGGTGGTGCCGAAGGAGAGGGCGGAGAGGGCCAGGGATGCGGTGGAAGCGAAAAGCTCATCGTCAGTCGAGGCCCGCACGGCATCCACAGAGGAGAGGATCCCCCCACCACTTTTCAGAATGTCGAGATAGGATGTTCCGGCAAGGCGAAGAGAGAATTCAGCCTCCCTCCGGGCGGCAAAACACATGTGGGTATGAGGGTCGACAAAGCCTGGGATGACGCAGCGGCCGCCGCAGTCGATCTCTTCATCCGCATGGACAGCCAGGGGGTGAGCAAGAATCTCCTCCTCCGGCCCCACGGCCTCGAGAAGACCATCTTTAATGAGCATTCCTCCGGAAGGGAGAAAGCACACCTTGCCCGAGTCGGCTCCGAAAGAGGGGATTCTCCCCTGGGGAGTGAAAATACGGGCGTTCCGGATGACCTTGACGATCATGACCGGAACCCCTTCGTACCCGCCGGGCGGGGGGAAAAATAAGCTGTTCCATCTGTCATGGGAACTACCTCCTGAAAGAAAGTGAGATCTGAACGCGAATATATTATACAGTGAAACTTGTACAACGCGCAGTATGAAAGTGCGTTCGTTGGCTCTTCGTGACGGTCAATTTCTGAAAAAAACGGGAGCCTCCAGAGGAAGGCTCCCGTTCAGCGACTTTTAGAGAATCTCCCGAAGGGCCTCTCCCAGGCTCGCAATCCCCTCTTCGATGAGTTCGGGGGGCATGTTGGAGTAGTTCAGCCTCAGGGTGTTTTCGTGACCTCCGTTGGGGAAGAAGGCCCCTCCCGGGACGAAGGCCACCTTTTTCTCGAGGGCCTTCAAGAAGAGATCCCGGGCGTTCACTCTTTCGGGCAGGGTGACCCAGGTGAAGAGCCCCCCTGCCGGTCGGGTGAAGGTCACTTCCTTCGGGAAGGCCTTCTCCATGGAACGGAGCATGAGGTCCCGCCGCTCCCGATAGAGGGCGATGAGCTTTTTGATGTGCTCTTCTATGTCGTATTCCGAGAGATAGGCGTCGATCTCGTACTGGCTGAGGGTGGAGGTGTGCAGATCGGCGGCCTGCTTGAGATTTCCGAAGGAGGCGAGCAGATCCTCTTCTCCGCAGATCCATCCGACCCGCAGGCCGGGGCAGAAGATCTTCGAGAAGGTGCCGAGCATCACGACCTGCCCTCTCGTGTCCAGAGATTTCAGAGACGGCAGAATCTCCCCCTCGAAGCGGAGCTCTCCGTAGGGGTTATCCTCGATGACCAGCACGTCGTACTTCGAGACGATCTCCATGAAGCCCTTTCTGCGCTGAAGGGACCAGGTCTTTCCGGTGGGGTTCTGAAAATCGGGGATGACGTAGACGATCTTCGCCCTTTTTTCGGAGGCCAGAGCTTTTTCGAGGTCGGCGATCACCATTCCCTCATCGTCCGTCTCCACCTCCCGGTATTCGGGAAGACAGGCGTTGAAGGCAGAGAGGGCTGCGAGATAGGTGGGGCTTTCGCAGAGGACGCAGTCACCTTCGTCGAGAAGCATCTTTCCGAGAATATCGAGGGACTGCTGGGAGCCTGTGGTGATGGCCACGTTGGAGGCCTTCAGATCGGTTGTGAAGTTCTTGTTGGACCGGGCGGCGATCTTCTCCCGGAGAGGAAGATGCCCCTCCGAGGAAGAATACTGGAGAGCCCGTTTTCCCTGTTCGGTCAGCACCCGGGAGGATATTTTCTTCAGCTCCTCCACGGGAAAAAGCTCAGGGGCGGGCAGGCCTCCGGCGAAGGAGATAATCTCCGGATTTGCGGCCAGCCGGAGAATAGGGGTCAGATCGGACTCCTGAAAGCGGGACATGCGCCGTGCGAACTTGGGCTTCATAATATAAACCTCCAGACAGAAGATGAAAGAATTGGCGGCATTATACTCTTTCTTCTTCATGAATGAAAGTTCGTTCATAAAAAAACGCACTTCTCTTCGGAGAAGAGGAAGCAGGCAAGAGTAACAAGAGGCTCCTCCGACGGAATGCAGCCCGCTGACAAACGTCTCCTGAGAGCGGCCTATAAGAAGCCGTGAACTCCGAGGACGTGAAGAAGCACGAGGAAGAGACCCAGGATCGCAGAGGTTTTATGAACCAGCAGTACCTTCACCCCCGGAAATTTCTTTCGCAGCGTCCGGCCGAAGAGACCCGTTCCCAGCGCAACGAGAAGAAGAAAAAAACCTGCCGTACCGGTGTAGACATAATACTGTCCAAGCATTTTCACTTCCTCCCTTCTCTTATTCAACAAGAGCATATTCTGCTACAATGCTGCAAGGATATCGAAAAAAACGCCACGCCCTCAACCATGTACCGCTCTCTCGATGCAATGCCTGATAAAAATATTAAAGGAGCTGATCTTGATGCTGAAAATACCCTCCGTAGTCTGTTCCCTCGGTACGGGGCTGATGGCCTCCACCACCGCTGCAACTCTTGTCGCCGCAGGGCATTCCGTGATCTTCTGGGGGCGGACCGAGGAAAGCCTGCAGCGGGGACGGAACGGGGCTGAGAAGGCCCTCCGGGAACTTGAGAAAAACGGCCTTTTGAAGGAGAGCGTCCCGGGCTGTCTCGCCAGGATCTCCGGTACAATTGTTCTCTCTGAGGCGGTAGAACCAGCCTCGTTCATTATAGAGTCTCTGTCTGAAAATCTCGAGCTCAAACGGAAGATTCTCGGAGAAACGGAAAAACACTGCTCTCCCGAAGCAATTCTGGCGAGCAACACCTCAGGACTTCTGCCCTCGGCCCTCGCTCTTTCTCTGAAACACCCTGAGCGGTTTCTCGTGACTCATTTCTGGAATCCGGCCCACCTCATCCCTCTGGTGGAGCTGTGCGCAGGAGAAAACACCGCTCCCGAGACCACGGCGCGGGTCAAAGCCTTTCTCGAATTCTCGGGAAAGAAGCCCGCGGTCCTGGCCAAGGAGGCCCACGGTTTCATCGTCAACCGGCTGCAGAATGCCCTTCTCCGGGAGGCCTTTTTCATCGTCGACTCAGGCATCGCCACCATGGAGGAGGTAGACAGCGCCATGAAGTCGAGCCTCGGACGGCGCCTCGCCGATACGGGCCCCTTCGAGACGGCCGACCTCGGCGGTCTCGACGTATTCATGTCCATCATGGAGTATCTCTACCCCGATCTGTCGAGAGAAACAGATCCCTCCCCCCTCCTTCGCGAAAAAGTCGAAAGGGGCGATCTCGGGGCGAAGACGGGAAGAGGACTGTATGAATGGACGCCCGCAAAACGCTCCGCCATCCTTGAGAAACGCCAAAAGACCCTCATCCGCTTTTTGAAGGAGGATCTGAAAGACTCCTGAAGGGTTTCCTCCAGAGGCTATTTCTCCGGTGTACCCGCCGCCTCGATGATCTCGAGGGTATTGTCGTCGGGATCTTTCACGTAGGCGACCCTCTTCCCCCGGTTTGCTCCAGCGGGAATTGAGCAGACTTTGCCGGCGATTTCCCCTCCCCACTCGCCGAGGCGGTCGATGATTCCGTCAAAATCTCCGGTGATGAAACAGACATGGGCGCTCCCGATGTTGTTGGAAGATGTGTCGATTTTCGTTCCCTTTCCTTCAAGATATTCCACGAGCTCGAAGGAGGCATTTTCAAGGGTGAAGTACGCAAGGCGAAGCCGTGCTCCCGGTATTCCCGTGACATCCTGAGCGTAAGCGGCCTCACGCTCCCAGATTCCATCAAGCTTCATTCCGAGGAAATCCCTGTAAAATGCCACGGACCGGTCAAGGTCCTCCACTGTGAAGCTTGCGTGATGCAAAAGAGAGATCATCTTTTTTTCCGTTCCTTTCTGATGGACTTGTACTCGTACATTCGTTTGTCGGCAATGGCGACGACCTCCAGAAGATCTTCGCCGTCCTCCGGGCTCGATGCGATTCCGTAGTCGAGGATCACCGGCTCCGTGAGAGGCGGAATTTTCAGTTCTCCCACGATAGTTTCGAGGCGCTTCATCGCCTTCCCTGCCTGTGCAGGGGTGACGTCAGGCAGATAGACGAGAAATTCGTCGCCGCCGTACCGCCCTATCATGTCGCAGCTTCGCAGATTCTCGCTGATAGCTGCCGAGGTTCGACGAAGAACGTCATCCCCCGCTCCATGACCGTATTGGTCGTTGACCTTTTTGAAGTCCCCGAGGTCAACGAGAATCACCGTACCTCTTCCGCCGCTGCGGAGAATGCGCCCCCGCTCCTCCTCCAGGCGTTCCATGATGAACCGCCGGTTCCAGACCTCCGTCAGAGGGTCTATGAGGGCCTCTCTCCGCCGGGATGCGATGATGTTGTTCAGAGCCCAGAAGGTGGCCATGTGTTCCGCGGTGATCTCGAGCAGCTTTTCATCCGTATCGGAAAAACCGTTCTTGCTGCAGAGGGTGAGTACTCCGAAGACCTTTCCGTCGAAGATCATTGGCAGGGCAAGAATCATCCTTCTGCCCTCCTCTCCTCTTTCCCTTTTCTCTCCGGAAAGAAAGGCCGCCTGAGCTTCTTCTCTGCAGCTGGGGAGAACATCCTCGTCTGCGGAGTCGCGCGAGGCTTGAGCGAGGATCTTCAGTTCCGATGGTCCCCGGGGATCGGGCACGAAGAAGGCCGCCCGGGGAAATTCGAGTTCGGAGACGAGAATGTCGACTATTTTGCTGAAGAGGTCTTCATTTGTCCTTTCCCTGGCCACCCGGGAGATGACTTCGTGGAGGAATTCGAGCTGCCGTACCCTCTTGTTCAGCTCCTCCTTGGCGGTGAGCTCCTCCTGGTGGAGGGCGACATAGGAGGCGATGAGTTCGAGGGCATCCCTCTCCCGGGGCCCGTAGGCGTCCTTCCTGGCACTGTCGATAGCCATGGTTCCCCAGATGGTCCCCCGGTAGGCCACGGGGACGAATGCTATGGATCGGGCTTCGG
>CAYZZX010000074.1:0-8364 GCA_964483085.1 uncultured Synergistaceae bacterium
CATACTTGTTTGTGAGAATGGAGCGCTGAGCCTCAAGGATCACCTCCGGAACGAAGTTCTCAGACGCGATTAGCTCGATAGTCAGGTTCTGCCGGGCCTTCTCCCCTTCAATAGCCGCGGCAAGTTCGGGATCCAGAAACGAAATGAGGTTCAATTCAGCACTCTCCTTTATTTAGCTGTATTATTAAAATTTTGCAGATAAATTATTTTGCTCAGTCGGAAGATTCCGTTCCTGATTCGTTCTCCCGGGAGGGCATCCTCAGAAAGAGAGCGGTGGCCTCCGCCATCTTCTTCCCCTCGTCGTCGGTGAGCACTCCGGAGGCATTGACCCGGCGGCCGGTTCTTTTGTCAACTTTCCCCTTCGCCACATAGGTCTTTCCGGATTTGACGGGCCGGAGATAGCGGATGGACATCTCTCCCGTCATCGCCCATGTGCCGATCTCTTTTTTTACCGCCCATGCCATGGCGTCGTCAAAGACGGAGGCGATTATCCCTCCGTGGACGATCCCCTCGTATCCGCACCAGCTGGAATCGGGAGAAAGGGCGATTTCCGTATTCCCTTCCTCTTCATTCCACAAAATGTCTAAAGCGAGGCTCCTCGGGTTGTCCCCGGCGGAACCGCAAACGAAGCACCCCTTTGACCGGGGAAGATGTTCCATGAATTTTCGCTCCTCTCAAAAGAAAGATTTCCCCGATTATAGCCCATGGAAGGAAGAAAGGTATAATGAAAATCAGATGAACCCCTTATATTCGGGAGGACGAGAGCATGAGGATTTCAGGCATCTTTGAAGACGAAGAGGGCAACGCCCGCTACTTGATAGAAAGAGAAGAAGGGGGAGCAAAAACCCTGATGATCTATGACGAGGAGAGCGGACGTATGGACCCGGTTGGTCTGGAAGAGGCACGGCGAGTACTGGAGGACGGGGAGTTTGAACCCTGCTCCCTCTCCGCGTCCGATATGTTTTTTCCTGACGAACTTCACAACTTGGGCGCATTTTTTGCCTCTGAGAAGGAGGACAGATGATGGAAGGAAAAAAGACGGTTTTCTATAACGGAAAAGTAGCGATTCCCCGGGGCTTCGCCTCGGGTCTCGCCGTGGACGGGCAGACGATTCTGTCCGTCGGAAGCAGCGAGGAGGTGCTGGCCGACTGCGGCGCGGCGGAAAAGATCGATCTTGACGGCAGGCTGGTTCTGCCGGGCTTCAACGACGGGCATATGCACTTTCTCGCCTACGCTCTCTCCCTCGAACAGGGGGATTTTACCGGTTCATCCTCTCTGGCGGAGGTCCGCTCCCGTTTCCGTTCCTTTCTGGACCGGACGAAACCGAAGGAGGGGGAGTGGATCGTCGGCCGGGGGTGGAACCACGAACTCTTCGAAGAGCAGCGCATTTTCACGAAGGAGGACCTCGACGATCTCAGCCCCCGCAACCCCGTCCTCCTCACCCGGGTGTGCGGCCATGTGGCGGTGCTCAACTCCGTAGGGCTGGCTCTTCTCGGTCTCACAGCGGAGAGCCGTTTTCCCGGCGGAGTGGTGGATCTTGGCGAGGAAGGCCGACCTACGGGCGTTATCCGGGAGACGGTAGTGGAGTGGGCCCGTTCGCAGATCCCCCTTCCCGATTCCGACACGCTTCGCAGGCTCGTCGCCCGGGGAGGAGAGGAGGCCGCGAAGGTCGGCCTGACCTCCATCCAGTCCGATGACCTCGGCTCCGTTGGAGGAGATTTCCGGAAGATCCTCGACCTCTATCTCTCCCTGGACCGGGAGGGAAAGATGCCCCTTCGGATTACGGAGCAGTTTTTGCTTAGAACGCACGAAGCCCTCGATGACTTTCTCGCCGAAGGGTGGCGCACCGGAGACGGAAGCCCCTTCTTCCACGTCGGGCCGCTGAAGATCCTCACCGATGGCTCCATGGGGGGCAGAACGGCCCTGCTTCGGGAGGACTACTCCGATATGCCGGAGGTGAAGGGAGTCGCCATTTATACTCAGGATGAGCTCGACCGGCTCGTCCTCACTGCTTCCAATGCGGGAATGCAGGTGGCGGCCCATGCCATCGGAGACGGCGCCCTCGATATGTGCCTCGATGCCATGGAGAAGGCCCTCAACGCCGCCCCTCGGGCGGCCCGGCACTTCATCGTTCACTGCCAGATGGGGGAGCTTGCCCAGTACCAGAGGATGGCCCGGCTGGGAGTGGGTGCGGCCGTACAGCCCCCCTTCGTCCCCTCAGACCGCCCCATGGCCCTGAAGAGGATCGGAGAAAAACGGGCCCACTCAGGATACGCCTGGAAGACCCTGCTGGACCTCGGGATCTTCCTTTCGGGAGGGTCCGACTGCCCCGTGGAAATCTTCAACCCCCTCTGGGGAATCGCCTCGGCGGTGACCCGCCAGGATGAAAAGGGAAACCCCGCAGGGGGATGGAACCCCTCCCAGAAGTTGAGAGTCGGAGAAGCAGTGGACCTCTACACCAGAGGAGGCGCCTACGCCTCCTTCGAGGAAGACCGGAAGGGAACTCTCGAAGCGGGGAAATACAGCGACCTTGTGGTTCTCAGCCAGAACATCTTCTCCATTCCTGAAGAGGAAATACAGTTCGTCGAGGCCGAGCTCACCATGGCGGGCGGGAAGGTCACTCACCGGACCTTCTAGGCCTGCCGCCGATCCGTAGGGAGAGTAAATTGAAGGGAAATTTGAAGTGCCCCTGAGAATATGGCATACTCTCCGGGGTATATCACATCTTTTGAAGGAGCATCCGTCTATGATTGTTAATCGCAGCAGGAAACTTTTTGGCTTTCTCGCAGCCTTGGCACTCTTGCTCGTTCCTTTTTCAGGCCCCTCCCTTGCCGCCCTCTCCTACGACGTAGTGATCGCCGGCGGAGGATCGGGAGGAGTGGGTGCCGCCATCGCCGCGGCCAGGCTTGGCGTCCGGGTTGCCCTTCTCGAGGAGACCGATTGGCTCGGCGGGCAGATGACCGCCGCCGCAGTCTCCACCATGGACGATCTGAGCGGAAATAAAACAGGCATCTACGGCGAGTTCTACGGCGAAGTGAGCCTGCACTATTTCCTGAAGGGAAAATCCGTCTCCACCTGTTACTGGGACGGAGGCACCATGGCCTTCGAGCCCTCGGTGGGCCGATCCATTCTCGCGTCCATGGCGGCGAAGGCATCGGAGGCGGCCTCTTCGGGAGGCAAAAAGGGAACCCTCGACCTCTTCTATTCCTCAAAGATTACGGCAGTGAAGCGGGAAGGGCACATCGTCCGGAAAGTCACGGCAGACCTGGGAGGAAAAGAAACGGAAATAGACTGCGCCGTTCTCATCGACGCTACAGAGCTGGGAGATGTTCTTCCTCTGGCCCGGGTCCGCTATCGGTCGGGAAAATCCCAGAGCCCGAACATCGACGGAGAGGGGAGAATACAGGACATCACCTGGCTCGCCGTGATCAAAAAGTACCCCGGGGGCATCCCCCCCTCCCTCCGCATCTCCACCCCTCCGCCGGGGTACGACCGCTACGCACCGGCCTTCCGCAAGATCGTGGCGGCCGGGGGCAACTCCTTCCGAGATTATCCGCTGAAGCTCCCCGTGGATTTCGCCACCCATAACGGCTACCGGGGCCTTCCCGATTCCTCCAATCCCGAGAACTACAATGCCGCCACCCCCGAGGGGTGGGAGGCCATCACGAAGACCGGAGTCAACTGGGCCAACGACTACCCCGGAGCGGAAAAGTGGGAGGGGCGGAGCGGCCTTCCCGTCGCCTATATTGAGGACCTGGAATTCCGCCGGAGGGTGGATGGCGAGGCCATCGTCAAGACCCTCTGCTTTCTCTACTATATTCAGCAGGAGCTCGGAGAGCCCTGGTCCGTGGCGGACGACGAGTTTCTCTCGCCCATTCCCGGAGAGCTCACCCGGGGAATTCTTGGAGACGAGTATGCCGAAGTCCTCCGGCGTCTCCCCCTTATTGCCTACGTTCGGGAAAGCCGCCGTATCGTGGGGCTTGAAACCCCCACGTCGGCCACCGTCCGGAGAAACTCCGAGAGCTATAAGGACGGCCGGGAGGGAAGGGAAATTCCCACCTCCCTCGCCATCGGAGGGTACATCCTCGACCTTCACGGTGCGGACGAGGACGTAAACCTCGAGGCGGAGCTGGGAGAGCGGGCATCCGCCACCAAAACCGACATGCCAAGGGGCCCCTTCCAGGTACCCTTCGGCTCCTTCATCCCTCTCGAGGTGGACGGTTTTCTCGCTGCGGAGAAGAACCTCTCCATGTCACGCCTCGTCAACGGCGCTTTGCGCTTGCAGCCCATCACCATGCATACGGGACAGGCCGCGGGAACTCTCGCCGCCCTGGCGGTCCTTGAGGATCAGCCTCCGAGAAAGATCGACCCCCGGCTCGTGCAGCGCCATCTCCTCGAGGCGGGAAGCGCCCTCTCCCTCTGTGAGTACAGCGATGTCCCCCGGGATCACCCCTTCTGGCCGGGAGTGCAGATGGCGAACCTCTACGGCTGGATAGCCCCCGAAGAGCTGCCGTCCTCTCCGTCGGCGAAGATCGACGATCTCTACAACAACAAGGTTGTGGTCGCCCGTCTCTTCGGCCTGGACAAGGGGATCTTCGGCGTGGAGACCCCCCTCACCGGGCAGGAGACGGAGATGCTGCTTCGAAAGGCCTTCGAGGGGGAGGAAAATTCGCCCCTCCTGCTCTTTCCCGAAGGAGGGACGGACGGCTTCGTCACCAGAAGAGATTTTGCTGACACTCTTGCCCGCGCCCTGGGGTACGGCCCGGGAGAAGGGGAATGGGCGTCGCGGTTCGCCGATATAGAGGCATCATCTCACTTCTTCGGTCCGGTCCACTACCTGGCTGAGAAGGGCGTTCTCGACCGTGCCGCGCCGGGAGGGGTTTTTCTGCCCGACTCTTTTATCTCCCGGGGCGCCGCCGCGGATATGGTCATGCGGGCAGTGACGATCAGGAAGGGAGAGAAACAATCATGAAATGCCATCTGTGTGATACAAAGGGATGCTCGACAGGAGACCCCTGTGCGGACTTCGGAAGCCTCGACCTCTACAGCGAGGAGGATCTGAAGCTGCTGACGACCGCCTCCGATGTGGAGGCCCTCTACTACTGCACCCTCAACCGCCTTGAGGAGATCATGGAGTTCGCCCGGAGAATGAAGTTCACCCGACTCGGAATCGCCTTCTGCGTGGGTTTCAAGGATGAGGCGGCCATGCTCGGACAGATCCTCTCAGAGGAGTTCGAGGTCTTCTCGGCCTGCTGCAAAGTCTCCTCCATGAAAAAGGACGACGTACACGCCACCCGCCGTCCCTGGGTGGGGGAGGTGTCATGCAACCCGGCGGAGCAGGCCCGGCAGCTCGACGAATCGGGAAGCCAGCTCAACATCGTCCTCGGCCTCTGCGTCGGGCACGACAGCCTCTTCTACCGCCACTCAAAGGCGCCGGTCACCACCTTCGTGGTGAAGGACCGGGTCCTCGGGCACAACCCCGTGGCGGTGCTCTACAGTCAGTATCTTCGCAAAAACCTGAAGCGTAACCCCGAGGAGCGGGTGAAATAGCCTCTCTTCAGGCGATCCGCCGGAGAATTTCCTCCCTTGAGAGAGTATCGAGACCCATCTTCTTCAGAGTCAGTCCTGATTTCCGATAGTCCGTTCCATTGATGACCCCCGCCAGGTGGATTATCGCATTCATGGCGGGGGTCGCCACTCCGAGGGCCCGGCCAAGCTCCGCAGTCGGCACGAGAAGAAAGGGAACGTCCTCGGAGAGATAGCGGTAGGCCATGGAGCAGGGGGCGTCGCTACCGTGGCCGCAGTAGGCGTCGTTGTTCAGAATGGTCTCCCTCAGGGTGCTTCCAGTGAGGGAGTAGAGATCCTTCATGTCGTCGAGGGTGGAAAGAAGCTCGAGGCCGAGGGCGCGCCCCACGGCGATCCTCTCGGCGTCCAGAGCCTCCATGACGGAGCAGACCGACTCGGTCATCCCCTCGCCGTAGAAGCGGAAGTTCCCTTGTTCCGACTCGATCCGCCCCGCGTTCATAATCATAGTGGGGCAGTGGAGGATCATGTTAGTGTTGAAAAGCCCGATGGCGAGGACGTTTGCAGCGGCCCGGAGAGGGATGGGGAAAAAGGGGCGGACCCTATCGAGAAAAGAATGGGTGTCCTCCGCGGGAAGGGCCGAGACGGACATAAAATTCTTGATCCCCCAGATATTCACCACGCCGGGCCCTTCAATGCGGCACGCGTAGGGCATGGTGTCTCCTTCCGCCAGGGCCGGCACTGCTGCCTTCAGCTCAGTGAGGCGGGCCTTCAGCACGAGGGAGCCGAAATTACCCGGCAGAAGCAGCAGGGAGTGGTCTTTCCGGAAATGAGGAGCGAGAAGCTCGAACATCCCCTCCTGGGCGAAGGATGGAGCGAGAAAGTAAAGGAGTTCCGCCTCACTCAACCCTTCCTCCGGATCGGTGGTGACCTTCGACAGCAGCCCCGTGGCCGACAGGGCCCCCGTCAGGGTGATCGTGCGGGTTTCTTCAAGAGGGCGGATCTTCTCCCGGAAGTCGGGGTGTTCAAAGAGGGTGACGACAAAACCCTTTGACGCCAGATCTCCGGCCAGAGCCTGGCCGCCGTTTCCTGCGCCTATTACGGTAATTTTTTTCATTTCGTATCTCTCCTTCTCTATGTGAACAAAAATGCATTATAGACTAAAAAGCAAAACTGTATTATAATTCAGCGGCTCAAGTCTCAGGGATAATAATATCACTCGCGGAGGTGCATTTGAAATGAAACGATTTACGATTGTGACTCTTTGTATGGCCCTTGGAGGGCTTCTTCTCGCCGGTACGGCTGCCATGGCCGCTTCCGTCATGGACAAGGATGTGATTCAAGTGGGGACAGAGGCGACCTATCCCCCCTTTGAATACCGGAATGAAAAGAATGAAATTCTCGGGTACGACATCGACGTGGTGGAGGCCATCGGAAAGCACCTCGGAAAAAAGATCGAGATCGTGGATATGGCCTTCGACGGCCTCATTCCCTCTCTCATGACAGGCAAGATCGACCTCGTGGCCGCAGGGATGACGAACACGGAAGAGCGGAAGAAAAAGGTTGACTTCTCTGCAGTCTACTACGACATCGAGAATGCCTTCGTCGTCCGGAGCGACGACGACTCCGTCTCGAAGCTCGATGATCTCAAGGGGAAGATCGCCACCGTCCAGATGGGGACCGCCCAGGATACCTTCATCACCAAGACGGAGCTTCCGAAGGAGATCAAGAGATTTCAGAAGAACGACGACGCCCTCATGGAGATCACCCTCGGCCGAGGAGATTTCTGCGTGCTCAATCTGACCGTGGCGAACGCCTACCTCAGGAACAACAAGGATTTCGGGGACAAGCTGAAGATCGGCTTCCGGAATTTCATCAACCGGGAGGGCGAAGGGATCGCCCTGGCCCTTCCCAAGGGGGACGAGGCCTTTCTGAAGGCCCTGAACGGCGCCATTGAGACCATGAAGAACAACGGTGAACTCGCGGCGCTCAAGAAAAAATATCTCATCGATTAGTTTTCAGGGAAAGAAGGGACGGAATGGCTCGACTGCTGTGCAGGTCCGACGTGGAATCGCTGATCTCCATGAAGGACGTGGTGGAAATTCTTGACAAAACCTATCGGGGAATGGGGGAGGGGACGGTGATCAACCCCGCCAAGGGGACCCTTGACCTCGGGGAAAGCGGCCCCTTCCCCCCCTACCATGCCGACATCAACTCCATGCCCGCCTACGTGGGGTGGACCGACACGGCGGGGATCAAGTGGGCAGGAGGATGGATGGACAATCCCGCCCAGGGGCTTCCCTACGTGAGCGCCATCATCGTCCTCGTCAACCCCCGAAACGGCATCTTCACCGGGGTCCTCGACGGAACGCACATCACCAACATGCGGACCGGCGCCCAGACCGCCGTGGCGTTGAAATATCTCTATCCGGAGAGAAAATCCATCACCCTGGGACTCTTCGGCGCAGGTGTCCAGGGAAGGACTCAGACGGAGGCCATCGCCGAGGTCTTCTCCATCGACGAACTCAGGGTCTATGATCTCTACCCCGAGGCGGCGGAGCGCTTCCGCCGGGAGATGGAGCCGAGGGTCACGGGAAAAATCACGGTCTGCGCCCGTCCCGAGGAGGCTGCCGTCGGAGACGCCGTCATCACGGTGACCCATGCCAAGGACGGATTCTTCCGGAAGGAGTGGTTCGCCCCGGGGACGGTGCTCTTCCCCATGGGCTCCTACAAAGAGTGCCGGGACGAGGCCCTTCTTTCGGCGGACTACATCGTAGTGGACCACATCGCCCAGTGCCTTCACCGGGGCGCCCTGAAGGAGCTCGCCGAGGCCGGAAAAAT
>CAYZZX010000075.1:0-7985 GCA_964483085.1 uncultured Synergistaceae bacterium
CAGCCCGATTTCATCATTCCTGATTATCTTCACTCTCTTTGATAAATTGCCGGCAGATAATTCGCCGGAAGTCTGCAATAAGGCTTTCATTGGTTTCAAGTATTTCGTTATCAATACGTTGTAGGCCAAGACCGACAGTAGCAGGAATAATGCGGCAACGAAAACTGCCCAGCCCATACTACGAATAATATCCGCCATGAATATCGATTCAGGAACTGCGGATAGGACAACCCAATCGATTCCTTCCATCTGAAATTCACGAATATTCACAAAGTAGTCGTTATCTTCTCCTTTATGGGTTATCTGCGACGCTCTGTTGGTTTTATATTGTTCGTATGCATTTTCAACATCTTCATTCCCGATATCCTTAAGCCCGTAGCGCTCTAGAGTGCCATCCTGAAGAGCCGTGAAGTTAGCTGCTCCCATTGAATTTGCTATTAAGCTATTCGAACCCTTCTCGATGAGTATGGCTATTCCATTGTATTCAATAACAGCATCATGAAGCCATGTGCCAATATCCGAAAGCAACAGATGCGTCCCAAGTACGCCCTGAAGTACTCCCGTTTCATTGTAGATAGGCCATGAAGCGGACACCGTTAAGTCGTCCATCACAAAATGCTTATATATGGGTGAAAAAACGGGTCCGCGGGTCTCAACTGCGGCCTTATACCATGCTCGAGTGCGGGGATCGAACAGGCCGGGCGTCGTGACAAGTTCATCTGCCTCAAGGTTCTCATCAACTGAATAATACCAGGAATGCCCCCCGGTGGAAGAATTGTTTCTCATTATTTCAATAATACCCTCTTTATTTCTGCGTGCACCATAATATTCTCCCGTTGCGGTGCCGTAACTAAAGCTATAGATTTGTTGATTATTGGCCTCAAGAACCCCGACGAAAAACCGCTCCCGTTGTTTTTCTTCGGATAAATCGAGCATGTTGTTTTCAATGATTTTATGGTTGATATCATTGATGTAATACGGTATCTTCATGAAGGTATTGACCCGATTATATATATCCTCATTAATTTTGGATGCTATCTGTTCTGTCCTTTCTTTTGCTGATGCTGTCCAATGTCTAAAAATCAAAAACCCACAGCAGGTAACCGAAATAAATAAGGACAGAACGAATATCACCAGGACCATCCTTCTTATAGAGAAATTAATTTTTCTTTTTTTCATTTTTTTACCATCCTCAGGAGTTGAACTCAATACAACATCCATGTGTATCTAAAGTTGGAGGCAATGGTGAAAGGAATTGCAAAACCTTTTTCGCCTCAGGGAATGGAGAATTAGGGCCGATCCTGTTTTTTATATTTCAGCTCCTCGTACGGATACAGTCAGTAATGCGCTCGAACTCCTTCATCAGCTCCTGGTCGTAGACAAGGGCAAGGTCAGGCACTGTGAATCCGAAAATCCCCTCGAGGGTGTTCATTGAGATCTGAATAAGGGAGATAAGGTCACTGCCCGTCTTTACGGTGTCGTAGGTATTTCGTGCGACAGAGTAGTCTTTTTTCAGTCTTTGTACCGAATCTCGAAGGGAATTCTCTTGTTCGCCCAGGTACCTGCGGTAGAGTTCAGCGGTTTTCACTGTCCGCTCATTTGCCATTATGTTCACTTCAAGAACCTGTCTGTTTTTCCCTCCGGGCCCTGTATCTGCGAGCATCTGTTCGGCTTCTTCTCCGAATTTTTTTGCGGCGCCCATGATCTCCTCGAGACGGGGAACATATTCTTTGCGTATCTTATCAAGCACATCCAAATTCGCATGAATAAAAAGATCGACGAGAACCATGTGAATTCCGGTGTATTTTCTGGCTGACTGAACATTTCCCTGGCCGCTCCTGAGCAGCTCTACTATCTGCAGATTGATCTTTTTGATATTGTCCGCAACTAAGAGGAGTTGAAGGATGTCGTCGCCGCTTATGCTTGAAAGCAGCACATCAAGCTGTTGGTTCTCTACCTTGATCCCCATTTTCATGAGGGATGTCTTTATCACAGTTTTCAGTTCATTTTTTCTTACGGAGAGCGCTTCTCTCTCTCCTTTCAGTTTCTCAATCTTTTTTTCGATTTTTGTCCGTGTATTCTTGAGGGGATTCCAACTTTTCTCCGGAGCAGATATGTTGTCCTTCAGAAGCTGCGAAATATCTTCTCCGGCTTGCTCCATCTTCACTTCGATTCTGTGGTACTCCTGCCTTGAATTATGAAGATTTGAGCCGATGAGAATTTCAAAAACCTCGTCAAGAAGAGCTTCGTATTTTTCCATGTTAGATTTCCTGTCTGCGCCGATAATCGCGGATTCAGGAAGGTCTTTTTGCCTGTCAAAAAGTTGAAGGGATTTTTCGAGCTTGGGCAGGGCTTTTTCCCAGGCTTTTATAAAAAAAGAATCCTCTTCGCCCGCTCCCGACACAACAACCGGTGCAGAGAAGAAAAAGCTCATGAGGAGAGTTGCTATTGCTATTATCTTCATTCTCATCACCCCATTGTATAAATCTATAACGAATAAGTTCTAAAAGGCAGGTATATTATAAACCATGTTCCGCTCGCCATTTTTCAACGTGCTGATCTAAGAGGGTTGAGAAAGCTCTTCGTAAGAGGGTTTTTTTGAATTATTATAAAAACTCATTATAAAGATGAATTTTCCCTATAGATTGGGGTACTATTTAAGCGTAAGAAAGATTATTTATAAAAACAGCTCCCCGGACGTTGCGGAGGCGAAGTCTGAAAATTTCCGGAATGAAAAGAGGCTAATGAAGAGGATAAACCTTATTTTTTATTATTGATGAGATCATAGGTGTTATTTGACCAAAATCTTTATTCGCTCTGCACGTGGCTGACCTCAGAGAGAACAAGCTGAGTTTTGCCTTCCATTGCTTGCGCACGGCCTTCTTCGTCACAGCTTGAATTCAACCTTGGAAGCAGAACCGGTCGATTATGTTACACTCAAAAGACAATTCAAGAGGCTTTTTACAGCATCAGCTGTATTCTAGTTTCAATCGTAGACGCGCTGCCGGAAAAAAGATGACAGCTCCTCTTCGTGGAAAGAGTTGACCTCACCATTGGAAAAATTAAAGGAGAAAAAGTTGATCTTACTACAACAGATAAGAACCTTTGGCGATCGGGGTGACGTAAGGGTTTTCTGTTCAAGCCTGCCGGTTGATATAAGTATTGAGGGAGCCGTGTATCTGGAGAGTTTTCCTGAGGACGGCTCCTCTCATCGAGAGAAGATTATCATCATTCCCTCAGCAGAGAACAGCGAAAGGGTCACTCTCCTTGAGAAAATACTGAAAAGCCGGGATCAGCTGGGGTATTCAGCAGTAGGCATAATCAAAGAGAGTGATATCACCGCTGATTACATTTTGTCTCTCATGGATGAACTCAAAATAGATTTCCCGGTCCTTTTGCTTCCCTCTTCACGGGAGAGGGGGGGGAGGGATTTTGATTTTGGACAGCCTGAAGCAGAGAAACAGGATTTTCCCGAGCTTTCCGGAGATTTCAGAGAGTTCGCGGATATCATTTTCGGCGATAGAGAGATCGGCACTGTTGTTGAAAGGCTGTCAGAGATTCTCGATCGAGACGTTGCATACAGGGATCTTTTCAGTAAAAATCTTCATATATCATCGAGGACCAGCGAATTTTCAGAGAATATGAAGCTTTATCCTCTGCAGGAAATTCTGAGATTCTTTCCTTCCTGCCAGGTTCGCCATAGAGAAAGAAATATAGGACATCTTGTAATCAAGCCTGATACTGGCGAATTCATCAATATGAGCCTCAGGGAGCTCGGAATTATCGGAAATGCCCTGATAGCCATCAGACTGCTTGCAGAAAGACAGATGCAGAATGCAGATCTCGAAAAAAAACACAGGGATCAGCTGGTGAGGGATCTTCTATATAATCGCGTCCGCTCCGGGGAGGAAGTATTTAGTCGGGCGCGGGCTTTTGGATGGAAGTTTGAGGGGCAGATCGTGGCTATGATTGTAAGTCCCGCCGAGAATTCGGATAGGGAGAGTTTTTCTCCTTCCGAAAAAGCTGATAGTCCCGAACTCGATCTCTCTCTTGTAAAGTCGAGGGTAAGAATGTTTTTCCCCTACGTGGCCTACTCACATGTCGGTAACAAAATGGTTTTTTTACTCTCAACAGCAGAGAGTGACGATAGGTTCAAAAGCCCCGATTCTTTCTATGAAACGGCCCTTCTGATAGCCCATGAGCTTAACATTGATTCAACCTCCGGTGTCTGCATTTCTGCAGGGGATTTCAAGAGCGATATTTTGAAGGTCCATGAGAGCTATTCAGAGGCGAAGAGGGCATTAAAAGTACTGAATATGTACTCCTTCGATAAAAATGTTGTTCTGTGGACCAGGCTCGGTTCTTATAAGCTGCTGTCTACCCTTGATTCCGACGGAGAGGCAGAGGAATTCTGCGAAAAACAGCTGTCTCCCCTTATCGATTATGACAGGAAGAATAAAAGTGATCTTCTGAGCACCCTCTATTTCCTTGAAAAGAACAACTGGAATCTCAGCAGTACTTCCTCTGTCATAAATGTACACTACAACACAATGAAATACAGGTTCAAAAATATAGCAGATATACTCTCCCTCGATCTGGATGACAGCGAAAACCGTTTTAATATTGCTTTAGCCCTCCGGTTGTACAGAATGAGAAAGTCTTAAAAATCACTTGTCCACTATGGACAAGCAATAAGTTTTTTGTTTGGCCTCTCAAGATAGTGTGACAGCTTCCTTTATTGAGTATCCTTTTCATTGTCTACAAAGGTTTTAAAGGCAGGCTATGAGAAGGAGGTTCTCCCTTGATGGGGACGTTACTTAAAATGCCGACCAGAAGCAGGATAACAGCTATTCTACAGCAACTCATAAGAATGCGTACTCATCAGCCCTATGGCAATGAAAAGGACGTAGTGAAGTACATCATCTCCCTTTTTCCAGATGATAGTGTGGAGAAAAGGATTATAGACCACGGAAACAACAGGGCGACCCTCATAATAACCATTCCCGGCGAAGATCATTCAAAAAGCAGAGTAATTACCGGCCATATAGATACAGTAGGTGTTGATTACTTCGAAGAGTGGCAGCACCCTCCCTTTGCTGCCGATATCGAAGGAGATCTTCTCTACGGACGAGGAGCTGCGGACATGAAGGGCGGATTGACGTCCATGCTTTCTGCCGCGCTCTTTTATGTTGAGTCCGCACAGAAGCCTCCAGTCGATATCCACTTCTGCTTCACAGCCGATGAGGAGGTGAACGGAACAGGAGCGAAATCCATCATCAGAGGGGGCTTTCTCAAGAACGCAGAAGAGATGGTCGTCATAAAGCCGACGGATCAGAAGATCGGCCTTGCTGAAAAAGGCGCGATCTGGCTCAATATTGAGATAAAGGGAAAGAAAAGCCATGCCTCCATGCCGGAACTTGGTATTAACGCAATAGAGGAGTTCAATAGTCTCGTGGAGGAAGTTCGTACTCTGTTACAAAGGGACAAAAAACACCCCCTTCTCGGAAGCTCGAGCTGCGTTATTACCTCCCTGTGCGCAGAGGGAGACGCTAATATCATCCCTGATTCAGCCTCTGGCACGCTGGATATCAGAACCCTTCCCTCCATAGATCATGACGTCTTTTTAAATACACTGGATTCTCTTGTAGAAGATAAGTTGAAAAAAGCCCATCCCTGCTTGAACATTTCCCTCCAGGTCACCAACAACAGGCCTCCGGTAGGAATGAGTAAAAAATCCCCTCTCATAATGAATTTTTGCGACATCTATAGGGAGCTCGGTTTTCCGGTGGAATATACATACATCCCTTATTTCACGGATGCTTCAATTTTTATTCCCTCCCTCGGAATACCCTTTGTCTTTCTTGGTCCCGGGAGCAGTCAGTTTTTCGACCAGTCAGATGAGTACGTATCCCTTACCTCGGTTCTTGATGTGGCGAAAATATTGATAAATTATATAGCTGGCGGCAACAGAATCAATTCATGATCTTTGAAATGGAAGAGAAGGTGAGAAGGAATTGATAAAATTGATAGCTGCTTTCAATAGTGGTATGGAGAAGTTTGAGCGGTTCGCAGTCTCATGGAGCATCATAATAATGGCCAGCGTCTCCGTCATTAACGTGATAGGCCGAAATCTTTTTCAACACAGCTTTACATGGGCGGAGGAAGTCACTCAGTTCGCCATAGTCTGGGTAACCTTCATCGGAGTCAGCTACGCAGCTCGACTGGGAGTACACATACGCATGACGGCTCTATTTGATCTTCTGTCCCTTAAAGGGCGCAAGATACTCATGATAATCATCTCGGCCGGAACTGCCGGTCTCATGTTTTTCCTCGCGTGGTACGGTTACAAGTATACCCTCAGTCTTTACACCATTAAGCGGCATACCCTTGGTCTCGGAATACCCCTTTATCTGATCATTATGTGGGTTCCCATAGGTTTTATCTCCACAGGCCTTCAGTATGTTCAGACCCTTGTCATGAATATTGCCAGGGAGGAAGTATATATCTCTCCCACGTTGACGGATATCGAGCAGGAAGAAGTATCCCAGCAGTTTGAGATATAGGTAGGAAGGAGGTTTATTCATGCTTACAGTACTTATGGGTACAATGATAGTTCTTTTATTGCTGGGTTTTCCCATGATGGTCCCTCTTGCGGTGGGAGCCTTTGCCACCATGATGATCTACTTTCCGGCAGTAAACCCCTCCATGCTGGTTCAGCAGATAATTGGAGGCGTTCAGCCGGTCTCACTGATAGCTGTTCCCATGTTTATCTTCGCAGCGGATGTAATGACCTCAGGTGAGGTAGCCAAGAGATTGCTTGATTTTGTTGTGAAGTTTGTTGCTCACAAAAGAGGAGGGCTCCCCATAGCCACAACGACTGCCTGCACCCTCTTTGGAGCCGTATCAGGCTCCACCCAGGCAACGGTTGTAGCAATAGGCGGCCCCATGCGCCCCCTTCTTATCCAGGCGGGGTATAAGCCATCCTTTTCCACCGCCCTGATAATAAATTCGGCGGTCATTGCTCTGCTGATCCCGCCAAGTGTCTACATGATAGTCTACGGCGTTGTGGCCGGAGCATCAGTGGGGGAGCTTTTTGTAGCTGGAGTGGGCCCCGGACTCCTCATATGGTTTCTCTTCTGTGTATATTCATGGTTTATCTCTGATAAAGACCTCCAGTCCGACCTGGTTCCATGGAGCGAGCGTTTTATCGCTTTTAAAAGAGCGCTGCTCAGCTTCACCTTTCCAGTCATAATCTTCGGAGGAATCTATTCGGGAATATTCAGCCCTACAGAGGCTGCGGCCGTCTCGGTTCTCTATGCGTTTATTCTGGAATTCTTTATATACAAGTCAATCACCCTGAAGGACGTTCCCAAGATTGCCCTTCGCACGGGTGTCGTCACGGCGATAGTGTTCATTCTCATCGCCATGGGGCAGGTTTTTTCATGGACAGTATCTTTTGCCAGAATTCCCAATATGATTCTGCCGCCCCTGCTTGGCGCTGATCCGACCGTCTTCAGAATTCTGCTGGTTCTCAGCGTCGCTTATTTCCTTGGCTGCATGTTCGTGGATCCCATCGTCGTAATAATGATCTTGACGCCCATTTTCAAGCCTGCAGTAGTGGCTTCCGGGCTCGATACTGTTCTCGTGGGAACCATAGTCACTCTCCAGGCTGCGATAGGTTCCACCACGCCGCCCTTTGGGTGCAACATATTTACAGCTATAGCCGTCTTTAAACAGCGATATATTGACGTGGTAAGAGATGTGTTTCCCTTTATCGCCATCATGATACTGGTATCGTTTCTATTGATCATCTTCCCCCAGATTGCCCTATTCCTGAGAGACATGATGATCCAGTAGTATTCTGATGCACTGAAAGGAGGAGTGGTAGCGGAATCTCAATATTCCTTGCAGATAAAAGATACACAGAAAGATACATATTTCAAAAAACTTAGGAGGATCAGATAATGAAAAAGAATTTCTTACCT
>CAYZZX010000076.1:0-7966 GCA_964483085.1 uncultured Synergistaceae bacterium
CCATTTCTCTTCTGTTCCGGCAAGATAGGGGTCGACCCTTCAACAGGGCAGTTTGCCGAAGGGGGCATGAAGGAGCAGGCCGGGCAGGTAATGAAGAATGTTCAGGCCGTCCTTGAGGCTGCGGGATATTCTCTGAAAGACGTACTCAAGGCAACGGTTTTCGCAGTGGACATGAATGATTTCTCCACGGTGAACGGAGTCTACGCCTCGTACTTCGAGCAGGAACCCCCCGCACGCTCCTTTGTCGAGGTGAGCGCCCTTCCGAAAGGAGCCCTGGTGGAAGTTGAAGTCATCGCCTGGAAAGAATAGCGCCGAAAAAAAGGGAAAAAGAATTCTCTCCTCCTCTCCGCTGGAGGAAGGAGAGAAACAGAAGATCGCCGAACCCACCATCGAACGGCTCGTCCAGTACCAGCGTTTTCTGGAGCAGCTGGCGGCAGAGGGGCAGAAGGTCGTCTCCTCTCAGGAGATGGGGGAGGCCCTGTCCTTCAAGGCAAGCCAGGTCCGCAAGGATCTCTCCTACTTCGGAGAGATCGGAAAGCGGGGCGTGGGGTATCACGTGGACAGGCTCCACAAGCATATCGGTTCGATCCTCTCCTCCCCGAGACAGTGGTCTATTGCCCTCGCGGGGGTCGGAAAGCTCGGGCAGGCCCTTCTGGGGTACAAACCCTTTCAGAATGAGAAGTTCCAGATAAAGGCCCTCTTCGATCACAATCCGGCGAAAATCGGAAAGGAAATACGGGGGATCCCCTGCTATTCCCTGGAGGACGCGCCGCGGATCGTCGAGGAGGAGAAGATCGAGATCCTCATCCTGACCGTCCCCGCCGAGTCGGCCCAGCAGGTTGTCGACAAGGTGTCGGAGGCGGAGGGGATCAAGGGAATTTTGAACTTCTCTCCTGTGTCTATAACCGTTCCGGACCATATCCTCGTCTATGCCGTGGATATCTCCGTAGAACTTGAAAAGCTTCTTTTCTATCTCAAGCACAAAGAGAGCTAGCTTTTGGTACAATATGCGGGGCCGAAAAGCGGTTCCCCATCAAACTCTATCAAGGAGGCGTTGTAATTGGAGCAGCAGTGCGGACAGTTAACGGGCGGAGGGCAGGGAGGCCTCATGGGAATGCTCTTCCCCCTTGCAATCTTTGTAGTCATCTTCTACTTCTTCATCATCCGGCCCCAGAAGAAGCGGCAGAAGGCTCAGGACACCCTTCTTTCCTCCCTGGCACGGGGAGACCAGATCGTCACCATCGGCGGTTTCTTCGGAACCATCCGGGAAGTGAAGGATGACAGCCTTGTGGTCGAAATGGCCGACGGCGTGAAGATGCGCATCCTCAAGTCGGCGGTTGCCACAAAGCGGGCCCAGACTGCCCCCCAGCCGAAGGAGACTGTGACCGTCTCCGGAGAAGAAGATAAGCACTGAGGACGGAGAAAAGAATCGGGCAGAAAAGCGGAGGGGGCATCCCAGGACGCCCTCTCCGCATAGAGTGATTCCTGTAAAAGAGGTTCAATTCGCGGAATGTTCAGGAGGGAAAAAATATGCTCAGACGAGACCGCTGGCGGCTTGGAATAGTCGTCGTAGTGGTGCTTGCGGCCCTGATTACGGTCTTTCCCATCAAAGGGAAGATCAATCTGGGGCTTGACCTCAAGGGCGGAGCTCACATCGTCCTTCAGGCAAAAGAGACAGCCGAGAACAAGGTAACGGAGGACAGCATCGAACGGCTTCTGGCCGTTCTTCGGAACAGGGTCGACCAGTACGGCGTGGCCGAACCGGTAATTCAGAGAGAGGGCAGAGACCGGGTGATCGTTGACCTCCCGGGAATTCAGGATCCCGATGCAGCTCTCGAGCTGATCGGCAAGACTGCTCAGCTTGAATTCCGGGCAGTGGAACAGGCTACTCAGCCCGTTCCTCCCGGCCCCCAGAGGCCCAACTACGACAGCGATGAAGAATTCCAGGGTGCCCAGGTGCGCTGGAACAAGGCGAAGGAAGATATCGCCTCCATGAAGGGTACCCTTGAGGAGCGCGGAAAGGCCCTTGAGGGCTCCCTCGTCACACGGGACGACGAAGGTCGCTACTTTCTTCTCGGAGCTGTTCTTGTGGGAGGAAAGGAGCTCGTCGACGCGAAAACCCAGTACGATAATCTCGGCCGGGCAGTGGTGAGCATCTCCTTCAGCAGCGAGGGCGCGAAGCTTTTCGACAAGGCGACGGCTGATAATGTCGGACGGCAGGTTGCCATCGTCCTTGATGGCATCGTCATATCCGCTCCCGTAGTTCAGGAGCGCATCACCGGGGGAAATGCCCAGATATCGGGCCGCTTCACTCCTCAGGAGGCGAGCAGGCTTGCCATTATGCTGAGAGCAGGAGCCCTTCCCATCGCCGTTGAGGTCATCGAAAACCGCTCCGTAGGCCCGAGCCTTGGAACGGACTCCATCAACTCCGGTATACGGGCGGGCCTGATAGGAGCCGCTCTTGTCTTTCTCTTCATGCTGCTCTACTATCGCACGCTCGGCGTTGCGGCCGACGCAGCCCTTGCGGTGACGATCCTGCTTGTCTTTGCCGGACTCATCGCTCTGAAGGCGACTCTGACCCTTCCCGGAATCGCGGGAATTGTGCTCACCATAGGGATGGCGGTGGACGGCAACGTCCTCATCTACGAGAGGATGAAAGAAGAGATACGGGCGGGGAAAACACCCCTGGCGGCAATTGACGCCGGGTTCAAGAAGGCCCTCTCAAGTATTCTCGACTCGAACATCACGACCCTGATCGCCGCCAGCGTCCTCTTCTACTTCGGCAGCGGTCCAGTTCGGGGATTCGCGGTGACTCTGAGCGTCGGTATCGTTTCGAGCGTCTTCTGCAACGTCCTCGTCACGCGGACCCTCCTTCAGTATTTCATGGGAGGACGGGGAGCGGCGGGAACGCTGCTGCGCCGGTCCTAGAGGAGACGATGATGAAAATATTCTTCATAGACTTCATGAAACAGCGCAAAACTGCCCTTCTTCTCAGCCTTATCCTTATAACAGCGAGCCTGGGGCTGATCGTCACGAAGGGGCTGAATCTCGGAATTGACTTCACCGGCGGCAACGTGGTTCAGGTGGAATTTTCCGAGGCCGTACCCGTCGGGGACGTCCGGGATATTCTTGCCTCCGTCGGACAGGAGGGCGCGGTAATCCAGGCCTACGGCGACCGGGGGGTCATCATCCGCATCAGCGCCAACGAAGAAGCGGTCCGCAAGCAGGTTGTGGATGCCCTTCGGGCCCGGGAGGCCGGGTTGCAGGTCATTCGTCTCGAAAAGGTCGGCCCGGTTGTAGGGGCCGAACTCAGAAAAGAGGCGTTCATCGCCCTTCTCCTGGCCCTCGGAGGAATACTCACGTACATCACTATCCGCTTCCAATTCCGCTTCGCCGTCGTCAGCGTAGCGTCCCTCCTTCATGACGCGGTGATCACCCTGGGGATATTCAGCCTCACGGGAATGGAGATAACCTCCTCCTTCATCGCGGCCATACTCACGATCGTGGGCTACTCACTCAACGACACCATCGTCGTCCTCGACAGAGTTCGGGAGAACTGGAAGTATATCCGTGAAAAGGGAATTACAGGCATGCTCAACATGTCCATCAACCAGACCCTTTCCCGGACGATCAACACCTCCCTCACGACCCTGCTGCCTCTTATCGCCCTGTACCTCTGGGGCGGCCCGGTCCTACAGAGCTTCTCCTTCGCTCTCCTGATCGGCGTGCTCGTGGGGACATACAGCTCCGTCTACATCGCCTCAGGCCTTCTGGCGGAGTGGTGGATCAAATCTCCTCAGAAAACCCGATAATCTCAGAATATACTCTCGACTTAAAACTGGAGGGCCCCGAGGGGCCCTCCAGTTTTTTTGCTGTAAGTTTTGAATACATAGTTCTTTTATGGTATGCTGATATTCAATTGTTCAGGCCAAGAAAGAAGCAAAAGGATTGATAAGGCCTGTAAAAAGGAGGAATATGCATGGACAAGAGGGAGGAAATTCGCCCCTTTAAATTTATGGAATGCTCTCTTCTGCCTTTAAGCACAGGCATCCGGGTGCAGACTCTTCGGGAGATGAGGGCGGCTTTGCCCTTCGTTCCCCTGAGTTCCATCTACTATCATTTCTGGGGAAAGATGCTCCGCCCCCACATCGCTGAATCGGAATATATCAACGATTTTGCCTCCTGGGTCGACAGCAGCCTCGGAGACATGGAGCTTGCAGAGGCACTGAGCGCAATCAACCCGGTGACCTCAGATCTCGAAGAGATCCGCTCAGTTCTTGAGGATATCCTCGACGGGCGGCTCGAAGAGGATAGTTTTATGAGCTGGAAGAAGAGTGACCGGGAGTTTTACTTTATCGCCTGCAAAAAGCTCATGTTTGACACGGGCAGAGAGACGAACAGGCTGGAGGATTTTCCCCTTGCGGTGAAGACCGCAAGCCGGGAGAGCTTCTTCCATCATTTTCTCGATGCTCGAAGACGTTCTTCCGAGGAAAAGGATGATTTTACCCTTTGGCTTGAGCAGTTCGGCAATAAGACCGAATCTGTCCGCAGCCGCCTTAAAAAGGTCGATTCCTATCTTTTCTCCCTCGGAGAACTTCGAAATCAGATTGTTACGATTCTCGAAAAAGGCCTGCTGAAGGAGGGGAAATAACCATGTCTTCCATATTAAAAAAGTACGGTGAGGTCATCGGATTTCCCGCCATGGACGGCCTCATGGCCATCGCTGACAGACTTCGGGGGAAAAAAATAGTCCATGTAAACTCCACCAAAGCCGGAGGAGGGGTAGCGGAGATCCTGCTCTCTATGGTTCCTCTCTCCCGGGAGCTCGGCCTCGATGTCTCCTGGGAGGTTATCGAGGGAGACGAGGCGTTTTTCGCCTGCACGAAAACCCTGCACAACTCCCTTCAGGGGATGTCCGGAGGGCTCTCCGACCCTCAGGCGGATGCATATATGGAGACGAACAGAAGAAATGCCGAAAGACTGAGGCCCATCCTCGAGGAGGCGGACTACGTCTTCATCCACGACCCTCAGCCGGCAGCCCTTTTGAACCTCATGCCGAAAAGAAAAGGCAAGTGGGTCTGGCGTTGTCATATTGACGTGAGCACCCCGAACAGAAGCGTCTGGCGCTTCGTTAAAAAGCAGGTGGAAGGGTACGACGCATCAATCTTCTCCCTCCCTGATTTCGCCCAGCCTCTGCCCCATCCTCAGTATTTGATCACTCCGAGCATCGACCCTCTCAGTGAAAAAAATATCGCCCTTCCAAGAGCCGAGGTTGTTGCGACCTGCGAAGATCTGGGCATACCGCTGGACAAGCCGATGATCCTCCAGGTCTCCCGGTTCGACCATTTCAAAGACCCTCTTGGAGTGATCGAAAGCTACCGGATCGCAAAGGAACACGTGGATATTCGCCTCGTCCTCGCCGGAGGGGGTGCCACAGATGATCCCGAGGCCGGTGAAGTTCTCGAAAGCGTCCGGGAGGCCGCCGCAGGAGACCCCGACATCTCAGTGCTGCTTCTGCCGTCCGACGCCCATCGAACCATCAACGCCCTTCAGACAGCTTCCGCTGTGATCATGCAGAAGTCAACGAAAGAGGGGTTCGGCCTTACTGTAAGCGAGGGGATGTGGAAGAAAAAGCCGGTCATCGGCGGAGATGTTGGGGGAATACGCCTTCAGATCATCAACCGGTTCAACGGCTTCCGGGTCCGCTCGCCCGAGGGTGCCGCCATCCGCATACGCTACCTCCTCACTCATCGATGGAAACGGGAGCGCATGGGAGTGAACGCCCGGCAGTATGTCCTTGAAAACTTCCTCATCACCGGGCAGCTTCGAAACTACCTCTCTCTGCTCATCTCCCTCGACGGAGGAGAAGGACAATGGGACCGCTGGATTTAGTTTGTCCGAAGAAGGGGATCGACGATCTTGCCCCCTTCTTCTCTTCTTTTCCATCAACCCGCCCCCTCCTCGTAAGCGACTACGACGGAACCCTCGCCCCCTTCCGAAGAGAAAGGGATGAGGCCGTTCCCGGGGGAAATATTCGGCGGCTTCTCAGAGAAATCATCGATGAGGGGGGAGAGGTCGTTGTCCTCTCTGGAAGAAAAGCAGAGGAGGTTGCCGCTCTTCTTGACCTGCCCCTTGAAATCTGGGGAAGCCACGGATGGGAACGCAGAACGGCCCGGGGGAAGATCACGACGCCCCCTCTCTCGCGGAAGAACACTGAAAGCCTGAAATCCCTCCGCCGGGAGCTGTCTGTTTTTCCACAGGATGCCCTTGAGATCAAGCCCATCTCCATAGCCCTCCATTGGCGTGACCGTATGGAAGTCAAGGAGCTCTACGACCTTCGATCGGAAGATCTGGGCTCGTCGGCACTGAAGGAGGGGTTCCAGTCCCTCCCCTTCAGTGGAGGTGTCGAGTTTCGGCTTCCTCTGGCGTCGAAGAAAACTGCCATGGAATCGATCCTGATCGACAGGTCCCTTCAAGATCCGATATGCTATATGGGCGACGATCTCACTGATGAGGACGCTTTTGGGGCTCTCGAGGGAAGAGGCCTTGGCATACTGGTTGCAGAAGAAGTTTGCCCCTCGGCCGCTCACATATGGATTCGCCCCGAATCCGTCGAAATCGTTCTCGCTCTCTGGAGGGATGGACTGAAAAAGAAGGGAGAGAAGGGATTGTGACCGATAATACCGGCAGATTTTTCGTCGTCTCGAACCGCCTGCCCATAAGTCTTCTGTGCGAGAAGGGCCGTCTCTCCGCCTCTCCCGCTTCCGGTGGGCTTGTGACTGCCCTCAACCCAGTGCTTCGCGATAGAGGCGGCTTCTGGGCAGGCTGGCCGGGAGACGCGGGGAATGCGGATGCCCGAACTGTCCGGAAGATACTTGAACCCCTGTCAGAGGAGAGAGGGTATCGTCTTCTTCCTGTGATGCTGACCCCGGAGGACGTGAAGGATTTTTATCTCGGATTTTCAAACAGCGTCCTCTGGCCCCTCTTCCACGATCTGCAGAGCCGCTGCTCCTTTTCTCCGTCCCACTGGGAGGGGTATCTCCGGGCAAACGAAAAATTCGCCTCCGCGGTGGAGATGCACGCCCGCCCCGAGGACTTCATCTGGGTGAACGACTATCAGCTTATTCCCCTCGGGGCGATGCTGCAAAAGCGCAACCCGAATCTCACATCCTCTTTTTTCCTTCACATCCCCTTTCCGAGCGTGGACATCTTCATGAAGATGCCGAAACGAAAGGAAATCCTTCTCTTTCTTTCGGCCTACTCTTTCGTCTGTTTTCAGACCGCCCGGGACAGGAGGAATTTCCTCGACTGCCTCCGGGTTTTCTTTCCGGATATGAAAGCCGCAGGACGGGGACATATAACGAAGGTCACTCTCAATGAAAGAGCCTTCCTCGTGGGAGGTCTTCCCATCAGCATCGATTTCAAGGCCTTTTCTCAACTGGGCTCCTCCAGGCAGGTCATTGCCCGCGCAGAGGAGATCCGCGCGGAGATTCAGGGGGACAAGTTCGTCCTTGGAGTTGATCGCCTTGACTATTCAAAGGGCATCCCGGAGAAGTTGAGAGGTTTTCAGAGGGCCCTCGAACTGTACCCTGAACTTCGGGAAAGGATGACTCTCTACCAGCTGGTGATCCCGAGCCGGGAGACGGTGGAGGAGTACAAGACCCTCAAGGAGGAGATAGAGCTCCTCGTCAGCAGAATCAACGGGAAATACGGCACGACCCGCTGGGTTCCTGTGAATTGGCGGTACGGTTCTGTATCGAAGGAAGAACTCGCGGCTCTCTACCGGGCCGCGGATATGCTGCTCATAACCTCTCTGAAGGACGGAATGAATCTCGTCAGCAAGGAGTACTGCGCCTCCAAGGGGCGGGATACCGGAGTCCTCATCCTCAGCGAATTTGCGGGCGCGGTGCTTCAGCTTGCCCGGGGTGCCGTCCTCGTAACCCCCTACGACGAAGATGCTGTCGCG
>CAYZZX010000077.1:0-5942 GCA_964483085.1 uncultured Synergistaceae bacterium
CTACACCATGGATATCGTCGCTGCAAGACCTGTCACTTCCTTTCTGAAATTAAGAACTCTGAAATGAAAAACGGCTGCCTAGAGTTTTTTCTGTGAGTAAGGCAAGTATAGCCTTAGAGAGATTATTGTCAATTGTCACGGAGCAAATACTGTAAAAGCAGAGAGATTTGTATGGCGGACTGCCAGCGGCATTCATTAAGAAACTCCCTCTGTCACAGCGCAAACCGAGGTCTGCCCTTTTTAAATAGAGATTTCTAGTCAATTAAACCGAGAGTAAAAGGACCAGCCGTGCTATTCTGCCCAGCGTCCTCCTCGCCAGTTTCTTTTCGACTGTTATAATGTCTCTGCCCTCACTGCTTCTGTAAATCTGATGCACGGGAATCATCTTTTCTTAAAGGAGAATTCTATGCCTCATACCCAAACTTCCAATTACCGGAAATCCTTCTGGATCTCCATGGTGGTCATCCTTCTCACCCAGGCTTATCTGGCCGTCTTTCTACTCTACCCTTCAGTGCTGCGGATCCAGGGGTTTTCCCTCGGCATCTCGGGATGGCTCATGGGGGCCTTTAATTTTTTCTCCACCCTCGGACGCCCTCTCGGTGCCAGAGCCACGGAGCGCCTGGGGATACGCAAAACCCTCCTCTGGACTTCCGGTCTGGTAGCCCTTTTCTCCATCCCACTCGCCTTCACTGAAAATCCCTGGCTGCTCCTTACCCTGCGGGGAACCTGCGGTGCCTTCTGGGGAATCTCCATCGTGGCCATTTCGTCCTACCAGGGGCTGAGCATTCCTGAGGAGAGGCGGGGGAGCGCCTACGCCTGGGTCGCCGTAGCGTACGTTTTGCCCCAGGTTCTCCTCTTTCCCCTGTTGGACTGGTTCGTCTCATCGAATATGCTCATAGCCTACTTTCTGGCGGCGGCAGCGGTGGAAGCCGCCATCGTTCTCGTGGCCATTCCCCTTCCCCCAATAGCACAGGCACTTCCCGTCGCTGAGCGAAAGGAGTGGGGGAGCTGGAGGGAACTACCCTCCGTGCCGGGCTTCCGGGTAGGTCTCTCCACCATGTTTATTTTCGCCTTTGTGAACGCCTCAACCCTTCAATATCTTCCGACCCTTCTCTCCATGAAGGGATTTCCGGCAAGCATCTTCATCGTCCCCAACGCCGCTGCGGCAATCCTCCTCCGCCTGGCTACCTTCCGCATCATGGATAGAGTCAATCGGAAGTTACTCATCGGCCCCGTCCTCGCCGCCATGGGGCTCATACTCGCCATCCTTCCCTTCGCTCCGGGGCAGGGCTGGTACATCGCCGGAGGCATCATCTACGGCATCAACATGGGAATGTGTTTTCCCATCATCCTCGCCCTCATGCCCGATATCTTTCCCGACCACCTCCGCCCCAAGGGGATCTCCCTCTGTTTCTTCGCCATCGACCTCGGCTTCATTATCTCCCCTATCTTTCTCGGATACGTAGGGCAGATCATAGGCCTCGGAAATATCCTCTCCATTACAGGCATCCTCGGAGTGATTGGAGGGACCCTCCTCTTCTTCGCCTGGCGCAAAGAAGCCTAAATTCGGGTTCAGACCTACACATTTGACAAGCTTGTAAAATGTGTAGGTCTGAACCCGATTCAATCGCCCCCCTTGACAGAGAGTTAGATTCGCCTTACACTATCGGACGTCCAAGTTAGAAGCACCTAACAACTGGGGGTCTCGTAGTGCGTCGTTTGTCTTATTTCGCTGTTCCTATTCTTCTTCTCACTCTTTGGCAGGCAGGCTCCGTTCTCGGATGGTGGAATGAGTTTCTTCTTCCTTCCCCCCGCGCGGTGGGGGAGACTTTCCTCACGTTGCTCATGAACGGAACCCTCCTGCGGCACCTTCAAGCGAGCCTCGGACGGGTCGTTTCGGGGGTTGGACTCGCCTTTGCAGCAGGCTTTCCTCTGGGAGTGCTCTTCGGCCTCTTTCCCCGGGGGTGCGCCCCCTTTCTTCCCGTACTGGACTTCTTCCGCCACACGCCGCCCCTCGCGCTGATCCCCCTGCTCATCCTCTGGCTGGGTATAGGAGAGGCGTCAAAGATCACCGTGATCGTCCTGGCATCCGTCTTTCCCGTCTTTTTGAACACACTGGGCGGGGTAGCGGCATGCGACAAAAAACTCATCGAAGTTGGAAGGTCCTTCGGCCTATCCCAGGTTGCGATCTTCCGGACTATTCTTCTTCCATCGATCTTCCCTCACGTGCTCACAGGCGCGCGCCTCGCCCTCGGATTCGGCTTCCGCGCCCTCATCGGCGCAGAGCTCGTGGCGGCCGCCTCCGGCCTCGGCTACCTCATCCATGATGCGGAAATGCTCTCCCGTTCGGACGCGGTCATCGTCGGAATACTGGCCATCGGCATACTGGGAAGCCTGCTCGACCACGTCGTCCTGCGGGCAAGCAACCGGATCGCGCCGTGGGCGCTGCAGGAGGATGCATTTCATGGACACCCTTGAAATCCGCAACCTTCGGAAGGAGTACTCCGTCAACGGAATGTCCTTCGAAGCCCTCAGAGGGATCTCCCTCACCATTCCGGCGGGGATGTTCGCCGTCTTCGTCGGAAGGAGCGGATGCGGCAAGACGACCCTGCTGCGCCTGATCGCCGGTCTCGAACAGCCCGATGGAGGAACGATCGACGTGAGTGGAGGCGCCTGTCCGCTCACAACCGGGGTTGTCTTTCAGGAGCCCCGCCTCTTTCCGTGGCTCACCGTGGAGGAAAATATCGCCTTTCCGCAGCGGGCCCGGGGAAAGAAGGTTCCTCAGGAGACGCTCTCTTCGTTGATCGAAGGGCTCGGCCTGACACCCTTCCGGCATGCCCGGCCGAGCCAGATCTCCGGCGGCATGGCCCAGCGGGCGTCCCTCGGCAGAACGCTGCTCTACGACCCCGACACCATTTTGATGGATGAGCCCTTCTCCGCCCTCGACTACTTCACCCGGGCGGCCCTGAGAGACGACCTGCTGACCCTCTGGCGCGAACGCCGAAAGACGGTGCTCTTCGTGACCCACGATGTGGACGAGGCGCTCTTCCTCGGACAGAGAATATACGTCATGGAAAGAGGGGAGGTGGTGCGGACCTTCGAAGTGGAGGCTGAGTATCCGAGAGACATCTCGTTATTGAACGGGATGAAAAGGGAAATTCTGAACGCCATCGGCAAGGGTGATTCCTGCTGAGGCAGAGATAAAAGGAGGCAGCACAATGAAAAAGACAGTTTTCGCAATCATGGCATTCGTAATGTTCCTCACCTTCGCCGGGGAATTCCGGGCGGCATCTGCAGCGGATCTCAAGAAGCTCGACATCACCTACGTGAAATCCCCTCTGAATATCCCCTCCATCGTACAGAAGCGGATGGAGCTTTTCGAGAAGGAGTTCGGCCCCCGGGGCATCACCATAGGGCATCCGGAGATCACGGCGGGGCCGAAGCAGACCCAGGCCATGGCGGCAAAATCAGTGGATTTCGCCAACTGTGTGGGCGGAACCTCCGTGATTATCGCCGCCTCCCAGGGGCTCGACATCAAGATCATCGGCATCTACGGACGTTCTCCCAAGGCCTTCACTCTCCTCGTCACCGACCCGGCAGTGAAGTCCATCGCTGATCTCAAGGGAAAGAAAATCGCCGGCCCGAAGGGAACAGTACTGCACCAGCTTCTTGTGGCGGCTCTTTTGAAAGAAGGGATGACCTACGACGACGTGCAGCACATTGAAATGGGAATACCCCACGGTGTCGCAGCCCTCTTCGGCGGCTCCATCGACGGCGCTCTGGCGGCAGGCCCCTCCGTTGCCGATGCGCTCGACAAGGGCGCTCGTGTTCTCTTCACCGGCGAAGGCCTCGTTGACGCCACGACCGTGGTCGCCGTCCGAGGAGAACTCCTCCGCACCTCCCCTGAGATCGTCCGAGACTTCGTCAAGGTCCGCCGGGAGAGCATCTATTTCATGAAGACCAATTCCGACGAGGCCTACCGGCTCACCGCTGAGGAGACTGGGCTCTCCGTAGAGAAAGTCCGCGAAATGGCCCCGCTGTACGACTTCACCCCCGACGTTCTCCCCTCGGACGTGGAGGAGCTCAAGCGCACTCACGACTTCCTGCTGGACGCCGGCCTCATCACCAAAGCGATCGACGTTGAAACGATCATCGAGGCCGTGAAGCCGTGAAAATAGCGGAGACTCTTCTCATCCGCGACTGGAAGGACGTTCTGCCCCTCTCGTACGGACATCTTGAGAGGTACCACGGTGGCGAGTTCCCCGCCGGAGTCGCCCTCGCGTGGCAGGCTCTGCGCTTCGCCCTTCCCCTCGCCTCGGGAGGCTCTGTCGTGCCCCGGGAGGCCGTCCGTCTCAAGACGCCCTTTCCCGGCCTCGGCTTCCTCGATGGAATAGAGATGGCCACGAGAGCCTCCTCCCGGAAGGCTTTCCACCTGCTCGACCCCATGCCCCTGCTGGGAAATCCCCCCGCCTCTCCGAACAAAGGGCACTTTTTCTTCGAACTTCACGCTGCGGGAGGGGTCGTCATCTTCTCGCTGAAGCACGGCCTCGTTCCGGAAGAATTCTATACCTTATCCGAGGCGAACGCCCGCACGCCCTTCCGGGGGAGTGAACGGATGCACCTCCTGGAGCTCCGGGGAGCAATCGCCGCAGCCCTCCTCTCATCGAAGCCGGACGAACTTTTCGACTGCTCCTACCTCTCCCCCCTGCACCCTGCGGCGCAGGAGAACGAAATACATTCCGCCGACCTCTCTGCGGAGGACTCCCTTCCGCCCCTCTCCTTGTTGGATAACGGTATCCCCCTCTCAATCTCCTACGGAGATATGCTTCGCTATGCCGGAAGAAAGTCCGAATGCGGCGTGGCTGCAGCCTACGTCCTCCTGCGGCAGGCGCTGCCGCTTCTTTCAGACGAAAAAGCTCTGGAGAGGAAGGACATAACCATACGCTGCGGCATCTTCGGACAGGGAATAGTGGACGGACTCGAAATGGCAACCCGTGCAGTCAGCGGCGGCCGCCTTGAAATCGACGAAAAACTCGGCGAAGGAGAGGTCACGGCACCCGATGGACAGACGGGCGGCTCCTTCCTCTTCGACATCACCGTGAGGGAGCGGCACAAGCGCTTCATCCTGAAAAAAACCCTCGACCCCAAGCGCTACTTCGAACTCTGCCGCCTCCGCGACGGCGGAGGACTCGACGAATCGCAAAAACAAGAGATCGAACGCGAACGAAGAGCCTTCTCCAAAGCTCTTCTCGAGTCCGAAGAGCCCTATTCGGTCTGACCCCGAACCACCGTCAGTTGACAAGAGTGCCTCTTGACTCTAGTATTGGTCGAAACATTTTCCTGAAGGTTGTTTGTATTGTTAACCTGCAGGGGAAACAGAGAGGGAGGTACGGAAATGGAAAAGGAAAAGAAGAAGAGCTTTTTAACATTTTTCATGAATTACAGCTGGTACAAGAAATATCTGCTGCCCGGATTTGTCGCACAGTCGGTGCTCGTTGCCGGCGGCTACGGTACGGGACGGGAACTGGTGGAGTACTTCGTCCAATACGGGCCCACCGGCGGGCTTATGGGCATGGGGCTCACCTTTGTAATCTGGGCCGCTTTCTTCGCCCTCACCTTCGAATTTGCCCGGGCCTTCAAAGCCTATGACTACCGCACCTTTTTTGAAAAGCTCATCGGCAAGGGGTGGATTCTTTACGAAATCGCCTTCATCGGCCTTCTTTTTCTCATTATGGGGGTTGTGGGCGCAGCTTCGGGAAGCATCCTTCGGGACTCCTTCGGTCTTCCTCCCCTGCTGGGATCGGGCATTTTCCTCTTCTTCGTGGCCTGGCTCACCTTCAGCGGCAGTAAAGCCATTGAGGTCGCCCTCTCCTGGTGGTCCTACCTTCTCTACATCGTGTTCTTCGTCTTTCTTATTCTCGGCATCACCCATTTCGGCAGCG
>CAYZZX010000077.1:6042-7730 GCA_964483085.1 uncultured Synergistaceae bacterium
GTCCTCTTCGGAACCATGATCGAGACGGGAGTGGGCTTTTTCCATTCCATCAACGAGCGGATCAACTCCACCCTCATAGCCAAAAGAGGCAGAGGGATGACCAATCTCGCCCGGGGAGCCGTCGGAGCTTTTCTCGCCCTCATGGGGCTGGCCATCTCCAACTTCGGCCTCATAGGCCTCATCGCCCAGGGGTACGGGGCCATCAGCTGGGTCTTCTTCATCCTCCAGGGAGTGGGCCTCTTCACCATCGGAATTTACAAACTCTCGCAGCATCGCGACTCCAAGTAAATTTTGCTCTCTGAACTCTCCGCAACAGACAGAGCCCTTCCGGATATTCGGAAGGGCTCTGTCTGTATTACATCCGCTCGATTCTCAGAAGAAACTCTTCGAGCTGGAGAGGGGATGGAACCCGCAGTCGGACGGAGCGGTTGTCGAGGTCGAAGAAGCCCTCTCCCGATTCGCAGGAAATCCCCTGATCGGCCAGCCGGCGGACGAGATCCCCCGTCTTTTGGGAGAGAAGCAGTATGGGAACCCGAAGATCCGTATCGGCCGCCGTCACGTCATTCTTACCGGCCAAAACCTGGAGGATCTTTTCTTTTGCCATCAGGACGTACCGTCTCGATTCCTCAAGATAGGAACCGTCCCGCAGGGAGGCTTCGGCGAGGATTGTATCCAGAGTTCCCGAGGTGAAGGGGGGCTGAAGGGTCAGAAGGGCTGACGCCAGCTCGGCATTCCGCGTCACCCCGTAGCCTACCCGTATCCCCGCCGCGCCCCGCCCCTTTGAAAAGGACCGGCAGGTGACAACATTGGGCAGATCGAGCACGGCGGCCGACTCTCCGTTCTCAATAAAATCCCCGTACGCTTCATCGGAAAGCACCCAGCATCCCCTTTCCAGAGCCATCCGGGAAAGATGCTCCAGCTCTTCCAGCGGAAGCACCTGTCCGGTGGGGTTGTGAGGCCGGTCGATATACAGAGGAGGGACGGCGTCCTCAAGGGCGGGCTCGAGCCCGGCGGAAGAAAGGGTGTATGCGGGGCTCGTAAGACGCACAGGGTGGTACGCAGCCCCCGTGTAGAGCCCCTGAAGCACTCCATCGGTGAACTGGGGGGTAAAGCCTGCGAAGGTCGCCCCCGGCCCCACAAGCAGCCGTAAAAGATATATCAGAAGACTCATCGAGCCGCTTCCCGCAATGACATGCTCCGACCGGACGTTCCAGGAAGAGTAGTGGGCGGCGATCGATTTCCTCAGGCTGTCCGCCAGGGGATTGGGATACTCACAGAGAGAGACCTCCTCGCCCCTGCGCAGCACCTCCCGCAGAGAGGGAGGCATTCCAAGAGGGTTCGTCCCCAGGGCACAGTCGATAACCTCCACTCCGTCAGGATATACAACCTCCTCCGCGTTAATGTACCCCTGCTGGCCTGTAGAGAGATACGAGTCAAACAACTTCCCTTTCCACATAACATTCTCCTCGATTCAATTTAATTGTTGGGGTCAGACCCCGCCGTCAGCCGGGGGAGGGCTGCTACTAAGGCTTTTGTGTAGGCGTGTTGGGGGGCGGTGAGGAGGTCGGTGCAGAGACCTTCCTCCACAAGGACCCCCCTGTGGAGGACTATGCCCCGCCGGGCGGCTTTGCGGGCGAGGAAGAGGTCGTGGGTGACGAAGATCATGGACATTCCCTCCTCCTGCCTGC
>CAYZZX010000078.1:0-7712 GCA_964483085.1 uncultured Synergistaceae bacterium
GTCTCGGCCATCGGCGCTGTGGAGCGGGCCTGCGTGAAGAGCGGCTACGCCATTGAACTGGGCAAGGCTCTTGGCGTTCTTCAGAAGGGGCTCGTGAACGAATAGAGTTTTTACGAAAACAAACGGCCCCGCCGGGATTTCCGGCGGGGTCATTTGTTTTGCAGAGAGCAGAGGAATTCGTTTTTCCTAGAATCCCAGCTCTTCCCCCACGAGAATCACATGAAAGTTCGTCGCCTTGGGGCGCTTCCAGAGCACCGTGGTGACGTTGCAGATCCGGGTCGGCCCCTGGCAGTCCATGCAGATGCCCGTCTGGGTGCAGGGGTTCGGCGTTCCCAGCCGCTTATTGTTGATAGGGGCGGCCACCCGCTCGATCCGCTCAAAAGCATCGTTCAGGTCCTGGACGATCTTGTTGGCCCCCATGACCACGATGACCTTACCGGGGCCGAAAATCATGGCGGCAACGCGGTTCCCTATACCGTCGGTGTTGACGAGCTCACCGTTCATGGTCACCGCATTTGTCCCCGTGAGGAAGACGTCGCAGGTGAGCTGTTTTTTTCTGATCTCCTGCCGCTCCTCGTTTGTCAGTCCCGGAGCGCCGTGGTCGAGGAGGGTAATTCCCTTCTCCGCCAGAGCCTCGGCGATTCCGAGGGCCTTGACGGTCCAGGACCCTCCGAACCCCACTTCTGCCCCCTCGGGGATAAGTTCAAGGATCTTCTCCTTTGCCTCTGCGCCGGTGGCGCACCACTCTGCCTCGAAGCCGTTTTTCTTCAGGGCCTCCACCGTCTTGGTTCCAAGGGTCTCGTAATGCCAGGGTGTGAATTCGTTCATGCTATCCCCTCCTGAAAAGTTTTTGTTATCATTATCTTCAGCGGCCCGAGGGCCGCTCCACGCCCTTGAGGTATTTCAGAATTCCCTCCCCGGGACGCAGAAGCATGGGCGTGCCCGGAAGGACATCCCGATAGAAGTCCATGGTCTTGATGAAGAGATAGAGGTCCTTCGCCTCTCCCGTGGCCTTCGCTAGGGTGTCCTGGGCGATGCTGTCTCCCTCGCCCTTGGTCTCCTCGGCTGTTTTCCGGGCTTCGGCGATCATCTCCACCTGTTTGCGGTCGGCTATGGAGCGCCGGGTGATGGCCTCCGCCTGCCCCTCCGCCCGAAGCTGTCCCGCCACGCGGTTCCGCTCCGCCTGCATGGACCGGTAGACCGCCTGTTCGTTGTCCTCCGGAAGAAAGACCCTCTTGTAGGCCACGGAGAGGATCTCCACGCCGTACTCCCGGGACTGGGCCCTGGCGATGGAGGTGGACGTTTCGATGGCATCCTGCCGCTTCTCGTTCACGAGCTGGTCGAGGGTGAGCCGTCCGGAGACGATCCGGACCGCCGCGTAGACCGAGTCATCCAGCCGCTGCTGCACCGAGGCCACCGTGCGGACCCGGCGGTAGAAGGCCTCGGGGTCGGAGATGCGGAAGAGGGCGATGGTGTCGAAGACCAGGTTTTTCTTGTCGCTGGTCACCACGGCCACGGGGTCGGCATCGTATTCGATGAGTTTTTTCGTGTACTTCGTGATCTGGTCGATAAAGGGGAGTTTGAAATAGAGCCCCGGCTCAACCCTTGTGGCGACTACCTTTCCAAGGCGCAGTACCACTGCCTGTTCGTCCGCCCGCAGCAGGTAGAAAGCCCCTGAGAGGATAAGGAGCAGTACGAGAAGCGCTATGGCAAAAATATTTTTCTTCATTGTGTCCGTCCTCCCTGGGTTCCCGATGGAGCAGGGATATCTTCCGTCGGGAAGAGTCTTTCAAGGGGGAGGATCTGAAGGGAATTGTCCCCGCCCTCGACGATGACGATCTTCAGCTTCGGCCAGACCTGCACCATGGTCTCGAGCCAGAGGTTGTTGAGGACGAGATCGGGGTTCTCGCGATAGGCCTTGTTGAGCGAACCGATCCGGGCCGCTTCCCCCTCGGCGAGGGAGATCCGGCGGAACTTGTACGCCTCGGCCTCGTTGAGAATTCTGTCGGTCTCTCCCTCCGCCTTGGAGAGGACTTCGTTGGTGTACTTGTCCGCCTCGAGAATCAGACGCTCCCGCTCAGCCCGGGCGGAGTTGATCTCGCTGAAGGCGGCCTGGACGGCCTTCGGCGGGTTGACATCCTGAAACTGCACGGCCACGATGAAAATTCCCGTCTCAAGGAAGTCCATTTTTTCCTGAATCAGCTTCTTCGCCTCCGTCTGGGAGGCCTCTTTTTCCGTGGTGAGTACGTCGTCGAGCTGGCGGGAGGCGATGACCTCCCTCAATGTGCCCTCGGCAACGTCGCGGATCAGTTTCTCCCGGCTCTCCCGGTCCTCGGGAAGGTTCACCACGAAGGCCGCCGGGTCACCTGCCTGAAACTGGAGCACCCACTCGATCTCCACGATCTTGTTGTCCCCCGTGAGCATCTTCGACTCCTCGGGCCGGTCGGCGTAGGTGGCGGGGGGGCCGGGGTTCACCGTCCGGTAGCCGTATTCGAACCTCTGGATCTGCTCGGTATTCACAATGGTGACGAGATCGATGAGGGGGATTTTAAAATTGACCCCCTGATCGGCCACATAGTTCACTTTCCCCAGGCGGAAAACGACGCCTCTCGATCCTGCCGGAACGATATAGAACCCCTGCCACGCCACAAGGGCAATTAGCAGGACGGGGATCACCAGTTTCAGAAAGCCGAAGGACATCGGCGGCCGCTGCCTCTTTTTTTCTCCGTACTCCTCGCCGTCGAAGGATTGCTCCTTCTGCCTGTGTTTTCGGAAAAAATCCTCTATTTCATCGAGCAAATTTCTCATTCTTTCCCTCTCTTCCGTTGTTTCAATTTGTCTTGCGGTCTTTTAGTCTACCAGAAGGGCGGGTAAAACAAAAATTTTCCCAAAATCAAACAATTTCCGGAGGGGAAATGCTGCTCAATATCAACATCGGTGTAAGAGGGCGAAAAATACAGGGACCGGCTCGTTTATTATCCGGAAAAAACTCATAGAGGTGGGAGAGGGGTGGATAAGGCTGTACAATAGACTTCATGTATAGGTGGCAACGAAGATCCTTATTTCAGCAGAAAGAGGGAGATCCCCCTGGCGAAAATCTTCTCCGATACGCTGGGCAAAAAGAAGCGGATCAGCCTGTTTATCGCTGATATCATGGCGATGATCTTCTTTTCGGCGGTGCTCTGCATGGGGATCGAGATCTTCATCGCGAGGATGACTCTTTTTCAGTCCCTCCAGGCCCGGCTTGCGGCTATTCCGGTCAACCTACTGACGGGCAGGCCCTACGGCGTCTTCCGGGACAGGCTCTTTGCCTTCTTCTCCATAGACGCTTCAAAACCGGTCAGGGCCTTCTTCGGCGACACCCTCGCCTTCGTAATCTTTCAGGTTCCCCTCTACGTCATCGTCCTTCTCTTTGCCGGAGCAACCTGGCGGCAGATCGCCCTCTCCACAGTCTTCATGTCCCTTATCTTCTCTCTCGCGGGACGCCCCTACGGCATTTTTCTCGAACTGTGCCGAAAAGGGGCCGACCGGCTGATGAGGATACCCTCAGAATAGAATTCTCTCTGAGATAACCCCACTGTAAATATTTGTCCTTTCGAAAATATGAAATATATTTTCGTTCCTCGTTGACGGAAAAAAATTTTGCCTTTATAATGATTCACAGAATCAGACATCGTCTTATTCTATGAGACGGGGAGGTTTCGTCATGGATCCTTCAAGATATCTGAATCATTCCATTCTCCGGTCCCTTCGAATCCTTGAACTCTTCGCAAAGCCCAATTCTTCTTTGGCAATACCCGAAATATCCAGGCGAATCGGCCTGCACCGCAGTACTGTCCACCGTCTTGTCCTGACCCTCGAAAGCGCCGGATGGCTCCGTAAAATACCCGGAAGCGAATTCTATACCCTTGGTCTGAAGGTCCTCACCCTTGCCTCCCTGGCGGACTCCGGGCTCTCTTCCCGCGCAGTTGTCCGGCCGCTGCTTGAGGAACTGGCCCGAAAGACAGGGGAGACGGCAGTCCTCTCCATGGCAGACAACGGCGAAGCCGTCTGTGTGGATAAAATTGATTCATCCCAGAGGCTGACCATCTCCTCGGAGATAGGCCAGCCCTTTCCCCTTCATGCCGGCGGAACGGGGTTCGCGGTCCTTCTCGGAATGCCTGAGGAGCGGGTCCGCTCCCTGCTCTTCCGCGCACCCCTTTCCGCCTTTACAGAGAAGACGGAGACGGACCCAGAAAAGCTTCTTGAGCGGTACCGCGCATTGAAAAAGAGTGGTTTCGTCGTCTCCACGGGCGCTGTTGACCCGGGAGTGACGGGCATCGCGGCTCCGCTCTTCTTCTCCGCCGAAAACGCCTATGGAAGCGTGGGGATCACCATGCCCGCAGGGCGTGCCTCGGAGGAGGTCGTCCGCAAAATGGTGGATGCCGTTCTCGAAACAGCAGCAGCCATGAGGCGGAAGGTTGAACTGCCGAAGGGAGAAGATGCTCTGTGACCAGAGCTGACATGGTCCTCAGAAACGGCAGGTTTTTCTCGGAAGGCGCTTTCTGCGACGGCGGCATGGCCATTGCCGATGGCCGCATAGCCGCCCTTGGAGCGAACCCCTTTCTTCCGGAAGGGGAGCGGGAGGTCGACCTGAAGGGAGCCACCCTTCTGCCGGGGGGAATAGACACCCATGTGCACGTCCGCGACCCGGGGAGGAAGGAGCGGGGGACCTTTGCCACGGAGAGCCTGGCCGCCGCTGCGGGCGGGATCACCACGATCCTCGAGATGCCCATCTCAAGCCCCCCTCAGTACACCCCGGAAATTCTGCGCTCCAGGGTCAAAGCCGCTTCCGAGGGGTCCCTCATAGATTTCGCCTTTTACGGCGCTGCGGGGAACCGCCCTGAGTTCATCCCGGCCCTTGCCGAGGCAGGGGTTGCCGCCTTCAAGACCTTTCTCTTCAAGCCTCCGGCGGGCCGGGGGGAGGAATTTGAGGGGACCTGCGCCGAGGACGACGGCAATCTTCTCGAAATACTGCAGGGGGTGGCGAAGACGGGGAAAATCTGCGCCGTCCATGCTGAGAACGATCCTCTGATCTCGAGGCTCACGAAAGAACTGAAGGACCGGGGAGAACGGGATTTCTTCGCCCACGGAAAGGCCCGCCCCCCTCTGGCCGAGATCACCGCCGTGGAGAAAGTTCTCTGCCTTGCCCGTTCTGCGGGAACCAGGGTCAGCATCTGCCATATCTCCACCCCCGAGGCCATGGAGCTCGTCCGGAGGGCGAAGAACGAAGGGATGGACGTCTATGCCGAGACCTGCCCCCAGTATCTCTTTCTCTGCGAGGAGGATGTCGCTCCCCTCGGCCCCTTTGCGAAGTTCAACCCGCCCATCCGGAAGAGGGAGTCCATGGAAAAACTCTGGAGTTACGTTGCCGACGGCACGGTGGACTTCATCGGGGCGGACCACGGCCCCTTCCTTCTCTCGGAAAAAGAGCCGGGGATAGAGGATATTTTCGCCGCCCCCGCAGGGTCCACAGGGTTTGAGGAGAGGCTGCCCCTCTTCGTCACGGCCCTCCGGGAGGGGAAGCTCACGGCGGAGCGCATGATGGACCTGCTCTCGGGGAACGCCGCCCGGATCTTCGGCCTCGCCCCCCGGAAAGGCTCCCTTGCTGTGGGAGGTGACGGGGATGTGGCCGTGGTGAATATGGACGAGGAGTTCACCCTGAGGGCGAAAGAGATGAAGACCGCCGGACGGGAAATCGCCCGTCTCTACGAAGGGCGGTCGGTGTATGGCCGGGTGGTCATGACCCTTGTCCGGGGAGGGATCGTCTACTCCCGGGAGGGGATGGATACCCTTGCTCCAGGGTGGGGACGGCATTTTTTCTCCGCCGGAAAAGAATAATCGGGGTTTTTATATCTAAAGGAGGTCGGTAGAATTGAAGGCTGATTTGGTGATTCGAAACGGTCTGATCTACGCCAACGGCGAGTTTTTCAAGGGCGGCGTGGCAGTGAAGGATGGAAAGACTGCGGTGATCTGCGGGGACGAATATCTTCCCGAGGCCGAGACGGTTGTTGATGCCGGGGGCAACCCCGTTCTTCCCGGAATGGTGGATACCCATGTCCACGTGCGGGACCCGGGGCACCGCGAGCGGGGGACTTTTGTGACGGAGACGAAAGCTGCGGCCGCCGGAGGGGTGACCTGCATCCTTGAGCACCCCATCTCCTCCCCTCCTCCCTATTCCCCCGAGATTCTGCGCAACCGGATTAAGGTGGCCGAACCCCAGGCCCTGGTGGACTACGCCTTCTTCGGCGCGGCGGGGGCCGAGTTCCCCGACGAGGTGGGACGGGTGGCCAAAGAGGGGATCGTAGCCTTCAAGACCTTCCTCCATGAGCCTCCCGAGGGGCGGGACGAGGAGTTCCTGGGCCTCACCATGGCCAACGACGGCGAGATCCTCGACGGCTTCCGGGCCGTGGCGAAGACGGGGCTCATCCTTACCATCCATGCGGAGAACAATGACATCATCCAGCGGCTGATCCGCCAGTTCCGGGCCGAGGGGAAAGTGGGGTTCGAGTACCATTACAAATCCCGCCCTCCCATCAGCGAGATCGAGACGGTGGCGAAGCTGCTCCTCTTCGCGAAGGAGACGGGAACCCGGGTGAGTTTCGCCCACATCTCCACCCCCGAGGCTGCGGAGCTCGTCAAGCGGGCGAAGCAGGAGGGGATGGACGTCTACCTGGAGACCTGCCCCCATTATCTCTTCCTCACGGAGGAGACCATCGACAAGTACGGCCCCTTCGCCAAGGGGAACCCGCCCCTCAGAAACAGGGAGTCCATGGAAAAACTGTGGAACTACATAAACGACGGCTCCGTGGACTTTATCGGAAGCGACCATGGCCCCTTCCTCGTCTCCGAGAAGGAGAAGGGACTGAAGGACATCTTCACCGCCGCCGCAGGCCCCGCCTGCATCGAGATGACCCTGCCCCTGATGCTGACCGCCGTGCGGGACGGCAAGCTCACCATGAGGCGGATGGTGGAGCTCCTCTGCGAGAACCCCGCCCGCACCTTCGGACTCTGGCCCCGCAAGGGAGCCATCCGGGTGGGAGGGGACGCAGACTATGTCATCGTGGACATGAAGAACGAATATGAGGTGAACAACAGGGATTTCGTGACCCAGTCGAAGGATACCTCCCCTCTCTACAATGGCTTCCGTCTCGTTGGCAGGCCCCTGACCACCGTGGTGCGGGGCCGGGTCATCATGAAGGACCGGAAGATCGACGATTCCGCCGAGGGGTGGGGCAAGCTCCAGCTTCCCGAGTGGACGGGGAAGGAAACAAGATGAAAAAGCCCCGCATTCTCATCATCAACCCCAACAGCAGCGCGGAGATGACCGAGGCGATTCAAAAGAACGCCCTCGCCTTTGCCGGAGAGGACATGGAAGTCCTTACGGTTCTCACCCCCGGCACGTCCCCCTTCATCGCCACCTACGAGGACCACGCCCTTGCGGCTCCGGGGATGATGGAGCTTCTGCGGAAGAATGAAAAGGACTGGGATGCCTTCGTCATCGGCTGCCACGGTGACCCGAATATCGACCTGATGAAGGAGATCTCCCTGAAACCGGTGGTGGGCATCGCCGAGGCCTCCATGAAGATCGCCACCATGCTGGGGCATAGTTTCTCCGTCATCGCCCCGGTGGAGCGGACCGTGCCGAACAAAAAGGCCCTGATCGAAAAGTA
>CAYZZX010000079.1:0-7705 GCA_964483085.1 uncultured Synergistaceae bacterium
TGAAATACCACCACCCAGAGTTCAGAGGTGAGAGGGTCATCTGAAAAGGACCGTATACCCCGGAAAAGGAAAAGTATCCATTCCTCCATGAAGAATCAGCCCTTCAGCCTTGCCACCAGGGAAACACCGTCCTCCCCATTCTGCCTGTCGCCCGGAAAAACAGCCGTCTTCACCAAAAGTTCCAGGTATGTGCCGTCTGGCTGGCGGGTGGCGTCTTGTAGTTCCTCCACCTTTGACGCAAGCACAGCGCACCCTTTTTTCCCCGTTTTGGGCAGCAGCAGCAGAAGGTCGTTCGCCGACGTCCTTGTGCTGATGTCCGTCTTCCGAATGATCCCTCGCAGTCGTTTTGTGAGGGCGTCCATCATCTCCGAGACTTTTCTCCATCCTGCGAACTCCCTGACTTCGCCAAGATTCGGGAAGGAGATAATCATAAGGCAGAAGGGTTCATCGGGCGGTCTGTCGGAGAGATCGAGCTGCCAGTTGAGAAGATGACGGAACGGTTCCAGCTTCATGTAGTTCAGCGTGTCAAGGATTGAGTACAAATCTTCGGTGCTGCCGCTCCGGACTGCCAAAATCCCCTTGTCGGAAATGGAATACTCCCGATAGGTGCGTACCGACAGATTTTCGGTCAAACTCCAGGTACCGCAGAGAAAACACCTGCACGAAACTTCCGGCTCAGCAAATGTCTGGGAGCATGATCCGCAGATGTAATTATCCGTTGGTTTGTCGTAGTCCGACCCGATATGCCGGAGTCTTGCTCCGCAGTAGGGGCACTGCATCACCCCTTCTCTGATGAAAGAGTCCTCGGGGCCTACTCTTCCGCAGGTAAAACAGTGGATGAACGACACCTGACGGATGTCCATGCTCCTGCAGAAAGGACAGACGTCCACGTAGTTCAGATGAGCACCATCGCATTTAGGACAGTTCCTGATCCGGTCCACGAGAGCCTCTTCCCGAATATACCCCTTCTCCAGAAGTTCGGTAATCCACCCTGACGATTCCAACAGCCCTCCGGACAGGTAATCCATAAGAGGGTAGGAGTAGAGTCCCTTGGAAAGGGGATTAAGGACAGGTCTCAGTTTTTTCTCCTCCCGTGTGTAGAGGAATGCGAGGAGTCTGAGGTCAAGGCTTTTTTTGAGTGTATTTTCATCCACATCCCGGAGGCGTTTTATAATATTTCCTGCGAGGACCTCCATCTCTTCCCTGGTCCTGGGCAAACCGTCGCTTGCCTCCCGTTCCTCGTCCGACAGGAACTCATCAAGAAAAACCGGCAGAAGAGCAGTGGCATCCCCTTTCCGGATCTCCTTGAGGATCATGCAGCAGTGCTCCCTTTTTCCGCATCCGGAAAGGATAAAGCCATCCGGAAGCCCTTCTTCTCTACCCGCTAAAGCGCCGGGGAGGTCATCGGGGTGTTCGAGGAAGGCAAGATGCAGTTTTTTTTCTTTTCCGTCCATGTTCTTCCCTTCTTTCATGATTCTCCGGAGAGCATCTGCATACTTTTCAGGAGAGAAAACCCGAAATGAACGGACACGGGCAGTCCCTCCACCCGGAGATGGCTGATGAGTTCATCGTCGAGGGTGACTCTCACAAGCAGAGTCTGCTTCCCCTCTCCCAGAACACCCGCCAGTTCGGCCGGTATCCGCGCGGCGATCTCGGGAGCTGCCGATACCCGTCCGGCGACTGAAAGGCTTCCCGGAAAACGAACGGTCACTTTTTCGCCCTCACCGGTATAGGAGATGTGCCGGGGCTGCAGATATGTCATTATCATCAGCTCCTCTGGTCTTCCCAGAAGCACAAGGGGGGCACCGCCCCCTACAGACTGCCCCTCGGAAGGAAAAACATCAAGGATCCGCCCTTCATAGGGGCTGACTACAGAGAACAATCCCTTCCGCTCCTCAAGCCCCTTCAGCTCCGCTTCGATCTGAGCGATCCTGCTGTTCTTCTGGGCTATGGACTCCTGCCTTGAGAAATCAGGAGCCTGAAGGAGAAGAAGGGACGTCCTTGCCTCGGAGAGGGCCTTGAGAGCCTGCCTGTATCTGTCCTCGGCGGCGTCGGCCTCCGCCCTGGTGGCTGCACCCTGACTGAAGAGGAACTGGATGGAATCCCTGTATTCCTTCTGGTATCGCATGTTTTCTTCTGCAATGCGGATCATCCCATAGGCGGCACCTGTCGGTGCGCTGCCTGTAGGTGCTGGCATTCCAACCTTCAGCGAATCGAGCTCCGCCTTCAGGACATAAATCCGCTGAGTGACCGCAGGATCCTCGAGGCGCATGAGCAGTTCCCCTTCGTCAGCCAACGCCCCCGGTGCGGCGTATATTTTTTCAACTACTACCGGAAAGGGGCTGTTGATGCTCACCTTCTCCAGGGAGACCACTCCCGGCGCGTTGACAAAGAAAAGTGCCGCCCCAACTCTCCACAGAAGAAAGAGCAGGGGGGTCGAGATCACAAAGACGAGAGCGTACCATTTCCACTTCGGAACGGCACGCTTCGCAGGGCCATAGCGGACTGAGAGCCCTCCCTCTTCATCCGGATTCTGTTTTTTCGGTGAGAAAAATTTTACTTTCATAGGGACATCTCCTTGTAGTTTTCCCAGGACTGTATCAACACTCCCGCAAAAGCGGGAGACGTAAGGTTCCTCTGAAGGGAATCAAGGGTACGGAGAAAACTTTTTTTCCCGTTCCGGAAAAAACTTTCCGTCGCCGGCAGCTCCTTCTCCACCGACACGGAGAGGCGGAAGGTCAGTCCGGGACAGGAGGAGAGGATGGCGTTCATACGCCTTGCAACGTTTTGAACATTGGTGGAATAGATCATTACCGCGATCTCATGAACCCCGGCCGCTCTAAAACCCTTCGCCGCCAGTGCACCGAGGTCTCCCTCGAGATAACGAGGATGGATGGAAAGGGAGACAGGGAGCCGGGTAACCCCTTTCACTTCTCTGACCGTCTCAATAAGGGAGAAGAGCAGTTCACTTCGTTTGTTCTCCGCTCCAGGCAGCTGGTCCGGCTCCAGGTCGAGATGGAGACCCGAAAACTTGAAGCGGTCCAGTTCCTTTACAAGATCCGTGAGCTCTTTTCTGTGCGCCGGAAGGATCCACAGCGGATCCCCCAGGAGCAGCTCAGCCCTGATGCCTGCGCTGCGGGCGGATTCAAGGGCCTCTTCGAGGAGCGCCTTCCCCTCACCGGACCTCAGCCGTGCAATCCCTCTGGAAGAAAAGGATACGAGAACCATCGAGGCTCCCTCTTTCCGGGCTTCCACGAAAAAATCTTTTCCTTTGCCGGGGAAGAGAAGCGCGTCCCCCGCCCACAGATAAAACGCCACGTCTGAACGGGAAGGGGGTGTCTCTGTTTCAGGCCGGGCTATTTCAGAAGCAAAAGCCATCCACGACGGGGCAAGGAGCAGTGTTCTCTCGGAATCTCCGGAAATGGAGGAAAAGATTTCCTTGCCAGTTCCGGTGTCCGCTTCTTTGGGTATCATTCCCAGGAGTTCGCAGTGAGCCTGCAGCATCGCCCCTTCGCTGTCAAGAAGGGAAAGGGCGGAGGAGAGATAAAGGAACAGGCTGCGGAAGAGCTGCTCCAGCATATCTCCGGGAAGGAGTCCGTACCTGAGCCGGTCGGCCCGTACAGCCTCGGCTGCTGACCGGATGTTGGCCATGGAAAAAGCGCGCTGGGCAGCTGCGGATTCGAAACGGGCAAACCCCTCCCGGATTCCGCCGGCAATAGAGAGCCGACGTAATGTCTTCTCGTGCCCGGCTTTTTCTGCAGCTGCCGACGCTGCCCGTCCGGCCGACGCCGCGGCCCGACCCTCCCCTGAGGGGATCTCCACCGCTATGGATATGAAGGCCTCTGTGCTGTTCCGTCCGGGGAATTCGCGGGAGGAGCCATAGCCAGCCCGGAGAAAGGAGTCATACTGCGCCTTAGGGATATGACGCACGATCTCCTGTCGTGCTGCCTCAGCCCGTTCGAGCAGCTTCAGTTCGCTGTTCTCCGGCCCGGCAGCCCTGAGAGGAGTGTCATCGGTGTAGTGAATAACTGGAAGGACAGGATATTCGGCCCTCAGGTCTGAAAGGTCTTCGCGCCCCGTGGCCTTTCGTATGAGGGCGAGACATTCTTCCTTCAGGAGTGCGTCCGATGCCTTCTCCCTGCGAACGAGGGCGAACCAGCTCTCCATCTCAAGACGGTCTCTTTCCAGGAGAAGACCTTCTTCCGTTCTCTTTTCGAGGAGGGGCATGATCGGTTGCTCGAGGTCCAGAAACCCTTCTAGGAATTCGCTTTTCTCATGGATTGTCCAAAGCAGCGTATAGGCCTTTCTCAGAGCGGTCAGGTTTGCCTTTCGGACAGTCCTGTACCTGAGTTCTTCCTCGAGGGAGGTGATGTGAGTCTCCAGCTCCTGTACGCGCTCTTTGCGCCACGTACCGAAAAGAGGAATTGAAATGCCTGCCCTCAGCGAGACCTTTGAATAGCCTTCTATTCTTGATGTATCCGACCGTGACTCCGGTTCGTTCATTCCGCTGAAGGAGAGCTCCCCGAAATACCTCAGCCCTGCGGCAGCTTTTTGTCTCTCCTCCAGAGCCCTGCTGCCGGCAAGAGAGGCGGCCGAGGCAAGAACCTCGGGTGAAGCAGTCAGCTCCTTCTCGAGTTCATAGAGGGATATTCGGGGGACCGCCAAGGCATCTCCCGGGAGGACGAGGAATAAAAGCAGGAAAAGGACGGAGACGGCTTTTTTCATGGTATGCTCCTCTGTTAAAAACAGAAATATACTCTCTATAAAATACACAATAATTTCATAAAACTCTAAATATGAATACCAACACGGTGAACTATCTATATTTAATGTCAATTAGAAAATATATCATCCGACTTTTAAACTGTCAATTAGAAATAAAACAGCGTGGTTAACCAGTGATAAATTCACCCCTATAACTAACCAGTGATCCCTTCACCCCCTCCCAAGGAAGCGGAAAGATACTCTATCGGTTTCTGGAGCCCATGGATGAGAATGCCCGGAAGATTTACCGTTCCATGGGATGCACCTTGGGGTCAGGAGCAGAACATTCTGACAGGACAGCCCCTCTTTTCATCTCATCGAGAAGAGGGGCTGCGTAGTGTCAACGGGCGATATACTATCCGGTGTTTACAAGGCTTTCCGGTTCAAACCCGGCGAAGTCGAGTGTTCAAATACTACTGAATCTTATGGATCTCACTGAGTGAGATCCATAAGATTCACGGGTCTTGTGTCAAAAAGCCACAGGGGCTATTTGCCCGCCATCATTGCGGCGATATCCTCTTCCACGGTTCCGATCGGTTTGATGTCGAAGTTCTTCACCAGTACACCGGCGACGTTGGGCGAAAGGAAGGCGGGAAGGGTTGGCCCGAGGCGTATTCCCTTGACGCCGAGGGCGAGCAGGGCCAGCAGAACGGCGACCGCTTTCTGTTCATACCAGGCGATATCGTAAGAGATGGGAAGCTCGTTGATATCTTCCAGCCCGAAAGCCTCCTTGAGCTTCAGCGCGATCACGGCGAGGGAGTAGGAGTCGTTGCACTGACCGGCGTCGAGCACTCTGGGAATTCCGCCGATATCGCCGAGGTCGAGCTTATTGTAGCGGTACTTGGCGCATCCGGCGGTGAGAATAACGGTATCCTCCGGCAGATTTTTGGCGACATCGGTGTAGTAGTCGCGCGATTTGAAGCGGCCGTCGCACCCTGCCATGACGACGAAACGTTTGATCGCACCGGACTTGACGGCTTCGACGACCTTGTCCGCCAGCGCCAGAACCTGGTTGTGAGCGAAACCAGCGACGAGCGTGCCCGTCTCGATCTCCTTCGGAGAAGCGCATTTTTTTGCTCTCGCGATGAGAGCTGAGAAGTCCTTCGCTCCGCCCTTTTGTCTGTCGGGGATGTGCTGCGCGCCCGGGTAGCTGGACACGCCGGTGGTGTACAGCCTGTCGAGATAGGTGTTCTCTTTTTTCAGCGGGATCAGGCAGTTGGTGGTGAGGAGGATCGGGCCGTGAAAGGACTCGAACTCTTCGTTCTGATGCCACCAGGAACCGCCGTAGTTCCCGACGAAGTGCTCAAACTTCTTGAACGCGGGGTAGGAGTTCGCGGGCAGCATCTCGCCGTGGGTGTACACGTCCACGCCTGTTCCCTCGGTCTGCTTGAGAAGCTCTTCCATATCCTTCAGGTCGTGTCCGGAGATCAGGATGCCGGGGTTGTTTCTGACGCCCAGATTCACTTCGGTGATCTCGGGGTTGCCGTAGGTTGTGGTGTTGGCCTCGTCGAGAAGCGCCATCGTGGCCACGGCATTGTCGCCGGTCTTCATGACCAGTGCCACCATCTCGTCAGTGGAAAGATCCTTGGTGGTGGAGGCCAGCCCTTCCATGAGGGATGCGTAGATCTCGTCCTTCTCGAAACCGAGAACTTCCGCATGATCTGCATAGGCGGCGACGCCCTTGCTGCCGATGATGAGCAGCTCTCTCAGAGAGCGGACGTCCTCGTTCTGTGCGGCGGTGATGCGGACTTCGTCGGAGGTGGCCTTCTTGACGATCTCCTCCTTATCGGAGGCGGTCCATGTGGCGCAATCCGGAAGCTCTCCGGCGACGCCGGCCTTTTTGGCGACGGCATCCCTGACCTTGAGCCCTTCGCGGATCCATTCGATGATGGAGTCGTCGTCCCACGCGGCGTTGGTGATGGTGACGAAAAGGGCCTTGCAGATGAAGCGTCCGGCTTCTCTGTCCACTATCCCCTGCTTCTGCAGCTTTTCACCGTAAACAGCAATACCCTTGCAGACATAGATGAGAAGATCCTGAAGATCGGCGGTTTTCTCCGGCTTTCCACAGACACCCTTTATGGTGCACGCCTGATTCTTCGCTGTCTCCTGACACTGAAAACAATACATAGTCATTTTTCCTCCTTTTTATTTTTAAACTGACTTCATTGGACACAAAATTACGCTCCGTCGCGTATTCAGGAAATGTTTCTACGATTTTCTGGAAGAAAACCTGATGGTCTCCTTGTCAACGATGCCGCCCTTGATCCCCACGGTGAAAACTTTGAGGGAGACCTTCCGCTCCGAGGCCTCACAGGCTGCTTCGAGAAGGCGGCTCATTCCGCCGCAGCAGGGCACCTCCATGCGCACCAGAGTAATTTCCTCGATGTCGTTGAAGGTGATGATCCGGGTGATCTTCTCCTGATAGGCCTCTGCGTCGTCGAGCTTGGGGCACCCCACGAGGCAGACCTTGTTCTCTCCGGAGAGAAAGGTGGAATGAAAATCCCGGAAGGCGAAGGGTGTGCAGTCCGCGGCCACTACGAGATGGGCCTTCCGCAGAAATGGAGCCATTTCAGGGACCAGTCGTATCTGCACCGGCCAGTTCGCAAGGGCGGAGGGAAGCCCTTCGGGCCGGGAGAGGGGCATTTCGCAGGGTGACGGTTCTCCCCGGAGGCTTTGTGCCATGGATCCGGGGCACCCTTTGGGAGCGACTCCGGATTTTTGAGCCATGTGGCGCTTCACGGCCTCTTCATCGTAGGGAGCGGCCTCCCGCTCCTCGAAGGTGATGGCCCCCAGGGGGCATTCACCGATGCAGTCCCCCAGGCCGTCGCAGTAGGTCTCGCTCACGAGCTTTGCCTTGCCGCCGATGATCTGTATGGCCCCCTCGTGGCAGGCTTCGGCGCAGATGCCGCAGCCGTCGCATTTTTCCTCGTCGATGGTGATG
>CAYZZX010000080.1:0-7543 GCA_964483085.1 uncultured Synergistaceae bacterium
TATCCCTCCGAGAAAGCCCTCCCAGGTCTTTTTCGGGCTCACATTTTCGCACAGGGGGGTCCTCCCCCAGAGGGAGCCGATGAGATAGGCCGCCACGTCGCAGAACCACGTGGAGAGGAACATGACGAAAAGGAGGACCGTCCCCGAGGGGAGCCTCCGCAGGAGGATCATGAAGGTCCACGGAAAGACGATATAGAGGATTCCCGCGAGGGTCCCTCCCATATTCCAGATGGCGTAGCTCTCATTTTGAATCTGTCTGCGCATCACCTCGACGAAGAGGATGACGAAGGCTGTAATGCTGAGGGTCAGCACGAGAGAGACCGGGTTGATCCCCTCCGCAGCGGTGAAGATGATGAGAAGGGCTGCGAGAAAGCCTATTCCCCGGGAGACTTTGAACCTCCGGGAGACCATTCCGTAGAACTCCGCGAGGGAGAGAAGGGCGATAATGGAGACAAGAGTCGTCCAGAAGACTCCTCCTGCAAAAAGCGCTCCGAGAACGAGGGCGACTACCGCCGCTCCGCTGACAGCCCGTATGAGTATCCCCCGCAGCCTGTTTTCAGTTGCTTCCAATTGTGCCATAGCGTCTTTCCCTATCCTTATAATTCGAAAGAGCCTCTTCGAGCTCTTTTCTTCCAAAATCCGGCCACAATGTTTCTGTGAAGTACAGTTCGCTGTAGGCGCTTTGCCAGATCCAAAAATTGCTCAGCCGTTTTTCTCCGCTCGTCCGGATGATAAGGTCGGGTTCTGGAAGGTCGGGGATATAAAAATGATCCCGAAGCTCCTTTTCAGTCACGGGACCCTTGGGTTCGCTTTTGAGAAGGCTGTTCATTGCATCAAGAATCTCTCTCCGGCCTCCGTAGTTCAGGCAGGGGACGAGGGTAAGCCCGGTATTTTCCGCCGTCAACTCCTCGGATTCATTCATAAGCTCGAGCACGTCAGAGGGGAGCCCCTCTCTCGCACCGGAAAAACGCAGGCGGACATTTTCTCGTCGAAGTTCTTCTATTTTCTTTCTGAGAGAGTGGCGGAAAATGCTCATGAGCCCCGTCACCTCTTTCTGAGGGCGGGTCCAGTTTTCCGTCGAAAAAGCATAGACGGAGAGATGGGTAATACCCATATCGGCAGCTGCCTCCACGGTCCTCTCAAGGGCCTTGATCCCGGCACGATGCCCCAGGAGCCGGGGAAGGAATCTTTTTTTTGCCCAGCGGCCGTTTCCGTCCATTATGATGGCGACATGAAAGGGCACAGGAAGACCGTTATCTCTCACGAGCTCTTCCCCCCTTTGCCATCCTCTCCGGAAAGGGCCTCCATCTTCTCCTTGAGGGCGTTGATATCCCTCCAGGTAAGCTCCTTCGGGCTTCCTATTTTTTTCGATTCGTTTCTCAGAAGATAGCTTGGATGAAACATGGGAAGGAGAAAGGACCCTCTCCAGTCAAACCATCGCCCACGGAGGGCTGTGATTCCCTCCGTCGTTTTGAGCAGCCATTTCGTAGGGGTGTTTCCAAGGCAGACGATCAGCGGCGGCGAAAGAAGAGCGAGCTGTGCCTCCAGATAGGGAGCGCAGTCCATCATCTCGTCGGGCACGGGTGCACGATTTTCGGGAGGACGGCACTTGACGATATTGGTGATGAAAACATCCTTCCGGTCGATTCCCACGGATGAGAGTATCTGTGTGAGCAGATGTCCGGCCTTGCCTACGAAGGGAACACCCTGAGCATCTTCGTCGGCACCCGGGGCTTCTCCAACGAAAATGACCCGGGCACTTCTGCTCCCCTCTCCGAAGACGGCGTTCTTGCGGTTCGAGCACAGTCCGCAGCGGGTGCATTTTTTCACCCTTGCCTCGAGCTCCGTCCAGGCGAGGTCTTTCTGAACACCGCTCAGAAAGACCGTCATGGAAGAATAATTTCTCCTACGTTAATATCGACATTATCCACGTCGATTCCTGTGAAATAGCTCACTGCCGAGGCCACCTTCCTTTGGTGCATGGAGCCAATCTGTAAAAAATTGAGTTTTCCCGGAAAGACGGAAATGGTTATTTCGAGGGAGACTGAGTCATCACCGGAGCGGACGCGGATATCCTTCGCTGCTCCTGTCTGGGGGCTTGACGCCACCACAAGGCGGACAAGATCCGCAATGGCAGAGGAGTGAATCGTCACGGAGCCGAAAAAGCTGAAGGGAGGACGGACAATGGTTCGTTCTCCCTCATCCCTGTCGATGCTCTTGAAAAGGTCCCGGAGGTGCCCCACAAGCTTGCCGCCAAAGTTTTTTCGAAGCTGGGTTCTTGAGACAGGTATAACGTGCTGTCTCTTCTCCATCCGCTCCCGGCGAGCGCTGAGGATATCATCAGGTGAGGCGACCTCGGTGATGTCAATAATCCGTTCCGGCAGGGAGATGTTGAGGGCACGGGTAATTTTATCAGCCATGGAAATCGATGTCGCTACCACCATGATATTTCGGGGATTCTTCTGCCGGAGGAACTCCGTGACGGCTATCCGGTGATCAGGATACTCAAAGAGCGCACGGCGGATCGCCCGGACGAGATTTTTCTCAGACTTTGCGCTCTTTCCGGCATGAATTTTTCCTCCGGAGATCACGAGCCCGTCATCGATGATGAAGTCAACGTCATTTTCTCTGGCCACCATCTGTGCCCGCTGACTTTTACCTGTGCCTGCGGGGCCAACGAAGGCCAGAACCCGGGGGGATTTCGAGGGGGGAGGAGTTGTCAGAATCTCCCTTTTCGAAACTTTCGGGACGTTTTCTTCCATAGCGTCAGCAGAAGGGGCCTGAGGAAGTAGGACCTCCCTTGCCGTCCTCTTTCTCCGTTGAGATAACCTGCACCCGGGCACCGAGATGTCGCAACTTCTCCTCCATTGCTTCATACCCCCGGCTGATATGTCCGAGATGATAGACCATGGTTGTGTCCCCGGCGGCAAGCCCGGCGATCACAAGAGCCGCTCCGGCGCGAAGGTCAGTGGCGACCACGTCCGCCCCGGTGAACCGTTCAACTCCTGTGATGACGGCGGAGTTGCTCTGAATGTCAATTTTAGCTCCCATCTTGTTCAGTTCGCTCACATGGAGAAATCGTGACTGAAAGACGCTCTCTTGAATGACACTTGTCCCCTGGGCAAGGCAGAGAGCGGTCATGATCTGGGGCTGAAGATCCGTGGGGAATCCCGGATAGGGAAGGGTCTTCAGAGAAACGCTTTTGATTCGTTCTCCCGGATAGACCGTCACCTGGTTCTCTTCCACTTTGAGGGATGCCCCTGCCTCCTCGAGCTTGGCAAGGAGGGAATCGATGTGGTTCGGTATGATGTCCGTCACCGTCACTTCTCCTCCTGTGGCCACACCGGCGAGAAGATAGGTGCAGATTTCGATCCGGTCGGGAATTATTCTCGAGGATGCACTGTGGAGGGTGTCAACGCCTGAAATACGGATGACTCCCGTACCGTCCGCCTCAATGGATGCTCCCATTGACCGGAGGGCCTCCACGAGGTTGAATATCTCGGGCTCTCTCGCAGTGTTTTCAAGGACCGTCTCCCCCTTTGCGAAGACGGCGGCCATCATGAGGTTCTCCGTGGCACCGACGGAGGGAAAATCGAGATAAATCCTGCTCCCCACGAGCCCCTTCGTTGTGGCATGAACGGCTCCGTGGACCAGTTCGATGGTGGCTCCCATTCGAGTGAGCCCCTTCAGATGAAGGTCGATGGGACGGCTTCCTATGGAGCAGCCTCCGGGCAGAGGCATGACTGCTCTGCCGCAGCGGGCGAGAAGGGGGCCGAGGACGAGGGAGGATGCCCGCATTTTACGAACGAGATTGGAGGGAGTCTCCCAGGATATTTCTCCGGGAACGGAGATCTCCATTTCATGGCCGGAGAATGTTACCGAGGCACCGAGACTCCGGAGCAAATCCGCCATGGTGTTCACGTCAAGAAGATCGGGAACTCTCGAGATGTTCAATTTTTGATCTTTTAAAAGAATCGCGGCGGCCATGACGGGGAGAGTGGCATTTTTCGCTCCCTGGGCTTCGATTGAACCGCGAAGAGGAGTGCCGCCAATAATCTTCATTTTTGATTCCACTATAAAATTCCTCCTGAAAAAATTGTGGAAAGCCAATTCATGTTATCATACCGAGCCATGATTTCAACGGCTCCTGAAAAAGTTGCGAATTCCGGCGGCAATTCTTGAAGAGGCCTTGCCGTCTCCGAAGGGGTTTTCCCCCCTGGTCAGAATTGCCTCTCGGTAGTTCGAGTCCGAAAGAACCCGAAGGGCTTCTTCCGCGATTTTTTCGTGGCAGGTCCCCACGAGCAGCGCAGTGCCGGTCTCGAGGGCTTCCGGCCTTTCTGAAATATCCCGGAGAACAAGGACGATTTTCTTTAGAAATGCTGCCTCCTCCTGAACACCACCGCTGTCGCTCAAAATGAGAGTGCTTCTGTTCATAGCCGAGACAAAATCCGGATAATCAAGAGGTTCGCAGAGAAGAACCCGCTCCTCTTCCGCAAAGTGCTCGGTGAGGATCTCCCGGACGGAGGGGTTTTTATGCATGGGGATGAGGATTCGTATCTGATCGCAGGCTTTCAGCAGATCCTCTGCGGCCCGGCAGACAGATCGGAGAGGATCCCCCCAGGACTCTCTCCTGTGAGCCGTGAGAAGAATGATGGTCCCGGGAATTTCGAAGAATGATTTCAGAGGTTCTGAAGAAGGGTGATTTTTCGCCACTGTCTCCTGCAGGGCGTCGATGACCGTATTGCCGGTGATAAAGAGATTCTCCTCCGTAAGGGAAAAACCCTCTCTGCGGAGATTTTCGGCCGCGCCCGGCGTCGGAGCGAACCAGAGAGAGGAAAGCCGGTCGGTGATGATTCTATTCGCCTCCTCTGGAAAGGGCCTCGCCATATCGTGGCTCCGGAGCCCCGCTTCGATATGCCCCACGGGAATATGCCGGTAGAAAGAGGCGAGGGCAGATGCCATGGTGGTGGTGGTGTCGCCGTGGACGAGGACGAGGTCGGTGGAATGGCTGTCAAGATACTCCCCCACTCCGGCAAGCACCCTGGAGGTTATTCCATCGAGGGTCTGTCGCTCCTCCATGACGTCGAGATCGTGATCTGCGGTAATTCCAAAAAAAGAGAGAGCCTGGGTAAGCATGGTTCTGTGCTGTCCGGTGGAGAGAACGACGACTTCGAAGTTCTCCCGGCGCAGCGTCTGAATCACCGGGGCCATCTTGATCGCCTCCGGACGGGTTCCTATGATGCAGGTGATTGTTCTTTTCATGGCAGAGATTTCCCGCCTTTCGTCAGGACACATGATAATTGAGAAAGTAAATTCCAAGGCCGACAATAAGGGCCTGGAAGAATGTCAGGGTAAGGACAGCATACGCGGCCGGAAGGCCAAGGTCGAGAAGGCGGTGATGAATGTGCCCCCGGTCAGGTAAAAATGGAGACTTCTCCCGCCAGACTCTCCTCATGATGGCAAAAAGAGTGTCGAGGACTGGAATTCCTCCCGTCAGAAGAAGAAGAAAAGGGAGTTCTGTCAGGCTGAAATCGGAGACGGACGGAGTCAGGGTCAGGACGAGGAAGGAGGAGTAGAGATATCCCAGCAGAGTCGTTCCGCCGTCGCCAAGAAAGGTTTTGGCGATGGGAAAATTCCAGTAGAGTACTCCTGCGGCCATGGAAGCTGCGGGAAAAAAGAGGGACGCATTTCCGAAGAAAGAGGCACAAAGGGATGCTGTGATGAACATCAGGAGACAGAGACCGTTCGCTCCGTCGATGAGATTGTAGGCGTTCGTCATGCCGGTGATCCAGAGAAGAAAGAGGAGGAAATGGGCCGGAGAAAGGGAAAGAGGAAAAAGGAAAATCCCCGCGGCAGCGATGTGAGAGAAAAAACGAACGACGGGATTGAGCGTTTTCATATCGTCCCAGTAGCCGGTCAGAAAGACGATGGTGACCCCCGTCGCCATACCCCGGATGCCCGGCACTTCATAAAGGCCGAAGAGACTCCAGAGAAGAAAGCCCAGCCACAGGACGATCCCTGCTCCTCTGGGAGTGATAACTGAGTGGATTTTCCGCTCTCCCGGCAGATCCACAATACGGTAGCGGTTCGAGATGTGAATGGAAAGGGGGGTGACAAAGACTCCCCAGGAGAAGAGCAGCGGGGCCGCTATGAGGACATTTTTCACCGCCGTCTCAAAAAGCATGGAGGCTATTTTGTTCCGAAGAGCCTGTCGCCCGCATCGCCGAGACCGGGAACAATGTAGCCGTGGTCATTGAGATGGCTGTCGAGGGCTGCGGAGTAAATATCCACATCAGGGTGGTCGTTGTGGACCTTCGAAACTCCTTCGGGAGCTGCGATGATACAGACCAGGGAAACTTTTTTTCCGCCCCGGGACTTGACCAGGTCGATGGCGGCGGACGCCGATCCTCCCGTGGCGAGCATGGGGTCGAGAATCAGGATGTCCCGGTCGCAGATATCTCCGGGCAGCTTGCAGTAATACTCTACCGGCAGAAGGGTTTCAGGGTCCCGGTAGAGACCGATATGCCCCACCTTGGCGTTTGGAACGAGCTGCAGAATTCCGTCCACCATGCCGAGCCCTGCCCTGAGCACTGGAATGATGGCAAGTTTTTTTCCTTCTATGGCATAGGCCTCCGTCAGGGCAAGGGGGGTCTCTACCTCTACCGGTGCAAGGGGAAGATTTCGTGTGATCTCGTAGACCATGAGCCCGGCAATCTCCTGCACAAGTTCTCGAAATTCCTTTACAGAGGTATGCTTATTTCGGACCATGCCGACTTTATGCTGAACAAGGGGGTGGTCGAAGACGATGGTCTTGCCCTTCTCAGAGAGGAAGCAGCTCGGGCAGACTTTTTGCTCGTAGGCGGCAATCTTGCTCAATCTGCGGGTATGTCTTTCTCCTTCAAAATCCGTGCCCAACCAAATATCGAGAATCTCTCGTGCCTTTTCGGGTGACAGCAATCTGCCAGCCAGAGCAAGCACATTTGAGTTATTGTGAAGGCGGCTGAATCTCGCGGTTTCGGTATCACAGCACAGAGCCGCATAGACGCCGGGGATTTTATTCGCGGCGATCGACATTCCCACTCCGGTTCCGCAGACAAGAATGCCTCTTTCAACATCCCGTCTGGCGACAGCCTCGCCTACCCGGCAGGCCATATCCGGATAGTCCGTGGAGATCAGGTCATCTTTGGGCCCCATGTCTTTCAACTCGACAGAGTCCTTCTGCAGCAGATGTTCTACGAGCAGAGCCTTCATTTTATATCCTGCGTGATCGGAACCTATGGCTATTTTCATGTGCTGTTGTCCCCCCAGCTGAAAGTCAACGACCCGAGTGTCAGAGTCCGAGGCCGATGGATCCATGGAATATAATAACACTTGCTTCAGGAAAGGCATATAGAAAGAAGGTTCTGACGACTAGCGCAGCAAAAAACCTCTCTCTCTTGTAAAGAGAAAGAGGTTTTTTGCTGTCTACGCTTTGCTCACGTAAGGAGCGTGAGCATGACTCCGGCCGCCACTGCGGTGCCGATGACACCCGCGACGTTCGGGC
>CAYZZX010000081.1:0-7453 GCA_964483085.1 uncultured Synergistaceae bacterium
GCCCAGCTCACGGACATCCGTGACAAGGGAGCGGACGTCCTCATGCTCCCGAACATGGGCAAGGAAATGGCCCTGATCATGAAGCAGGCCCGTGAACTCGGGCTGAACGACATCATCTTCGTGGGCGGCGACGGCTACGGAGAGTTCATGTGGGAGATCGCGGGATCTGCAATGGAGGGTTCGTACTGGATCAACCACGTGGCCCCGGAGGACCCGGAGATGGCCCCCTTCTTCAAGGCATACGAAGAGCGCTGGAAGGATGAATGCAAGGAGTTCGTCAACGGCGTTCTCGGCTACGACTCGATCTACTGGGTTGCGGACGCCATCGGCCGTGCCGGAGCGGCGGATCCGAAGCTGATCCGGAACGCCCTCGAGTCGACGAAGAATCTGAAACTCCATCACGCTACGATCACTATGGACCCCGATACCCACAACCCGGTGGACAAGGACGGCGTTGTGCTCATTGCGAAGGACGGCAGAGGCCAGTTCTTCATGAAAGTCAAGCCCTGATAGCCTGAAAAAGTCTGCAGAAAAAATGAAAAAACCAGTTTTTCCCGAAAAGTAAGTATGCTATAGTTTTCACGGAGAGGGCGAACCTGAGCGTACGCCCTCTCCGACACGTGAAAGGGGTGATCCGTATTTGGGTACTCTGCTTCAGCAGATAATCAACGGGCTTTCTCTCGGGTCGGTATATGCTCTCATTGCCGTAGGATATTCACTGGTCTATTCCATTTTGCTTTTTTCCAATTTTGCCCACGGAGGTTTTCTCGTCATCGGCGGCTACATATGCTACGGAATACTGAAGACCTTCGGAACGAACATCTGGCTTGCGGGAGGGCTTTCCCTCGCCGGAGCCGGCATCGCGGCAGTTCTGACGGAACGTCTCGCCTACCGTCCCATCCGTGAGCGGACGAACGTCACCCTCTATCTTCTCATTGCCTCCATGGGGATGAGCATCGTCATCGAAAACATCTTCGTCATCGTGGCCGGAGGGCGTTTCCGGGCCCTTCCCCCGGTCATCCCCACAGCGCCCATCAACTTCTTCGGCCTTGCCACCACGAGCGCCTTCGATCTTCTCTCCCTCGTCTCCGCGGTGGTCTTTCTCGGCGCTCTCCAGCTTTTTCTCCAGAAGACCCGATGGGGGCTGGCAATCCGCGCGGCGGCCTACGACCTGAGAACGGCGGGGCTCATGGGGGTCAACGTCAACCGGCTCATCTCCATCGTCTTTTTCGTGGCGGGAGCCCTTGCTGCGGTAGGGGGTATCTTCCTCTCCGTGCGCTACACTCTCTATCCGCAGCTGGGAGCCATCACTATCAAGGCCTTCGTGGCTGCCGTCATCGGAGGGCTTGGCTCCCTTCCCGGAGCTGTCGTGGGAAGCCTCATCCTCGGACTCGCCGAGATGCTCACGGCGGGGTTCATCTCGAGCCAGATGCGGGATCTCGTCGTCTTTTCCATGCTTGTCATTACCCTTCTCGTGAAGCCTACAGGTCTTTTCGGGAAGAGCGTAAGCGAGAAAGTGTAGGGGGGGGCGGGGTATGTCGGGCTATACAGAAGGAATCATCATCCTCCTTTGCATTAACTCCATCGCTGCCATGGGCGTCTCGCTCCTCACGGGCTTCACGGGCATATTTTCCCTTGGCCATGCCGCCTATATGGCTCTTGGAGCCTACACGACGGCTATTCTCACGGTCCAGCACGGAGTGCACTGGTTTCCGGCCATTCTCTGCGGGGGCATAGTCGCCGTGGTGGTAGCCTACCTCATCGGAGTTCCAACTCTCCGGCTTCTGGGCGATTATTACGCCATCGCCTCCATCGGCCTTGGCGAGGCCATCCGGCTTATCCTTGAGAACTGGCAGTCCGTCACCCGGGGTGCCAGAGGATATCCGGGGATCGATCCCTACACGACCCTGCCTGTAGCAGCAGGGATTTTCATCGTCCTCGCCATCTTCATGTTCAACCTGATCAACAGCCGTTTCGGCAGGGCATGCAAGGCCTGCCGTGACGACTATATCGCCTCTTCTCTTCTGGGGTTCAATACAGCCCGTATCCGGGTGGTCAGCCTTATGATCTCCGCCTTCTACTGCGGTGTGGCCGGCGCTCTTCTCGGCGGTTTTCTCTCCTTCATCCAGCCGGTCATGTTCGATATGCTCAAGTCCACTGAGCTGACTGCGGTGGTCGTCTTCGGCGGACTGGGGTCCATGAGCGGCGCTCTCCTCGGAACCGCCGTGATTACCCTCGTGACGGAGCTCTTCCGTCCCATCTCCCAGTACCGCATGCTCATCTACGGCGCAGTTCTTGTGATCGTCATGGTTCTCCGTCCGGAGGGAATCATGGGGAACCGTGAACTTCTCTCCTGGATCAAGGCTCCCTTTCGGAGGAAGGCCGGATGACGACCTTCTTCGAACTTTCAAATGTCACCAAGAACTTCGGCGGAGTCCAGGCCGTCTCCTCCATGTCTTTTTCCATAGACAAAGGGGAGCTGACCGGTCTCATGGGGCCGAACGGCGCGGGGAAGACCACGATCTTCAATCTCATATCGGGGGTCTATGATCCGGATGAGGGGAGCATTCTCTTCAAGGGTGAAAACCTCGTCCCCCTCAAAACCTACCAGGTCACTTCAAGAGGAATCGCCCGGACATTTCAAAACCTCAGGCTTTTTCAGCGGTCGACGGTCCTTGAAAATGTCATGACCTCCGCCCAGTACCACATCCACTACACCTTTGCCGAGGGGATGACCCATTTGGGCCGGTGGAGAAGCAAAGAAAAGGAAATTCTCGCGAAAAGCATGGATCTCCTCTCCCGGGTGGGGCTCGCGGACCGGGCGGACCAGGCGGCGGGAACTCTTCCCTACGGTCATCAGCGCCGCCTCGAAATCGCCAGAGCCCTCGCCCTTGATCCCGAGCTTCTTCTTCTGGATGAACCGGCAGCGGGAATGAATGCCGAGGAAGTTGCCTCCCTCAATATCCTCATCCGGGATATCCACCGGGATTTCAATCTCACAACCCTCGTCATCGAGCATCATATGGATCTCGTCATGGAGATCTGCCCCCATATCATCTGCATGAACTTCGGCGCGAAGATCGCTGAAGGTACCCCCGATGAAATACAGAGTCATCCGGAAGTGCTGCGGGCCTACCTGGGAGAGGAGGAAATCGAATGACCGAAATTCGCGAAGAAGGCACAGTCCTCCTCGAAGTCCGGGACCTCCACGTGAGCTACGGCGCGATAAAGGCCCTGACAGGCGTCTCTCTGAAGGTCTGTGAAGGGGAGATCGTCTGTGTGATCGGCTCCAACGGTGCGGGGAAATCGACCCTCATGAACGCTATCATGGCCATGGTGCGCCGTGAAAAGGGAGAGGTCATCCTCTCAGGCAAACCCCTCGAGGCAAAGAGCTTCCGGGTGGTGCAGCAGGGGGTCTCCCTCAGCCCGGAGGGACGAAAGGTCTTTGCCCCTCTCTCCGTGCTGGAAAATCTGCGGATGGGGGCCTTCTCCCGGGGAAACGACAAAGGCGTGGAGGAGGATCTTGAATGGGTTTTCTCCCTCTTCCCCCGCCTCAAGGAACGGATAGAGCAGTATGCCGGCACCCTTTCGGGAGGTGAGCAGCAGATGCTCGCCATCGGCCGGGCGCTCATGGCCAGGCCCAGGGTTCTTTTGCTCGACGAACCCTCTTTGGGGCTCGCCCCTATCATCATCCGGGATATCTTCCGGGAGCTCCGGAGGATAAACAACGAAGGAGTCACCATCCTTCTCGTGGAGCAGAACGCCCGACAGGCACTCCTGCTCTCCCACCGGGGGTATGTCCTCCAGACGGGGCAGATCGTTCAGGAGGGTCCCTCTGCCGAGCTTCTCGCCAACGCTGACATCAAGGCCGCCTATCTCGGAGGCGGGCACGGCGCGGGGAAGACCACGAAGGCGCTGAGCTAAAGGAAGGGAAGGAAGACAAAAGCGGCCGTCCTTTGAAAGGGCGGCCGCTTTTTGCGGAATAGAAAGTTCCTGTGCCCGGAGGAAGATCTCTCTGCGTTCAGGCTGTTTTACGTGGAGCCGTAAACTGCCACCACGCTCGAAAAATTGATGCATTTTAAAGTTGACAATAATGGTAGGGTATAGTACTCTGTATGCAGATTTTAGAGCAAGGGGGTGAAGACCATGAAACTATCCACAAAAACACGCTACGGCCTACGGGCGATGCTCTATATGGCCGAACGGTACGACGGAGAGCGGGCTCTCCCCGTGGGAGAGATCGCCAGAGAGCAGGGGGTCTCCGAGAAATACCTCGAACAGCTCTTCACCCGTCTTCGCCGTTTAGGGCTTATAAACAGCATCCGGGGGGCTCAGGGTGGATATCTCCTGGGAAGGCCTCCGGAGGAGATTACAGCAGCCTCTGTTGTTGAGGCACTCGAAGGGGGAATTGTCTTCGCCGACTGTTCCGGGTCAGGAGAATGCGAGAACAGGCAGACCTGCCCGACCCACGATCTTTGGGAGCGCCTGAAGGGAAGTATCGACGAGATTCTCGAGGACACCACGCTGAGCGATCTTCTTAACTCGAAATCCTCTGAAATAATAAACGGCTGAGGCCGTCAGAAAGGAGTCTACCCCATGTCTCGACAGGTCTATCTCGATTATGCGGCAACGACATTTACGGACCCGAGGGTGGTGGAGGCAATGGCCCCCTACTTCACTCAGTCCTTCGGAAACCCCTCATCCATCTATTCCTTCTCCGAGGGGAACCGAAAGGCAATAGCAGGCGCCAGAAAACAGGTGGCGGCCGTTATCGGTTCCGCCCCTGAAGAGATCTACTTCACCGGCAGCGGAACTGAGGCGGATAACTGGGTGCTGCAGGGCGTCGCCTTCAAGAACCGCGCGAAGGGAAACCATATTATAACGACAAAGATCGAGCACCACGCGATTCTTCATACAGGGCAGTTTCTGCAGAAGAACGGATATGACGTCACGTTTCTCGACGTGGACGCCGAAGGAAGAGTCTCTCTGGATGCCCTCAAAAAGGCCGTCACTGACAAGACAATCCTCGTCTCGGTGATGTTCGCAAATAACGAAATCGGGACCATTCAACCCATAGCTGAAATCGGGGCCTTCTGCAAAGAGCGGGGAATTTACTTCCACACCGACGCCGTTCAGGCGACCGCCCATGTCCCCATCGACGTGAAGGCCATGAACATTGATCTTCTCTCCCTCTCTGCTCATAAGTTCTACGGCCCGAAGGGCGTGGGAGCCCTCTACATAAAAAAGGGCGTCAAGATAGAGAATTTCATGCACGGCGGCGCTCAGGAGCGGGGCAGACGGGCAAGCACCGAGAACGTTGCGGGGATCGTCGGCCTCGGGGCGGCCATCGAACTCACCTCGTCCAGAATGCAGAGTGCCGCGGAGCGGATCTCCCGTCTCCGGAACATGCTCATCGACGGTGTGATGAAGGCCGTACCCCACGCGAAGCTGAACGGCGCACCTCCGGGGGAGCGCCTGCCCAACAACGCCAATTTCAGCTTCATCGGCATTGAGGGGGAGACCCTTCTCCTTGATCTCGACCGGGCGGGGATCTACGGTTCTACTGGGAGCGCCTGTTCCTCCGGCTCTCTCGACCCCTCTCATGTGCTCATGAGCATCGGGCTTTCTCATGAATTAGCCCACGGCTCCCTCCGTCTGACCCTTGGCGAGGAAACTACCGAAGAGGATATACAGTACGTCCTCTCCGTTCTTCCGGGCGTCGTGAAGGAACGTCGGGAAATGTCCCCCCTGTGGGAAGATTATCTGAAGAGCCTCGATAAAGGACGGTGACCGGCATGTACAGTGAAAAAGTACTCGACCATTTTCAAAACCCCCGGAACGTGGGGGAAATAGAAAATCCCGACGGCGTGGGCCAGGCGGGAAACCCCAAGTGCGGGGACATAATGAAGATCTATCTCCGGGTGGAGGACGACGTCATCAAGGACATCAGGTTCAAGACCTTCGGCTGCGCCTCAGCCATCGCGTCGTCGAGTATGGCCACGGAGCTCGTGAAGGGAAAGACCGTCGAAGAGGCATGGAACATCACAAACCGGGCTGTTGCGGAAGCCTTGGACGGACTGCCTCCCGTGAAGATGCACTGTTCGATTCTCGCAGAAGAAGCGATTCATGCGGCTATCAACGACTACCGCAGAAAAAAGGGACTTCCTGTGGAAGAAGAGGAGAGCCATGACGAAATTCTCGAGCACCACCTCCATGGAGAAGAAGAGGAAGAATAGTTTTCTCCCCTTCGGCAGGGATTAGAGGAAAACATAAAAAAGGGGCATGAAGAAATGTAGACATCTCTTCATGCCCCTTTTTTATCGGGATTTCTCAGGGCTCCTTTTGGGTCTTTTTCCGGAAGAAGGCGAAGGAGATGGCTTTTTTCGGGCAGACATCCACACAGGCTCCGCAGGAGATGCATTCCGGAGACGCCATGTTTTCTTCCCTCACCATCCGGTTGACGTCGAGGCTCATGGGGCAGTTTTTCGTGCAGAGCTTGCAGTCGATGCATTTTTCGCTCTCCGCCTCGAGGTGAAGGTGAGGGGTGTGAAGTTTTCTCGCCGCAGATCTTCCCGCGATCATGAAGGGGGCCAGCAGGCATCCGTAACGGCAGAAGGGGCGCCTCCCCAGGGCTAGAGAGAGAAAGACCATGCCCCCCATGGCGATATAGAACATGATGTAGGAAAGGGGTGTTCCAAGGGAGAGTCCTCCCGGTATGCCGTAGAGGGGGTCGACCGAGAGAATACCTCCCGCGCGAAGGAAAAGAAGGACAAGGGCTCCAAGCCAGAGAGCGGCGATGCCGTATTTGATGAGGTCGTACCATCCCCCCTTCAGCCTCCGGTCGTTTGCGGGAAAGAGGGCTTCCTGCACCGCCCCGCCGGGGCAGATCCATCCGCAGAATATCCTGCCTGCGAAAAAAGCGAGGAGAGCAGCCAGGGCCACGAAGAGAAGGCTGGAGGTCACGATGCCTCTTGCCGCTCCCTGTAGAGTCAGCACGGGGGAGAGATAGAACATGGTGACGGGAAGGGACAGGATGAAGATCACAAGAAGGGCCTTCCGCAGATTTTGTCTTTTCATGGCAGAACCTCCCGGAAAATAGTTTCTGAAGGTGAGTATATCATACCTCCTGGGGGTATGGTAATAAGTGAATTCGGAGAGTTGAATATTTTTGGGGAAAAGGGAATCCGTGATGTGCAAAAAGTGAACCCCGGGTGCCCGGAAAAAATGGGCTGGTTTTTTGCCTGAGTAGATTGATCTCGTGCCGCAAGAGATGATTTCATGGTTTTTACCATGCTTTTTTTCCGGCAATAGCGTAAAATAAGAAAACATTTCCCGTACCGGGGAAGGGAGGATGTTTCTCGATGGAGCACGTTTCCGCAATCATCACCCGTTTTATACGGAAGAACATGGAAGAAAGAGGTCTTGTTCTTTACTTTACAGACGACGATAAACT
>CAYZZX010000082.1:0-2496 GCA_964483085.1 uncultured Synergistaceae bacterium
AAGATCTTTCTCCGGGACGCCTACACCCTCTCTCTGGCGGAGCCTCTCACCGCCTGCGTCCTCTCCGCCGTCGTGCTTGGGGAGCGCCTCTCCATACCCTCCCTCGGAGGGGTCGTCCTCATCTTTCTTGGTATCCTCCTTCTTCCCGCCAACCCGGAAAGCTCCCCTCTGCCGGAGGGGCGGCTTCTGCCGTGAGATTTTATGAGATGAAAGGTGGTAGATCATGTCCACAGTCGGACCGGTCTTTGCCTCGGGCAACGAGGCCATAGCGGAAGGAGCCTTCGCCGCGGGAGCGCGCTTCTACGCCGGATACCCCATCACCCCCTCGTCGGAGATCGCCGAGATCGCCTCCCGCCGCATGCCCGGCCTCGGGGGGATGTTTGTGCAGATGGAGGACGAACTCTCAAGCATGGCCGCCATCATCGGGGCATCCCTCGCGGGAAAGCGGGCCTTCACGGCCACGAGCGGTCCGGGATTTTCCCTCATGCAGGAAAATCTCGGCATGGCCGTCATGGGGGAGATCCCCTGCGTGGTGGTGAACGTCCAGCGGTCCGGCCCCTCCACGGGCATGGCGACGAAGCCCGCCCAGGGGGACGTGATGCAGGCCCGGTGGGGAACCCACGGCGATCACGGCATCATCACCCTCGTCCCCTCCTCGGTGCAGGACTGCTACGACCTCACGATCCGGGCCTTCCGCCTCTCGGAGGAATTCCGCACACCGGTGATCCTCCTCGCCGACGCCGCCATTGGCAAGGTCCGTGAGGGAGTCCGCTACTACCCTCCAACCGAAGAGGAAAAGGGAACACCCCTCCTGCCGGACTGCCCTCCCTCCGACTACCATCCCTTTGCCTTCGGCGAAGGGACCCTTCCTCCCCTCCCCTCCTTCGGCGGAGACTACATCTACAGAATCACCGGATCCATGCACGACGAACGGGGCGGCCAGGCGGCCAACCCGGCCGCCGCGGACCGGGTCATCCGCCATCTCACCGAGAAGATCGAGGGGAAGCGGGATCGGATCGTCTCCGTCCGTTCCCTGGCCCTGGAGGATGCCGACGTGGCCGTCTGCTCCTTCGGATGCTCGGCCCGTTCATCGAGGGCGGCCGTCCGGAGTGCCCGAAAGCAGGGAGTACGGGCGGGGCTGCTCGAGCTGACCACCCTCTGGCCCTTTCCCGACGGAGAGGTCCGCTCAATCCTCTCCCGGATGAAGGCTGTGATCGTCCCCGAGCTCAACCTGGGGCAGGCCGCCCGGGAGGTGGAGCGGCTGAACGATTTCGCCTGTTCGGTCGTGAGGGTCAACCGGGTGGACGGAGGGCTGCTGAAGCCGGAGGAAATTCTGGCCGCCATCGAGGAGGCTGCGTCATGACGAATTTAGCCTACAGAGAATACCTTGCCGAGGAAAAACTCCCCACCATCTGGTGCCCCGGCTGCGGCAACGGAATCGTCCTGCGGGCGCTGCTGCAGGCCTTCGCGGCCCTGAAGCTTGACCCGAGAAAGACCGTGGCCGTCTCGGGGATCGGTTGCTGGGGGTGGGCGGACGACTACCTCCGGGTGAACGCCTTTCACGGAACCCACGGCCGGGCCCTTCCCTTCGCCACGGGGATCGCCCTGGCAAACCCGAACCTGACGGTCATCGCCCTCATGGGGGACGGCGACGGCGCCACCATCGGAGGAAATCACCTCATCCACGCCGCCCGGCGGAATGTCAACGTCACCGCCCTCGTGGCCAACAACTTCAACTACGGCATGACCGGAGGACAGTACTCTGGCACGACCCCTTCGGGCAGCATCACCTCTACCTCATCCCTGGGGCATATGGAGGAAGGGTTCGACCTCTGCGCCCTCGCCGCAGCGGCAGGGGCCCCCTACGTGGCCCGGGGGACCGTGGCCGAACCAGGGAAGCTTGCAGGGCTCATCGAAGGAGGCCTGGCGAGAAGAGGATTTTCTTTTGTCGAGGCCCTCTCCCCCTGCCCCACCCATTTCGGCCGGTTCAACGGAGGGAAGAGCCCCTGGGAGATGCTCAGAGAACTGAAATCCACCTCCTTTCCCCTTGGCATACTCGCCGATCGGGAAAAAGAGGATTACGGAACGCGCTACGCCCGGGCGGCGGAAGCAGAAAGGAAGGAGGGGTCCTCATGAAAGGAAGAATCGAACTTCTTCTCGGCGGCGTGGGCGGGCAGGGGATCCTCACCATCGGCACCATCCTCGGCGAGGCGGCCCTTCAAGAAGGCCTCTGCGCCTGCCTCTCCTCCTCCTACGGCACGGAGGCCCGGGGGACCTTCACACGATCGGACCTCATCCTCAGCGAAGACCCAATCGACTTCATCGAGGTCACCGCTCCCGACGTCGTCCTCTGCCTCGCCCAGACGGCCTGTGACCGCCTCCTTCCCGCCCTCTCCCCCGGCGGAGAGATCCTCTTCGACAGCGACCAGGTGACGGCGGCTGATTTCAGCGGAATATCTTCGAAAGGGTACCCGGTCACCTCCATGGCCCTCGAAC
>CAYZZX010000082.1:2596-7135 GCA_964483085.1 uncultured Synergistaceae bacterium
CCCCGCTCAAGGTATTCCCGGTCGAGGGCGGCGTAGTCGTCCGAGGCCAGTCCTCCGGGGGCTCGGGCCTGAAGGGTCAGCCGTTCCCTAGCCTTGCCTATCATCCGAAGCCCCTCAATGTCAGCTCCATCTTCGGAGGTTTTCAGAAGGAGCGACCGCCACCGGCAGCGCATCATGGGCACATTGGGAGGAAGGGGCGCACTGACCAGGGAGTACCCCCGGGTGAGCAGATCCTCCGCCGCCGCGAGGACCGCTAGGGCGTCCCCCTCAGCCGGGGCAACCTCCACGGGGAGGTCCTTTCCGGAAAGGACGAGGGGGTTGTTGGTCACCGCAAGGTATTTCCCCGACGCGGACGGACTCACTTTTCGAATACCCTCTGGTCGGTCAATTCGGTCTGCATAGCCTCGAAAGACCGGAGAAGAAGCTCCCGCCGCACCCGCCTGTCCCCCTCTTCGCCGAGGGCCGGGTTCCCCGTGGGGTGAGGAATGGCCACGCCGGGGATGATTCGGTTCGCCCCGACGGTGAGCATGATCGGGATGATCGTCGCGATCTGGACCACCGGTATTCCCGCCGCTTTCTCAATTTCCCGCGTCATCGATGCGCCGCATCGAGTGCAGGTTCCTCAGGTGGAGGTGAGGATGACGGCATCCACCCCCGCTTCCTTGAGCTCGGCGCCGATCTCCTGCCCGAAGCGCTCGGCATGGGCGACGGACGTGCCTGTCCCCGTGGTGGTGTAGAGCCAGGGGTGAATTCTGGCGAAGACCCCTTCCCTCTCGAGCTCCCGCAGAACGTCCAGGGGGATGACCACGTCGGGGTCCTTCGTGGCCCACTCCCGGTCGTACCCTCCGTGGACCGATTCGTAGATCTCCGGAGTGAGGTCGTCTAGAGCGGAGATGTCGTACTTTCCGTAGGTCTCCGCCGAGGAGACCCGGATGTGGTCCGGGTTCCCCAGGGGGACCACTCCGCCGGAGGAGACGAGGGCGATGACGGCCTCCTTCATATTCTTCACGGGGGGTGCGGGGGGGATCTTCTTGAAGACGGGCATCTCGTATTCCGTCTGGAAGGGGCGGCCGGCGAGCTTGTCGAGCAGCATCTCCACGGCCCGTTCGGCGCCGCTTTTCTCCTTGAAGAAGCTCTTCCGGATCCCCCTTGAGAAGTACCCTTCCTGCCGAGCGGGACCGAGCTGCTCTTTGCCCGCCCGCTTGAGGCCGAGGGCTGCCATCCGGGCAAGGGCGTCCTTCATTCCCCGGGCGCTGTCGGAGGCGGGAAGGATGAAGGTTTCGGGGGAATAAAGCTCCACGCCGGGGTTTTCCTCGTACATGGCAGTGACGGCGGGGATCCCGAGTTCCGACTCGACGGAAGCGCATATATCCCCGCAGGCCACGCCGTACCGTCCGGCGTTGAAGGCCGGCCCGGCCACGAGGAGGTCGGGGGAGAAGGCCCGAATGAGTTCGAGGCATGTACTCCGGGCCTCGTCCATATGCTCGCCGTAGTAGCCGTCGCCGCAGATCACCGTGCCCACCACGGTTCCCCTGTCGCCGAGGCGGTTCTGAAGCTCTCCGCCGGGGCCGACCGCGCCCTCCCGGGAGGAGGGGCGCTCGTCCGCCCGGTCCTCGCCGCCGATTCCGCCGTAAAACTGGTTTATGTAATGAACGACTCTATAGGCCATTTTCTTCTCCCCCTAGATCCACTCGCAGCCGACCCGGCTGTATCCGATTTCCACCGTTGACCCGATGACGGACTGAAGCTCCACGTGCATGGAGCCGTCCGGCCGGAGGCTCTCCGCCGCGCCCCCCGAGAGCAGGGAGATGGCCGCGGGGTCTCCGATAACTTTATTCATGGGAGGCACCTCGATCATCTCGTTCACGTTCCCCGTGGAGATGAAGGCGTTCATCTCGGGAGTCGCGTCGGCGAGGCTCTGGCTCGCTCCGTCCGTTCCGGCCGCCTCGTCGGAGATGACCACCGTTTTGATTCCCGCCTGCTCGAAGAAGCGGGCGTTGAGGCACAGGTCCGTATCGGGGTTGCCGTACCCCTCCTCGGAGATGACCACGCCGTCGGCGCCGAGCTCCCGGCCGAGCCTCACGTTCATGGCCGCCGAGCGGAGCTTGCCGTCCATGACGGTGCTCTCCACCGCCGGGATCACTCCGAGAAAGTTGAGGTCCTTGCCGTGCCGGGCGTAGAGGGCCCGGACGACGGGGTTGTTGACGTGATGGTAGCTCGTGTTCTTGTCGCAGGAGGAGACGCAGTTCCCCGAGACCACCGCTCCGTCCAACACCTCGTTGGGGTGCAGCAGGGTGGGAAGGCTCGGCTTGAGGTCCGTGCCGTAGACATAGGTGTCGTGAAGGAGCCCCTGGGTGATGCACATGCAGACGTAGAGGATGGACGGAAGGCCGGGGTGTTTCTGCCCCTCCTCCGCCGCCGTCCCCTTCTCAAAGACGGTGATCTCGTCGGCCTTCGCCTCGGAGCAGCTCTGGGCCAGCCAGACCCCGAGCTTCAGCCCCGCCGTCCGCAGGGCCTCCTCATGCTGATGCCGGTCGAGTTCCTCCACGGGGGAGGCGGTGAGCACCAGGTTGAAGGTCCGGGAAAAGGGGGTGTACTCCCCGCCCGGGCCGGACATGTCGATGAACCCCTCCTGAAATCCCACGATGGGCCCGCAGGTCACCACGGCCGCTCCGTCGAGCACGAGGGTCGCTCCGCTGCCCACGGGCTGCACCGGGGCGCAGAAGCCGGGGAAATACCCCTTCCCCTCGGTGAGCTTGACCCGGGGCTCAATACAGTCCTTCACGGGGATGATCCGCACGCTCTCTCCCGGACGGGCGATGTCGAGCTCCATGACCGGGAGCCGGTCATCCTCCACGGCCTTCAGGGCTTCCTCCCGATTGACGTAAAGGGTCCCCTGCCGCACCTCCGTGGCCTCTCCCCACTGAATATCCCGCACCTTCACTCTGTGCAACTCCAGACGCATGGCCCTTCCTCCTTCTGTACCAGCTGAAAAACTGAAAATTCCCTTTCTGATGAGGCCATCGTAAGGGAAGAAAAGAAGGAGCGCATCAGGCGAAACTACAAAGATGAGGGGTATAATAGGGAATAATTTTATGCGAATGACTAAAGGGAGGGATTGCCATGCTGTCGTCCATGGCCCAGGACATCGCCGGAACGGTGAGCGCCATCATCGGCTACGCCGTCCTCGTGACGGACGAGAAGGGAGTGATCATCGGGTCCAGCGACCCGGCGAGGAGGGGGACCCTCCATCTCCCCTCCCTTGCGGTGATGAAGGAGCAGCGCCCCCTTTCCACCACCGAGGAGGAGTCGAGAGCCCTTCCGGGAGTTCGGGCGGGGTTCACCCTTCCCATCCTTCTGGGAGGGGAGGTCGCGGGGTCCATCGCCATCGCCGGGCCGCCGGAGCGTGTGGAAAAGTTCGGCCTTCTCGTGCAGAAACAGGCGGAGATCATGCTACGGGAGCAGGCCCTTCTGCAATGGAATCTGCTGCGGGAGCGGGCGCTGAAGGGAGTCGCGGAGGGGATAGCCTCCTTCGAGGAGGGAGAGGACGAGGAGATCCTCCTTCTTCAGGGGCGGGAACTCGGGTTCGACCTGCGGATCCCTCGAACTGCCGTGGCATTGGGGCTCCTCGATGTTCCGGAGGGTCAGTCGGGGGAGGGTATGGGGCGGGCGCTGGATGTTCTGCGGAGGGTGTGGCCCGATGGAAGAAATCTTTTCTGCCCCCTCTCGGACGTCAGGGCCGCCCTCTTTCTGGCCTGGGACGGCAGAGACAGGGAGGGAACGGAGCTTCTTCTCGAAGAGAAGTGCGCCGAAGGGGTCTCTCTTCTCGCGGAACAGGGGATCGCCCTGGCGGCGGGGATCGGCTCTCCCGCCCGGGGCGTGGCGGAGCTGGGGAAGTCCTGCCGGGAGGGGAAGGAGGCCCTGCTTCTGGGGCGAAGGCTCAAGAGGACGGAGCGGGTTTTCTCCGCAAGAAAAAACGGGGTGGAATCCCTCCTGGCCTCCCTGGGGGTGAAAAAACGGGAGAAGTTCGCCGAGCGGGTCCTCGGCGGCCTTCGAAAACGGTCCGACTTCGCCGAACTGGCGGCCACCTTCCGGGCGTGGTGCGCCGACCCCTTCCACTCGGGAGCGGTGGCGGACAGGCTCTGCCTCCACCGGAACTCCCTCACCTACCGGCTCAAAAAAATCCGGGAAGAGACCAATCTCTCCCCCTGGGATTTCCGGGAATGCCTTCAGCTGCTCCTGGCCCTTTACTTACAGGATTTCACCGAGAGCGGAAAGCAGGAGACGCACGCCGGAGCACCCCGTGACGTGGGGTAATTACAAAAAATTCACTGAAAATCACCGGGGGCTGCGGCAAAACAGACTGCCCGTTCCGGAGCTGCCCTGGGATTTCCCCCGGTCCGGTGCAGAAAATGTTCTTACTGCGATCTGGACTGGGCAAGGACAGGCCACTCAGCTGCGACCTCCCCCTTTTTCACCCCGTAGATTGTATGGAAGAGATTGGAGGTCGGGCAGGCATGGTTTGAGATGATCTCTATC
>CAYZZX010000083.1:0-7071 GCA_964483085.1 uncultured Synergistaceae bacterium
GGCCGAGGCCGTCCAGATAATCTCCCGCCCCTCTTCCAGGGCCGAGACCATTTTACCTCCGAGGGCTGTCCTCACAGTCTCTCTCATTTTGCTGAGGTCGTCCCCTGTCCTGTCGGTGTGGGAGCGGACGATCACGATCCCCGAGGCGTCGGTGACGGCGAGCTGGTCCGGGGCGAGATCTTTGTTCCCATCGCTCACTTCTTCTACGGCCATTTTGGCAAGTTCTCGCAGCTGCTCGTGGGTAAGGGTTTGGTGATTCTCAATAATTTCCCGTATTCTTCCCGATACGATAAAGAACCCGGCCATGCTTTCCGCCTCAGCAAGACGGGTGGCGATGGCGGCTTCCAGAGACCGGGCCCCGATATCTGCCTGAAACTGGACCGCCTCTTTCGAGTTTGCCGAAAAGGGAATAAGGGCTATGGCGGTTATGATAGCAACGGAGAGTGCCGTTGAAAGCAGTGAGACGAGAATAATTTTTGTTGCCATGGACTGCCGTTTCTTACGATTGACTTTTGGTTCAACTTTTCCTTCAAGGGCTTTCATATATACCACGTCCTCACGCAAAATGGTTCCATGATACACTGCCCTTCATTGTATAGCAAATGTTTCACAATGCGCATAGTACGTCGTGCAAAATAAAGGCAAAACAGTCGAAAGAAGGCAAATGAGGGCCCCGGTGCGACACGGGACCCTCATTTTATCGGAAAATTTCCTCATCTTCTGAGCAGCGAGTTTCTATCTGTCCGGGGGTGTAAAATGTTCGCTCTTTTTTTGTTTTATCGAAGTCACATTCCCGAGTTTTTTGTGTAAAACTCACCAGTTCGGGCAGAAGGCTCCTTGCTGGCCGATTCAGAGGGCGTCCTCTCTTGATTTTCTTTCTCTACCATCTCTTGCAGGCGCGCCCATGGAACGGGCTTTGAGAAGAAATAGCCCTGGATTTTATTGCATCCCGCCTCTTCCAGCCACAGGAGCTCCGCTTCCTTTTCCACTCCCTCAGCGATGACCTCGAGGTTCAGGTCATGTGCCATATTGATTATCGTTTTGAGCAGCCTTCTGTCTTTTTCCGAGGTGAGCAGCTTGCTCACAAAGGATCTGTCCAGCTTGACGAAGTCGAAGGGGAGCTCATTTAAATACCGGAGGGATGAATATCCTGTTCCGAAGTCGTCGAGGGCGATCTTGATGCCGTAGTTTTTCAGCCGGAAGAGCATGCGGGAAACTTCCTCAAGGTTTTCTATCAGCAGGGATTCCGTCACTTCCAAAATGAAGAGAGAGGGGTCGGCGCCGCTCTGTTTGAGCATTCCCTCAATGATGTCGGCTGCCTGGGGAGTTTTGAAAAAGAGAGGAGAGCTGTTCACTGAAAAGGAAATCGACGATATATTGAAACTGTGCAGCCTTTGAATGGACTCCATGGCGTGCATCATCATGAGGCTGTCGATCCTGGGCACAAGGCCGATATGTTCCGCTGTTGTAATGAAGTCGCCGGGGAGGAGAAGGCCCCGGACGGGGTGATTCCATCGCGCAAGGGTTTCGACCCCGGCTATTTTCCTTTCCGGAAGGGAGTAGATCGGCTGAAAACAGGGAAAAAATTCGTCCCTTTCCAGGGCGGAACGTATTTCGGCGCTCATCTGAAGGATATTGGAAAGGGCGGATTCGGGTTTTTTCTTCACGGAGCTGAAGAGTATAAAGCCCATTCCTGCTTTTTTTGCATCATTTACTGTCTGCATCAGCCTGCTGATAATATCGGAAGAGGATCTGCAGCGATGAATATTTTTCAGGACGCCGATGCTCGCGCTGGGAAAGATCAACTCATCTCCCACCTGACAGGGAAGTCTGATCGCTCTTTGAATATGTTCCATCAGCGATTCGGCCTCTTCACGGATAGTCTGAGGCGTGGATGAGGGAACCAGAAGGGCGAACTCATCCCCTCCGATTCGGTAGATGCGGCTGCCCTCCTTTGAGAACTCCGCCAGTCTTTTCGCGAGAATGAGAAGAATCCGGTCCCCGTTGAAGTTTCCGACCCGGGCATTGATGAGCTTGAACCGGTCCAGATTGAGGAGGGCGGCAAAGAATGACGTGCCCGATGTATCATTGTCGGACAGCGCCCGGTTCAAATCTTCAATGAAGGCGTATCTATTGGGAAGGCCGGTCAGATCATCCAGATAGGCCTTTCTCGCAAGGCGAGTTTCAAAAGTTTTTCGCTCAGTCATATCCCGGGACAGGAAGAGGACGAGAGGACGTTTGCCGAAGACGATCTCCCGACGGTGCACTTCAACTGGAAAGGTGCTTCCATCGGATCGTATGAACTCCGCCTCGAAGACGTTCCGGTTGTCGTAGATCAGGCCAACACGGTTTTCCAGCGAGCTGCCGGCGACTTCCTCTGCTTTCCCGGCGTCCCTCACCTTCAGCACCGAGGAGATCTCCGAACCGCTCAATCGGCAGCCATCATCAATGCAGAGGGCAGTAGAGGCGGCTTTGTTGGCCAGAAGGATTTTGCCTGAAAGATCGCTTATGAAGAGTGAGTCGGGGATATCTGAAATCAGATTCTCAAGGGTATCGAGCATCATGTTAAAGGAGGATGACAGGGTCGATATTTCGTCCCTCCCCGAGGCCGGAACCCGCAGCTGAATGCCCCCCTCCGCAACGATCCGTTCTGATACACAGCGAAGGCTCTTCAGACGCCTGAGGATGAGGAGGTCCAGCGCCAGCATCACCACGGCGAGTACTCCCGCTCCGCTCAGAAATATCCACATATAAGATGTAGCTACCGCATTTCGCCCCAGTTCATACATTGCCCGCGGTGCCATGAAGCTGACCGTCAGCGGAGGGTCAGTTCTTTGCGGGCTTTCCCGAACCTGCTGAACCCGGGCCAGCCCTTCGGAGATTTGCCGAATACGGACGCTGCGGGAAGAGCGGAAGGGGACGCCGTTTTCCGGAAAGAGGTTGATTTGGGAGTCGATCCCGAAAATTGCAGATATTTCCTTCGCTTCTCTTTCCACGCTCTTTCCCAGAAGAAGAAATCCTTTCGGCTCACCGGTCCTGTCGGTCATGCGGATTGGGCTGACTCCTGCCAGGAAGTTCTTCGACCCGAGAGAAAGCACGGTCTGGAAGGTGGATTCACGAGCTCTTTCCATAAGACGAGGAGTGCTCCTCCGAAAATCTTCGAGATCCTCGGGGGACAGATTTTCCTTCTCCGCGGTGTCGGTGATGAAGTATGAAACGACCGGAAGAAGGGAGGTGTCGGTCACAACGAGTATGTCGAAATTCAGTTCTCGCAGGCCCTTGGGCTCAAGCAGTTCTTCAAAGCCGGACGGATCTTTTTGGTCCATGAAAAAGTAGACGCTGTCCCAGTGCCCGCAGTCGGCGGAGTATTTGAGAATGAACCCCCAGTCGTTGTCCAGGTGGGTTTGAAGGCGGCGCATGTCCTGTTCCAGAAAGTTATATTCAGCGGAGGAAAAAGCCTTCATTGTTGTGTAGTTTGACGAAATAGCCATCAGAAAGGCGAGGGAGATAACGGTAAGCAGAATATATGAAAAAATCTTCCTGCGTAAATACATGCCCTGCCTCCTTCTCTGAAATTATCATAATTATACATCCATTTCATCTTATTTATCAAGAATTTTCTGTAGTTAAAAGAATTTTTAGCAGGAGTATGTATAGTAAATGTATTTATAAAAATATACGAACGAGGATTCGCCAGTAGTGGAAAGTTGCAGATGTGTTTTCAGTGGAAGATTGCAGGGGCGTGGAGCTCTTCAGCTCTGTGATACCATAGTGCCCATCCATCGTTTGAAGAGAAAAAAATTAACGGCCGCAGAGAGAGGGAGGGAATTTTGGTGGATAAAGAAAAGCTTGGGGAGTACAGAAAGAAAATCGATGGTATCGACGGAGAGATAGCCCGTCTTATCGCCGAGAGGGCGGAGACGGCCCGGGAGATCGGCAGGGCGAAGGGGGGCTCGCCGGTCTACGACCCGGCCCGGGAGAATGCCGTTCTCGCCAATGCCCGCGCCCGCTGTCCCGGTGAGGAGGGTGACGGAGTGGAGCGGATTTTTCGGGAGCTCATCTCTCTGTGCCGGAGCGTGCAGTTCCCGCCCAGGGTGGCCTTTCTCGGGCCGGAGGGGTCCTTCTCCCATGAGGGGGTGCTGACCGCCTTTGGGAGCTCCGTGGAGCTTCTGCCCTGCCCGTCCTTCGCCGAGGTCTTCCGAGCGGTGGAGAAGGGGTCGGCCTCCCATGGAATCCTTCCGGCGGAGAACTCCATCGAGGGCACGGTCCTTCCCGTCCTCGACGCCTTCGTCACGGCGGAGAAGGATGTCTCCATCCAGAACGAGGTCTCCATTCCGGTGCATCATGTTTTAGCGTCGTCGGGAGACTCCCTCAAGGAGATCCGCGAGGTGCTGTCTCACCCCCAGGCCCTCGGGCAGTGCCGGGAGTGGCTTCAGAGAAATCTACCCCTGGCCGAACAGATCCCCGTGGGGAGCACAAGCGCAGCCGCACTGGCCTCCGTCGGCAGGCCCGAACGGGGGGCAGTCTGCAGCGCCCTGGCGGCAAGAAACAATGAATTGAATGTTCTCGGAGAGAAAATTCAGGATAGGGGAGGGAACACGACCCGTTTCTGGGTGGTCGGGCGGGGGAAGGCCGCGCCGGGAGAGCGGAACAAGACATCCTTCCTCTTCAACGTGGAGCATCGGCCGGGGCATCTCTTCTCAGCCCTTCAGCCTCTCTACGACAACGGTCTGAATCTCACCCACATTCAGTCCCGCCCGCTGTCGGGAAGCTCCTTCGAATATTATTTCTTCATCGACGTTGACGGACACAGAGAGGATGAACCCGTCAGACGAGCGCTGGAGACCATGGCCGGGAGGACGGTATTTCTTCGGGTTCTCGGCTCCTATCCGTGCCGTTGAGGGAAGACTCTTTCCGAAGATCCGTCAGAATGCGGTCCGCCACGGAGGAGATTGAGAATTCGTCTGTGGCGACCCTGATATGGCAGAGGGCATAGGCTCCGCGCCGATTCTCCAGAAGGGCAGGGACGTTCCCCTTTTCGAGAAGGGGACGGGGGCGTGTCTCCCCCTTCGCCCGCGCGAGGACCGTCTCGGGCCGGACGTCGAGGATGACGAGCCGTGCCTGGCCGAGGATCATATTCCGGAGTTCCTCGTTCACCAGCGCCCCTCCGCCCAGGGAGACCACGTGCTTCTTTTCCTTCAGGGCATCCGTCACGGCTGAGTACTCCAGGGCCCGGAAGGCCGGCTCTCCCAGGTACTGGAAGATCTGACCCACGGGCATCCCCGCCCGTTCTTCAATCATGTCGTCCGTATCGATGAAGGTCCATCCGAGTCGGGCGGACAGGCTCTTTCCCACGCTCGTCTTGCCCGAGCACATGAACCCTCCGAGGAAGATGCTTTTCTCAGTCATGGATATTCCACCTCTCTGCCTCTCGCGAGTATGCCGTGAATCGCTCCATAAGATCCTTCATCCGATCGCTTCCGAACTGCTCCGCCACGGCCGCCCCGACGATCCAGGCGGTCATGGCCTCCGCCACCACGCAGGCGGCGGGGACGGCGCAGACGTCGCTCCGTTCGCTGTGGGCGACGGAGGTTTTTCCTTCTCTCGTGTCGTAGGAGGGAAGGCCCTGCTTCATGGTGGGGATGGGCTTCATGGCGGCCCGAATCAGAACGTCCCCTCCGGTGGTCATCCCCCCCTCGATCCCTCCGCACCGGTTCGTTTTTCGTGTCCAGCGGCCCTCCTCCACGGAGATGCCGTCGTGAACGAGGCTTCCTGGGTGATCGGCGCTTTTGAAGCCGAGGCCGAATTCCACCCCCTTGATCCCCGGAACGGACAGAATCCCCTGGGCGAGCTTTCCGTCGAGCCGCCCGTCCCATTCGGTGAAGGTGCCGATCCCTGCGGGAAGGCCCGTCACCGAGAGGACGAAGGTCCCCCCCAGGCTGTTCCCCTCTGCCGCGGCCGAGGTGATCCGCTCCTTCAGTGCGGAGGCGTCCTCTTTCCGGGCGATCCCCATGTCCGAGGCGGCGGCATGGCGCCACTCTTCCTCTGTCTCGGGCAGAGAGGCGAAGATCCCGCCGATGGATTCCACGGCGCTCCGGACGGTCACGCCAAGCTCCGAAAGGACCCGTCCGGCGAGGGCCCCCGCCAGGGTGCGGGGGGCGGTGGTCCGGGCGCTGGCCCGTTCGAGGACGCTGCGCATATCCTTGTGATCGAACTTGATCCCTCCGGCCAGATCGGCGTGGCCCGGACGGGGAGCTGAGAGGGTTTTCATCTCGCCCTCTTCCGCCGTCAGGGTCCAGGGATCCATGACCGGGTTCCACTTCTCCCATTCGGAGTTTCCCACGGAGATGCCCACGGGCCCTCCGGTGGTCACCCCTCCCCGAACTCCTCCCCACAGGGTCATCTCGTCCCCCTCGAGGGCCATTCTGCTTCCCCGGCCGAAGCCCCTCCGCCGGCGGGCGAGCATGGAGACCAGATGGTCCCGGGTGATTGTGAGCCCTGAAGGAAGGCCGTCCACGATGACGAGCAGGCCCCGGCCGTGGGATTCGCCGCTCGTGAGAAATCGCCAGCTCATGGGAGGACGGATGCTCCCGAAAGCTCTTCGAGGGTGGAGAAGAAGTCGGGGTAGGAGATGGCGACGCACTCGGGGTCTTCGATCTCCACCGGTGCCGAAGCCGCCAGTCCCGCGATGGAGAGGGCCATGGCGATTCGGTGGTCTCCGAAACCTGACACCCTTCCTCCCGTCAGCTTCGACGGTCCGGCAATCCGGAGGCCGTCCTCCAGTTCCGTGATCTTCACTCCGAGGGCGGAGAGCCCTGTCACCATGGCGAGAATCCGGTCGCACTCCTTGAAGCGGAGCTCCATGGCGCCCCGGATTTCGGTGACGCCCTCTGCCATGGCGGCGGCCACGGCGAGTATGGGCAGTTCGTCGATGAGGAGAGGGATTTCCGCCCCCGAGACCTCCGTTCCCCGGAGGCGGCTTGAATGGACGGTCAGAGTTCCCGTAGGTTCTCCTCCCCGAAGGCCGGTCTTCTCAAGGGTGAAGGTGAGCCCCATCCGCTCGAGGACCTG
>CAYZZX010000084.1:0-6886 GCA_964483085.1 uncultured Synergistaceae bacterium
ATCGGCCCGGAGAAGCAGGAGGTGGACAAGAACACCCTCGTGGAGAGCCCGATGAACATCACCCACTGCTGGTACAACACCAGCAGTGAGGACCTTCGTTTTCTCGTGATGAAGGCCCCCCGCCCCGGACGGAAGACGGTTTTCGCTGGAAGCTGACGGCATGCACCCAAGAGGCCGGTTTTCCCTTCGAGGAGAACCGGCCTTTTTTGCTTTCTCACCCGCCCCGTTCTATGGTAGTATTTCCCCCAGAATGGAACGAAAGGGAGAGAGCCTGTGGAACTGACCTGTATAAGCAACCGGAAGACTGACCCCTCCATTCCGGAGAGACCCTGTTTCCGGAGAGTGATCCTTTCTCCGGCAGAAACACCCCCCTCCGGGCAGAAAATCCGCTTCCGGAGAACCTTCTGACGTGTCGCCCCTCTTTATCGGAAGCGCCCTCGGCATCCTGGCCCTCTTCTTCTTTTACGGCCTCTTTTTCTCCGGCACGGCCTCCACTTCCTCCGAATACTCCGTGGCCTCTCGGAAGGCCACCGCCGGAGGGGTCTCCGGCGTTATTCTTGGTGCCCTTGTGGGGGGCGGGTCCACCGTGGGGACGGTGCAGCTCGCCTATACCTGGGGGCTGTCCGCCTGGTGGTTCACCCTCGGAGGGGGGATCGGCTGCCTCATCATGGGACTGTGGTTCATAAAGCCCCTGAGGCGTACCCGGCTCGTCACCCTCCCCCAGTTTCTCGGCAGCCATTTCGGTCCCTCCATGGCCCTTCTGGGTGCAGTCTCCACTGCTGCCGGCTCTTTCATCTCCCTCATCGCCCAGTTTCTCGCGGGAACGGCCCTGCTCGGCTCAGTCTTTCCTCTTCCCCTCTGGGGGAACGTCCTCCTTCTGGCGGGGCTCATCCTTGCCTTCGCCTGGGGGGGAGGACTCAAGAGCTTCAGCCGTCTCGGCTGGACGAAGATCCTCTTTCTCTACGCCGTGATGATCCTCTGCGCGGGAAGAGCCCTTCTTCAGGGGCACACCCCCGGTGTTCTTGCGGCCTCCCTTCCCTTTGACCCCTTCTTCAACCCCTTCGCCCGGGGAGTGGGAAAGGACCTCGGTTCCTTCGCCTCCCTGCTCGCCGGAGTCCTCTGCGGCCAGATCTACATCCAGGCCGTCTATGCCGCGTCAAGCGATGCCACCGCCAAAAAGGCGTTTCTCCTGACCTCCCTGATCGGTCCGCCCCTTGGGCTTCTGGGAGTATGGATCGGCCTGGCCATGCGGAATTCAGGCGTCGTGGTGGAGGGAGCCCAGGCCCTTCCCTTCTTCATTCAGACCTACTTCCACCCCCTGCTGGGCGGTTTTCTCTGGTCGGGGATAATGATCACCATCCTCGGCACCGCCGTGGGGATCACCTTCGCCGTGGCCACCAACCTCACCCAGGATATCTACCTCAAGACCCGGAGGGCGGCAGAATTTGACGACGCCCGGATCCTTCTGGTCAGCCGAATGATCGTCCTGCTTGTGGTCGTCCTCAGCGGCACCATTGCCCTCGGAGCGGGCAAAACGCTGATCCTCTCCTGGGCGTATATCGGCATGGGGATTAAGGGGGCAGGAATTCTCGTCCCCCTCCTGGCGGCGGTTTTCCGTCCGGGGATACTTCCCCCGCGCTACAGCTTTCTTTCCGGGGCGGGCGGCCTGGCGGGTGTGCTTTTCGGCGCCCTTTTTCTGAAGGGGATCGACCCTCTCTTCTCCGGTCTCGCCCTCTCGGGCGTCATCGCCCTTGCGGGGATGAGGGCCGGAGGAAAGGGCCTTGGCAGGCAGTAAATATGAGCAGAAAGAAAGGAACTCTTCCATGACGACAGCGTATGAACGTACCCGGCAGCTTCTTCTCTCCCGTCCGCGGACCTGGCTTGTGACCGGCGCCGCAGGCTTCATCGGCTCCCATCTCGTTGAAACCCTCCTCGCCCTCGGCCAGACCGTGGCGGGGCTCGACAATTTCTCCGCCTGCGGGTCCGAAAATATCGCCCCCTTTCTTGATCAGCCTTCCTTCACGTTTTTCGAGGGGGATATCCGCAGAGCTGACGACTGCGAAAGAGGCTGCGAAGGGGTCGATGTGGTGCTGCACCACGCTGCCCGGGCGTCCGTTCCGTGGTCGGTGGAACACCCTGCAGAAACCCACGAAAACAATGCTACGGGATTTCTCAATCTCCTCGAAGCCGTGCGGAAGCTGGGGCGGCCCAGGGTAGTCTACGCCTCCTCGAGCGCCGTCTACGGCGACCTCCCCGGCCTTCCCAAACATGAGGACGACCCCCTCTTCCCCTTCCTCTCCCCCTACGCACTGTCGAAGAGGATGAACGAAGAGCATGCTGCCCTCTACGCCTCCCTCTACGGCGTCTCCTCCGTGGGGTTTCGCTATTTCAACATCTTCGGCCCCCGGCAGGACCCGAAGGGGCCCTATGCCGCAGTTATCTCCCGTTGGATGAGCGATCTGAAGGGGGAGAGCAGGATCACCATCTACGGCGACGGAACCAATACGAGGGATTTCTGCTCCGTGGCCGACGTGGTTCAGGCCAACATTCTGGCCGCCGTCACGGAAGACTCCGAAGCCCTCAATCAGGTTTACAATATCGGAAGAGGAGAGCCAATCGATCTTCTCTCCCTCGCGGACCTCATGGGCCGGGTACTCTCACGAGACCCCCGCCCCGTCTTTGAACCCTTCCGGAGAGGGGACATTCTTCACTCCTCTTCGTCCATCGAGAAGGCCCGGCGTCTTCTCGGATTCGAGCCCGAGATTCCCCTTGAAGATGGTATCCGGGAGCTTGCGGCGGAACAGAAATGTTCTGAAGGGGAAACGTTTTGAAAGGTGGCAATAAATAATGCAGCAGAACTACCTGTTATTTCTATCAGCCTACATTGGAGTCTATGGAGGGCTGCATCTCTTCGTCTATCTCCGTCTTCGAAGTGCCGTGGGGCCCGGATGGCGGTGGACGGCCCTCTTTTTTCTTCTCTCCCTCGCCATGGTGGTGGGGTCGCACCTGCTGTGGGTTCTCGACCTGGGGGAGATGCCCAGGCTGCACAAGGTGCTGGCCAGTATGGGCTACATCTGGATGGCCTTCATCTTCCTCACCTTTTCGATCTTTCTCCTCTTCGACGTTCTGAGGATAGTGCTGTGGGGGGTTGACTCTCTCTTCTCCTCCGGTTTCGGAAGAATGCTCGCGTCCCCCGGTCTCCGGTCGACCATTGCCGTGGGCGGGGCCCTTATCATCTGCATTATAGGGTGGTACGGTGCCCAGAATATCCAGACCGTTTACCTCACCCTCCCGACATCGAAGCTTCCCGGAGGAATTGACCGGGTCCGTATCGCCCAGCTGTCCGACATTCACCTCGGATGGATCGTTCAGGAGAAGCGTCTGGCCTCCATGCTCGACGCGGTTCGGGCTGTTGAACCGGATATGCTCGTCATCACAGGTGACCTCGTGGACGGGGACATGCATCTCTTCGAGGCGGAAGCTGAACTCTTTCGGCAGCTTCGTCTTCCCCTCGGAACCTTCGCCGTGACGGGCAATCACGAATATTATGTCGGAGTCGATCAAGCCCTGGCCTTCATGAAGAGTGCGGGGATGCGGGTGCTCCGGAACGAGGCCCTCCGGGTCGGTGGCATCGTTCTCGCCGGCGTGGACGACCGGACGGCGGTCCGCTTCGGCTATACCCTCCGCCCGGAGGAGGAAATTCTGCAGAACCTCCCGGCCAGCCGGTATGTGGTGCTGCTGAAGCACCAGCCGTTTATCGGCCCCGAATCAGCGGGGCTCTTCGATCTGCAGCTCTCGGGGCACACCCACGGAGGCCAGATCTGGCCCTTCTACTGGGCGACCCGAATGATCTATTCCTACGCTTCAGGTCTTCAGGCGGTCGCCCCCTCCGACAAGAGCGGTCAGGCTCACGCCGGACCCCTGCGGGAGAGTAGAATTTACGTCAACCAGGGAGCGGGGACCTGGGGCCCTCCCATCCGCTTTCTCACTCCACCGGAGCTGACGGTCATCGACATCGTCCGGGAGTGATATCTCCGGCGGAGTCGGGATAACCCTTCCTTTGTAACGAGAAGAGGCAAAATATAACGAGAAAAGACAAAAAAAGACGACAGGAAAGAAATTCTTTCCTGTCGTCTTTTTATATATGTTTTCCTGACGCTTCTCAGCCGTAGCTTTCTAAAGAATGTTCCTGCTCAGGGCTCTATCATTCTTTCGAGAAGCTTGAAGAAGAGATTTTGAGCTCTTTTCGACGCTGCTCCCGCTGCTACTCCCATGGCGAGGCAGCCCAGAAGCACGGCAACCGGTTTTTGCCGGAGGATCCTTCTGCAGTGGAGCATTGGTGGAGGAAGCTGAGGAAAAGCGGTGGACCGTCTCAATCTTTCCTTCGCCGCTTCGACGGTCAGCATATCTTCCGACGGACGAACCATAGGATACCTCCCGCAAGGGCCAGGGTGACCATTCCGCAGAAAAAGAGGGCGGAGATCTGCGTCATGACGCCCAGTAGCCACAGATAAAGTACATTCAGAAAGAGCGTCAATGCCGCGAGAAACAGAACGCCGGCCAGAATCACCAGCACAACGGCGACTCCCAGTTTGACAACGCCCTTTCGGGCTGCGCGCACCTCGGCCTCAATCAGTTCAACGAAGGCGATGGCGAAATCGGACAGGGGAGTCAGCATGACGGCCCTTACTTTTTACTGACGAGCCACCCGATGATGAATCCGACACCCAGAGTGGTCATGAGGGATGCGACGGGTTTTTCCTCCACCTGGCGTTCAACCTGGCCGAGCATCTTCTTGCCCTGATCCTGAACGCCGTCGGCGGCCTTCTGCAGGCTATCCATAATCTTCTGGGCCTCTTCATCGAGCTTCTTCTTGGCGGTGCTTAAAACATCGCTTGCCATGGATTCACCTGTGGAGGCCATTTTTTCCCAATCCTTCTGAAGCTGTGCGAAGTTTGCTTTCAGATCATCAATTTCTTTCTGAAGATTGCGTTCTGCCATAGTGTTCTCCTCCTTGTTTTTTCTCAGTTTTATTGCTATATCCGGGGCCTTCTGCCGAAGATGAAGAACACGATCGCGAGGACCATTCCGACGACAAACAGTATCCAGGCAATATTGACGGACGTTCCGGCGATGCCGGTAAAGCCGAGAACTGCGGCTATGAGCCCGATGATAAGAAATGTTGCTGCCCAGCGTATCATGATAATCCACCCTTTCGTTTCCAGTCGGTTGCGGCCGGATTGTTGGATTTTTCCGTTGAAGCTTGCTTTTATATTGCCATGTCAATTATACAATATGAGCCAAACTGCAACTTGGTCATATCATAACATTATGTATTCCTTGCGTCAAGATTTGCCCCCCACGGCCGGTTTTCGTACATCCCTTTGCGGGGGGTAGAGCTCCCGAAGGCAGGCATCGCAGAGGGCCTGCAGGCTGGATACGGTTTTTTCCTGCGGCAGTCCCGAGGCATCGTAGGCAAGGGGGAGCTCGGTGCAGGCTGCGCATATGGGGAGATCCCGCTCCCGCCACAGGGTCTCCACCAGAGGGCGAAGGAGGTCTCCGGCCTCGGTGAGGCGATTTTCCTTCACAAGTTCGATGCTTCGCTGGACCTGCTCCTGAACTTCGAGGGAGGGGATGTAAAAGGAGTAGCCTTTTTTATCCGCGTATTTCTGATACAGTCCGCTCTCCATGGTTCCTCTCGTGGCGAGGAGCCATGCTCCGTTCGGGTTCAGAGCCGCGGCGGCGTTCACGGTCTCCTCGATGATGTGGAGAAGGGGAACGCAGAGGTGATCCCGAAATCCGTCGATGAAAAAATGCGCCGTATTGCAGGGAACGGCGAGAAGGTCTGCCCCCCAGTCGGAGAGGGTGTCGAGGTCCACTTTCAGACGCACCGTGGGGTCTTCCCCCTTTCCGAGAATGGCGCTGCTGCGGTCTGGAACGCCGGGGTCTGATATCATATAGATCGTCGGGTGCTCCTGGTCCGACGAGACCGGTGCCCGTACGGTCAAAAGGCGAAGAAATTCCGCCGTGGCTGCCGGCCCCATGCCTCCGAGGACCCCGAGAATTTTGTTCGGCTGATGAGAAGTTTCCATGTACAGCACCTCCGAGAGTGATGGGATTGTCATCGCCGCCCTGTTCAGGGGCGATTATTATCTCTGAGTTCCCATGCTATAGGAAATGCTCCCCTGCGTCAACTATACGGGCATATTTTTCATAAAAATTTTATTCAGCGGAGGGGAGTACGCCAATCCTCTGCCGGATTTTCACACGAAGAGCTTGTTTTTCTGTAAAAAAGGTTCGCTGCTCTCTGTGTTGCCTCAATCACTAGCAGGACAAAAGAGAGGCTCCGAAATATTCCGGAGCCTCTCTTTTTTATGCTCACATCACTCGTCGAATTCCTCAACTCGTTCCATGGTGCCGAAGGGAGTCTTCGTCAGACGCTGCGCACTTTTTTGCCGGCGGGAGCCTTCTCCGCTGGCACGAGCCCCCGTTCAGCGCTGGCGGCCTCGAAGCGGAAGAAGGCTACCAGGGAGCGCAGTTCAATGGAGAGGGAGGCCAGCTCCTGCGACCCAGCGGCCACTCGTTCGGCTGCGGCGGCTACCTCTCCCATCTGATTGCGGGCGGTCTCGGCGGCTCCGGCGGCCACTCCCACCTTTGACACCACGTTCTCCATGGCTCCGGCGATCTCCTCGCTCGAGGCGGCCTGCTCCTCCGAGACGGCCGCAAGGTCCTGCGTCGAGGAAGAGATCAGCGATAGGGCATCCATCATCTTCTGAATAGTTCCCTGAGTTTCATTGGCGAGGGCGTTGGAATCCATGGCGCTTTTCGCGTTCCCCTGGGCTGCCGAGAGCACGTTGTCGAGGTCCTTGGTGATTGTTGCGGCGAG
>CAYZZX010000085.1:0-6867 GCA_964483085.1 uncultured Synergistaceae bacterium
CCCCGTCCCCGGGTGATCATCGAACCGGGGCGGTGGATCGTCTCCGAGGCGGGGATCACCCTCTACCGGGTGCAGAGCATGAAGACCATCGAGGGAATCGTAACCTATGCGAACGTGGACGGCGGCATGACGGACAATCCGCGCCCCGCCCTCTACGGAGCGAAATACAGGGCCGTGGCGGTCGAGAAAATGGACGAAGAAGCGACGGAGACCGTCACCCTGGCTGGAAAGTGCTGCGAATCGGGAGACATCCTCATCGAAGATCTGAAGGTTCCGCCCCTCACAAGGGGAGATCTCCTTGCCGTTCTGAATACCGGGGCCTATACCTACTCCATGGCGAGCAACTATAACCGCACCCCCCGCCCCGCCATGGTGCTCGTGAGCCCTGGACGGGCGGATGTCATCGTGGAGCGCCAGACTAACGAGGACCTGCTGCGGGGGGAGAAAATACCGGATCATATGAAGCTGAACTGATTTTTCTTTTGAGGAGGTGAACGCCCGGAAAAACGACCGGCGGAATACGTGGTACGGCCTGTACAGATTCCTGGTGTAGAGAACCTGGTGTAGAGAACCTGGTGTAGAGAAGAAGAGAAATGCCATTTGAGGAGGTAGAGAAGAGTAATGAAAAAGAGTTGTGTGCTGATTGGAACGCTGCTGCTTTTTGTCCTCGCGGGAACGGCCTTCGCCGCCGACCCCATTCGTATCGGCCATACGGTGTCCCTCACCGGTGGAGCCTCCATGTGGGGCCAGTCGGAGGCCAATGCCCTCGATATGCTGGTGAAGAAGATCAATGCCGCCGGAGGAGTGCTCGGCCGGCAGATCGAGTTCGTCCGCTATGACAACCGAAACGATGCTGTTGAAGCGGTGAATGTGGCCAAGCGCCTCGTCTCCGACGGAGTCGTCGCCGTCATCGGCCCGGCCCAGAGCGGAAACGCCATTGCCAGCGCCCCCGTCCTTGAGCGGGCACAGATCTCCATGGTCGTCACCACAGCCACGAACCCCTACGTCACCATAGACCAGCGGTCAGGGAAAGTGCGTCCCTACGCCTTCCGCCCTTGCTTCATCGACCCCTTCCAGGGAACTGTAGCCGCCCGTTTCGCCGTGACCGACCTGAAGGCGACAAAGGGAGCCATCCTCTATGACGTGGGCTCCGACTACGGCCAGTGGCTTGCGAAGTATTTCGAAGAGGCCTTTGTTGAAAAGGGCGGAAAGATCGTCGCGAAGGAAGCCTTCCGGACGGACGAACTGGACTACCGCGCTCAGCTCGGTAAGATGAAAGACCTCGCCCCTGATGTCATCTTCATCCCCACGAGCCAGAAGGAAGCCGCCATGGCTGCCAAGCAGGCCCGGGATCTCGGCCTCACGGCGGTTCTGCTCGGCACGGACAACTGGGGAAGCCCCGACCTCATCGAGCTCGGCGGCAGCGCCATTGACGGCGGCTACTTCGTGAACCTCGCCGACCTCGCCGACCCCGATATTCAGGACTTCGTGGCGGAATACAAGGCTCTGTACGGCGCCGAGCCCGTCCTTCCGAACCCCGTCATGGCCCAGGATGCCCTTCTGATGATCGTCGAAGGGATCAAAAATGCCGGCTCCACTGACGGCGAAAAGCTCGCCGATGCCCTGGCGAACCTCAAGGATCTCAAGGTTACGAGCGGTGTCCTCACCATCAACCCCGAGGATCACAACCCCCTTGACAAACCCGCGGTGATCCAGCAGGTGGATGTTCCCAACAAGACCTTCAAGTTCGTCAAGAAATACGTCTCCGTAGAATAGAAGAAATACCCGGGGCGTTCCGGTGAGCCGGAGCGCCCCAAAAGGCAGGGGGGAGATGCGCCCGGTTTCCTCCACAAAGCGAAAAAGGATGTGGGGCTCAAAGTGTTCTTGCAGACTCTCATAACAGGCCTTTCCATCGGAGGCATCTACGCCCTCATGGCGGTGGGGTATTCCCTCGTCTTCAGCGTGCTGAACTTCAGCAACTTCGCCCACGGCGCAGTGATCATGCTCGGCGCCTACGTGGGGCTCGCCCTGGCGACGAAGCTGAGCCTCGGGTTCGGCCTCGTCCTCGCTGGGAGCATCGCCGGAGCGGGGATCATCGCCGTCCTCAACGAACGGCTCGCCTATTCCAGTCTTCGCAGGCGAAAGGCTCCCTCCCTCTATCTCATGATCAGCGCCATGGGGTGCGCCGTCTTTCTCGAAAACCTCGTCTATGCCACCATAGGCTCCCGGTTTTACGCTTTTCCTGAATTTTTCGGCCGGCAGATCGTCACTCTGGGAGAGTCGAGCGTCAGCCTTCTCGACGTGGGGGCCTTTGTCTTCGCCCTTGCGGCCATCCTCGGCCTTCATCTTTTCATCAGCCGCACCCGCACGGGAATTGCCATCCGGGCGGGGGTCTCCGATATGACCATGTGCTCCCTCATGGGAGTTGACCTGGACAGGCTCATCTCCATCGTCTTTCTGCTCGCCGGCGGATTCGCCGGAGTGGCGGGGGTCTTTCTGGGAATAAAGTACCTCGTCTATCCCACCATGGGGTGGGTGACCAACAAGGCTTATATCGCCGCCGTCATTGGCGGACTGGGCAGCCTCCCCGGAGCCCTTGCCGGGGGTCTCATCCTCGGAGTGGTGGAGACCTTCGTCTCCGTCTACGTCTCGAGCGTCATGCGAGACGTCTTCAGCTTCACGCTGCTCATAGCTTTCCTCGTCCTGAGACCCAACGGTCTTCTGGGGCGGGACAGCGAAGAGAAGGTGTAGCCCGATGGACTATATTCTCTCCATCGTCGTTTTGGCCGGAATCAACATGATCGCCGTGCTAGGGCTCTCCATCTTCACGGGGTTCACCGGGCTCTTTTCTCTGGGGCATGCGGCCTTTGTCGGTGTGGGTGCCTACACCTCGGCCATCCTGACATATTACTATTATGTCCCCTTCCCCCTGGCCCTTCTGGCAGGAGCAGCCGCGGCGGGTCTTGTGAGCCTCATCATCGGCATCCCGACCCTCCGGGCCAAGCTGCGGAGCGACTATTTCGCCATCGCCATCCTCGGCTTCGGCGAGGCCCTGCGGGTCATCCTCGAAAATCTCGAGATCACCAACGGCGCCCGGGGTCTTCCCGGCATCGACAGCTTTACCACCCTTCCCATCGTTATCTTCTGCCTTGGAGGGGGGGTCCTGGTCGCCAGAAACTTCCTCCGTTCCCGTTGGGGCGCGGCCTGTATCGCCATCCGGGAGGACCCCATCGCCGCGGAGATGGCGGGAGTCCGGCTCTTTCAGACCCGGCTGCTCTCCCTCGTTGTGAGCGCCGTCTACTGCGGTCTCTCCGGAGGATTGCTGGCCCACTTCCTCTCCTTCATCCAGCCGGTGATGTTCACCCTGATCCAGTCCACCCAGCTGCTCGCGGCGGTCATCGCCGGAGGGATGGGAAGCCTGTCCGGCCCCCTCATCGCCTCCTTCGTCTTCATCGCCCTCCCCGAGGCTCTTCGAGTCGCCCAGATGTGGAGGCTCGTGGCCTATGGCCTTCTGCTCGTCCTCATCATGGTCTACCGCCCCCAGGGGCTCATGGGCTACTCTGAGATCTCCTCATTCTTCTCGAAAAACCGCAAGAAGGAGCGGATGCAGCCATGACGACACCAACCCCACTTCTGTCCGTTCGAGGGCTCACCCGGGATTTCGGCGGAATCCGCGCAGTGGACTCCTTCTCCTTTGATGTGCCGGAGGGGTCAATTACGGGGATCATCGGCCCCAACGGTGCGGGAAAGACCACTGTCTTCAACCTCATCACCGGGGTCTACCGTCCCACTGCGGGCGACATCCTCTTCAAGGGAGAGCCCATCGGAGGGCACCGACCGGACAGGATCGTCCGTACGGGAATCGCCCGGACCTTTCAGAATATCCGCCTTTTCAACCGCAGAAGTTGCCTTGAAAACGTCCTCACCCCCCTGCTGCAGAGAGAGCGGTGCGGCTTCTTCGCCGCCCTCATAGGAACACCCGCTGCACGGAGGATGGAGCGCTCCCTCCGGGAGAAGGCCTTCGACCTGCTGACCTCCCTCGGCCTCGATAAATACGCAACCCTCCAGGCGAATACCCTCCCTTACGGCCTGCAGAGGAAGCTCGAGATCGCCCGGGCCCTTGCTACGGACCCGTCGCTGCTGCTTCTCGACGAGCCCGCCGCCGGGATGAACCCCGAGGAGACCCGCAGCCTCGCCAATCTCATCGCCGAGGTGAGGGAGAAATTCAACGTCACGATCCTGCTCATCGAACACCACATGGACCTCGTGATGAACATCTGCTCTCCCGTCATCGTCATCAACTTCGGCGCCCTCCTTGCACTGGGAACACCCGATGAAGTACGGGCAAATCCCGACGTGGTCGCGGCCTATCTGGGAAAAGGAAGGAAAAAGAAATGAACGCCCTCAGTATAGAAAATCTGAATGTACACTACGGCACGATCCATGCCGTGCAGGGGATCTTCTTCTCCGTGGCGGAGGGGGAGATCGTCTCCATTGTCGGGTCGAACGGCGCGGGGAAGTCCACCGTCATGTGGACTCTGGCCGGTGTGGTGAAACCCTCGTCGGGAACTGTGGAGGTCTTCGGCCGCCCCCTCCCGACGAAACCCCACGAAATTGTGGGCATGGGAATCGCCCTCGTGCCGGAGCGGCGCCGTCTTTTCTCCGCCCTCAGCGTATGGGAAAACCTCGTCATGGGCGCCTACCGCCGAAAAGACAAGAAGGAAATTGAAGAAGATATGGAGCTGTGTTTCTCCCTCTTTCCCATAATAAAACAGCGGCTGAAGCAGCGGTCGGGGACCCTTTCGGGAGGAGAGCAGCAGATGCTCGCCATCTCGAGGGCCCTCATGAGCAGCCCGAAGGTCCTTTTGCTGGATGAACCCTCTCTGGGGCTTGCTCCCCTTATTGTGGAGACCCTCATGGAGACGATCCTCCGGATCCGCGGCGAGGGGATGACCGTGCTGCTCGTGGAGCAGAACGCCACCCAGGCCCTTGAGATCAGCGACCGGGGGTATATCCTCGAGGCGGGGCGGATCCTCAAAACCGGTCCCGGCCCGGACCTCGCCGGAGATCCGGAGATCCGTAAGGCCTACCTCGGAGAATAGACTTATTCACGTCGGGAAGAGGGGTACCCTTCCGCCCCTTTTCCCGCTATACTCCCATCGGGAGGTGTTTTACCATGAAAAAAGATAACCAGATTCCACAGCCCCTTCGCCTTGACGGACAAACCCTTGTTGAACAGATAGAACTTCTCGCTTCCGTGGGAACCGACCCCCGGGGCGGACGAACCCGCCTCGCCGCCTCAAAAGAGGAGGGCGAGGGAAGGGATCTGCTTGTGAAATGGATGAAGGAGCTTGATCTCGAAGTGAAGGTCGACTCGGTGGGGAATATCTTCGGCCTGCTCTCCGCAGCAGAGGGAAGGACTGAAGAGAAGCCCCTTGTGCTGGGCTCCCATATTGACACAGTATTCTCCGCCGGAGCGTACGATGGCTGCTATGGTGTCCTCTCTGCCCTCGCGGTCGCCCGGGCCTTCCGTACGGCCGGAAGATCTCCGTCCCGTCCTCTTGTGGTCGCCGCCTTCTCCAATGAAGAAGGCGTGCGTTTTCAGCCGGATATGCTCGGCTCCCTCTGCTTCGCCGGAGGAATATCCCCGGAGGAGGCCCTGGCTTTGACGGACAGTGACGGGATCTCTCTGGGAGAGAGTCTGAAGGAGATCGGCTATGACGGCCCTCTCACCCCCGGCTTTTTTGCCCCCGGAGAATATCTCGAGCTGCATGTGGAGCAGGGGCCGATCCTCGACCGAGAGGAGCTTCCCATCGGGGTTGTGGAGGGTGTGCAGGGGATCTCCTGGTGGAAGGTCACCTTTACAGGGATGGCGAACCACGCAGGAACGACCCCCACGGCACTTCGCTCCGATGCGGGGCTCGGAGCCGCCAGGACGATCGTCTTTCTGCGGGACCTCGCCCGGAAATCAGAAGCGACCCTCGCGACGGTAGGGACTCTCTCCCTCGAACCCGGGGCAGTCAACATCATCCCGTCGAAAGCAGTCTTCACCGTCGATATTCGGGACCCCTCTGAAGATCGGCTTGCCGAGGCCGATGAAAAATTGAAGGCCTTTGTTGAAGAAGTTGCCGCCGGAGAGGGGCTTGAAGTCTCCCTCGAGCGGCTTGCCCGTTTTTCTCCGGTGATATTTTCCTCAAGCCTCTGCGGCCTGGTGGAGGAGACAACCCGGGAGCTGGGATTCTCGTTCAAAAGGATGACCTCCGGGGCCGGGCACGATGCCCAGATGATGGCCCGGCTCTGCCCGACGGCCATGATCTTCGTCCCCAGCCGGGGAGGGATCAGCCATAACCCCGCCGAACATACGGACAAAAAGGATCTTCTCGCGGGAGCGGAAGTGCTGCTCCGCACGGTAGAAAAACTTCTGGCAAGGGAGTAACCGAGAGAAAATGCAGATCAGGGGAAGTCGTGTGGTACGGCGCTTCCCCTGATTATGATGCCCGAAGCGGGGGAATCATGAAGGCCCTGGTCAGTCCACCCGGACGGCGGTGCCGCAGGTAGTGACCATGAGCATATTGCTTCCGTTCGACCCCAGTACCTCGTAGTTTACGAGCATCCCCACCACGGCGTTGGCCCCCAGTTCAAGGGCTCGCTGTTCCATCTCCTTCAGGGCGCTTGACCGGGCGTCCATCAGCTCCTGCTCGTAGGCACCAGACCGTCCTCCGAAGAAATTCGTCAGCCCCGCCTTGAAATCCTTAAAAAAATTTGCTCCGGCGATGACCTCGCCGAAGACGATCCCCCGGTAGGACGTTATCGTCTTGCCCTCAACGGTGTGGGTCGTGGTGATGATCATGGGGTGCTCCTCCTCTG
>CAYZZX010000086.1:0-6815 GCA_964483085.1 uncultured Synergistaceae bacterium
AGGCCGATGAGCGCTAAGAAGCTCGTGATGTTCGCCGTGCTCGGCATGTTCCTCTTCGAGGGTGTGATTCTCCTCACGGTGCTCGTAAAGGGAAGCGGTAAAAACAAAGAACAAACGTCCTGAGAATTGCGGGGTGAGACCTATTTATTTAACAAGCTTGTCAAATGTGTAGGTCTGACCCACCCTCCCTTCACGTGTTACAATAGAACACATGAAGGGAGGGCTTCTCATAAACACTCTATCGAAAACTCTGACCATACGCTTCACAGAGCATGAACGGTCGGCGGTGGAACGCTATGCCGCCGAAAAAGGAATTTCCCTGTCCCAACTGGCAAGGGAATCCATTCTTGAAAAAATAGAAGATGAATACGACTTGAAAATATACATGGAATGGCTGCAATCCGACAGGAAAACCCTTTCTTATGAGGATATAGTGAAGGAATGCGGATTTTCCGATGAGAACCTATAGTGTCAGGTTCAGCCTTTCTGCGGCAAAAAAGATCAAAAAAATGGAACAGGAGGTCCAGCGCCTTCTCTTCAGCTATATCAGCCGGAATCTCGCGAATTCAGAAGAACCCCGAATATACGGCAAGGCTCTGACGGGACATCTCAAAGGCCTTTGGAGATACCGCATCGGCGATTATCGCCTTCTGGTAGAGATACAAGATAAAAATCTCGTTATCATAGCCTTGGATTTCGACCATCGGTCGAGAATCTACAAAGGGAACAACTAAAGGGTCAGAGAAAAGGACTCAGCAAAATCCTATAATTTCGCTTGCAGAATATGTTAAGGAATAGTCAGATTTTCATGCAAGGATCTGCAAAAATTCTCAAGGGATTACTCTTCTGATAAACACTGCGCCCCTTCGGGTTCTTTAGAGAAATTTTTTTCAAACCCGCTCGATTTCGATTGCCCCTTCAAGTCTGCTCACAAACCATCCTCCTTCAAAGATTGCTCTAATGCCCCCTTTAGAACCAGCTGACCGTCCCTTCCCGCCTCGAACGGGGCCTGATCGCCTCCGGCCCTGCAGAATAACCCAGAGTCATGGCATAGAGTGGATTGTACCCCTCCGGCGCCATGCACCTGTTAGTTGCGAAAAGATAGCGGATCAGGCCGATCCAGCAGGTGCCTAATCCGAGAGAAAAGGCCGCAAGCTGCATGATTGGAATTTTCTTTACTGGCAAGCGTTAGAGCGAGATTTTTCACGATGCTGTTTGCTCCCGTAATTGCTTGCCTTTGAGCGTGAGGCAATATTTTTGGGTTGGGCTACTTGGAGTATCAGGCTGTGTCATCTCAATTAGTCCTGCCTCAAGAGCTGGTGCAAGATAGGCCAGACGGAAGTTTTTTCGATCCTTCAAACCCAATGCAAGTTGGATTTGTCCACGATCCATCTCGCCATCCATGGCCGACAACAGTTTAATTACCTGAGGGGTTACCTGGGGGGTTACCTGGGGGGGTGCTGTCTCCACTCCATCTGCAACTGCTTCTACTGACCGCATAGACTTAGGGTGAACAGGGAAACGGACCACAAAGTAGCTATGATCTGCATCCGTCTCGAAGATAGGTTGTGGCGAACCGTTGTGCTGTATGGCGCGCATGATTTTGGCAATGCCGGTTGATCGTCCTTCGGTGAGATCCAGTTCCTTAAAGAATTCGCCAATACGCCGGTTGCGGTAACGGCGGCTAACCGCTTTGCCTGTGGCAATATCTTCAATCCTGATAGAACGGTCTGGACCGGGGAAGCTGAGAACCACCAATTCATCCGGTGTGATGCGCACTTCAATAGGCTCGCGAATTTCGTAAGAACGGTGATAAACGGCATTGACTAACGCCTCTTCGACAGCTGCATAGGGGAAGTTCCAAATGCGGTCTGCTTCGGCGCGGTCAGGGTATTTGATAACTGTCTCCTTGAGATAGTTGCGTTGAATGTGATTGAGCGCGTCGCGGGTTATTCTGGCCAGTGGTCCCTTGAATTCCTTTTCTTCAAAGATGTCACCACCCGGGCCATCTGGGAAGTAAACAATGTCAATTTGGGTGGCCGGGAAGAATATCTCCGGATGCTCGTTGAACATCATCAGGCCGATGTTTTTCGGGAAGGGTGATTCGCTAGGACCACCGACAATGTTCATCTGACGGCCCAGAGTATCCATCGGCAGTTGTGCGGCCTGTTCTGCAAGTTCACTGCCTACTTCTTTTAAATATTCCTCGATGAGCCTCAGAGAAAAATCCTCCAGTGTGGCTGACTGGTTGTAGCGATCATCAAACGGCACTGTTGCAGCCAAGCCAATCAATTCGCGTTCATCGGCATTTTTTGCGCGGACAGTGCTCGACTGCTTGCGAATATACCAGGCCCAATCGGACGATTTTTCTGACAGGCTGATTTTTGCTTTGTAGGGCCGTGTCTCGCCACCCGGTACCCAGATCACGAGAATGGTTTTACCGCCGATTTGTGCAGGGGTGGTGAGTGGGTGGTAAGACGGCTGAATTGCGCTATGCCCAAGCTGCAGTATCTCTTTTTGAATGGCATCGATCTGATCGGGACTAATGCCTTTTGGCGGAAGAACTGGGCAACCCTTTTGTTCTTCGACACCAATCAGGATGTAGCCACCACCGAGATTATGGAAGTCGTTGGCAAAGGCGCACATCGTGTGCAGAACATTTTCAGAATTCCAGCCCGCCTTATATTCAAGCCGCTCCCACTCGACCGAGTGACCGCGGAGCAGATCGTCAATAGCAATAGGCAAACTCAGAGAATTCATTATGCTCATCCTTCCATAACGATCCGCACCTTAGCCGGGCCCTTGCTCTTGGTGAGTTGGTCGACTTATTGATCGTGTATGCCCCAAGCGCCGCGTCGGTTTTGACTGCAGACTAAAAGCGACAATACAGGCAGATGGACGAAACATCAAGTTTTTGCTCGATTTGGGCAAAGCAGATCCTCAGTCCGACCAGGTGACCTGGTAATCATAGATCTGCTGCAGAGCCATCAAGTCTATACCGGCTAGACTGAGAAAATTCTGCTAGCAGGGTCAATAAATAAAATCGACTAATATAAATCTCGATGTAATCGACAGTAGAGTCCTTTTCTGGAGGAGAATAGACTTGCATGGCATGGAAAAACCACCACCCTATGGTTAGAACCAGCTGACCGTCCCTTCCCGCCTCGAACGGGGCCTGATCGCCTCCGGCCCTGCAGAATAGCCCAGAGTCATGGCATAGAGCGGGTTATACCCCTCCGGCGCCATGCACCGGTCCGTTGCGAAAAGATAGCGGATCAGGCCGATCCAGCAGGTGCCTAACCCGAGAGAAAAGGCCGCAAGCTGCATGTTTTGTATAGCCGCGCTGCAATCAGCCATAGCGGAGAGGTGCGCTCCGGTCTTCCGGAGCACTTTCTCTTCGTAAATCATGATCACCACCGGAGCGCCGAAGAATATTCTGTATTTCGGGTTTTCTCCCATGGCAATTATCCTCTCGATGCCTGAGGCTCTCATGGCGCCACGGGCTTTTTCGTCGAGCTCTGCGATCATTTCTTTATCGGTCAGCACGCCGAAATGCCATGGCTCAGCGCCTCCGCCCGTGGGTGCGTACATACCAGCCTGTAGAACCAGTTCGATATCCTCTCTTTTCACCGGCTGGTCGGAGTACTTGCGGATACTGCGCCGTTCAAGAATCGTCCTAATCACTTCGTTCATTTCGGTCTCCTCCTTAGTGCAAAAAACCATTCCATTCTCTGGTATTTCTAAATATGCTTTCTTGAGTATCTGGAAGTACGTAACACTGTTTTTTCGGGGTACGAACCGTTCCTGAGCGCTGTAAAGCGGCTAAATCTGCACTTCTCCGATATTACAGAGTCTTTTCCCCGTAGGGCGACAAAAAAATAGCTTAAAAAAACTGACCCATCTTTCATTAAGTTTTATTATTCCCGCTTGTTTAGTGTCCATAGGATGAGGAGCACCTCATATAATGCCACCCAAAACGATTGTCTCAAGGCTGCCTTTCACTGGTTTTCTATGAGTTTCTCTATAATTACGATGTCGGCCGGACAAAATTCATGGAGTTCAAGTTCTTCAGGCAAAACCCATTGTATTGACTCGTGAACCTCTGCTCTCGGCTCTCCCTTCATAAGTTTTGCCAGAAAAAATGAAAAAGCTATTGTTATTTCGGGGTATGCATGCGTCGTTTGTGCAAAGAGTTCCTGGATCTCTATTTCTATTCCAAGTTCCTCCCTGCATTCTCGGATAAGGCACTCCTCCGATGTTTCTCCCGGCTCAAGCTTTCCGCCGGGAAATTCCCAGAGATATTCACATATCCCCCCTTTACCCCGTTGGCAGATAAGGATTTCACCAGTTTCGTTTTTTATGATTGCAGCGCTTACATGTATCATCTTTAACCTGCCGCTAGTTGGTTTGTCTTTTTAAGATATTTTCCGGGGATCGGGTTATCGAGTTTCCATATAATGCTCATAGGCTTACTTCCCTCATGAGATAGATAGCTCGCCGGCCCAAGGAACGTATAGGGCTCAGTTCCAAAATCATTTCTTTTATGTTCTCTTACAAAGAGTAAAATATTGCTTCCAAGGGAACGATGGCTTATATATCTTTTCCCTGTCGGTGAATCACTTCCGGTCGTACTCTGGCTTTGCCAGTGAAACAGCGACTCGCTGATTGAATAATTCTTGTACATCGTTGAAGGGGAATAATCTTTTTCGGACTTATTCAGTGTGATAAAAAAGATATCCGCGTTTTTTTCCGAAAACCATTTGACCCCTTCCCGAACACTGGAGGGGTTCCGATGGTCCATGGCAAGTAAAATCTGGTCGCGGGTGTAGGTGCAATGCAGGTCCAAGGGGCAACCAAACCCCACGTCTACTTTCTTGTCCACGAAGTCGATGTGGCTGTAGTTGTACCGGAGCAATTCAAGAAGTTCAGCCAAAAGAGTTGGAGAAGATCTGAGCACCGTCGATAAATCGAAGTCTAAATCGGCCCAAACCTTTTGCCAAAGGGTATAGGAAAACATATTCAGCATCCGGTTCTCTTCGATTGTCAGACAATTGAAATCCACGGATTCTTCACCTGAGAGTACTTTGAGCAAAAAAGTGATCCACCGTCTGGAATCAATGGAACAAAGACGGAGGAATGCCTTGTCCATAACATCTTCCAAAGGCTCATCAAAATCATCTTTCACGCCTGCCTTGACACAGAGTCGTGAAAAATTACCGTATTTGTAAATGCTGTTTATGTTCAGGTGGTAGTATTTAGTAAAATTTTCTATGGACAGGGGTAACCCGCTGTCCTCTTCAAAGGTCGCAATTCGCGATACTAAACCAGAGGAAGTGTTGAAGGAGCTGCGAATATTCTCCAGTATATAATCCTTCGCCAAGCGTTCCAGTTGTATATAACAGCCCTTCGGGACCGAAATAAATCCTTCTTTGATCTCTTTTTGAAGACTGTGGGATGTATTAGCAAGCAAGGCTGTAAATTTATCTTCAAAATTATATTTTTTATTCGCCTGTCCGATGAAGTCGAGAACTGTCAGGCATTCTTTATCATCCGCCAAACGAAGCCCGCGGCCAAGCTGCTGCAAGAATACAGTCAGGCTTTCCGTAGGACGAAGAAAAAGAACGGTGTTTACCTCGGGGATATCCACCCCTTCATTATAAAGATCGACAACAAAAATATAGTTAACATCACCATTTACGAGTTTTGCCTTTGCATCTTCTCTCTCTTTATCCGGAGTTGTTGATGAAAGGCACAGGGAAGGCAGATTATGTTCATTGAAAAATCTCGACATATACTCGGCGTGATCCACGGAGACGCAGAAGCCAAGGGCCTTGACTTTATCTAAATCGGTAACGTACTTTTTTATGGACTCTATCGTCATAGAAGCCCTCTTAGTTGCAGAAAAACTATTCAAACTATAGAGATTCGACAATTCTCTGGTGTCGTAACGGCCTCTTGTCCATCGTAAACTTCTTAGGTCTACCTCATCAGTAATGCCGAAATACTGAAATGGACAGAGCAATTTCCTTTCAATTGCTTCAGGCAATCTTATTTCCGCTGCTATTCGGTGATCAAAATATTCCAGTATCGATTTTCCGTCCATTCGCTCAGGAGTGGCGGTCAATCCCAAGAGGATTTCTGGTTCATAGTAAGAGAGCAGTTTCTGGTATGAATCCGCTGCGGCGTGATGGAATTCGTCCACCACGATATAGTCGTAGAAATCCGGCGTCGTCTTCGATGGAAAATCTTGCGAGTTGAAGGTCTGTATTGACATAAATAAATGGTCAAAACTCTCTGGCCTATGGTTCCCTACGAAAAGACTGCCGAAATTTGGATCCCGTAAGACACCCCGAAAACAGGACACGCTCTGGGTTAATATTTCTTCTCTATGGGCGATAAAGAGCAACTTGTTCGGTTTTGAGGGGTTTTTCTTCTTGAAATCCTTATAATCGAAGGCAGATATAACTGTTTTGCCTGTACCGGTAGCGGCGACTATCAAATTTCTGTAATGCCCTCTGATAGTTCGCTCGGCTTCTAACTGCCTCAATATTTCTTGCTGGTAAGGGTAGGGGGAAATATCAAATAGATATAGGTTTTCCATGGACATCGAAGAATACCGTTCGCCCTTCAGGGCTTTTTCCAATCTTGGTTTTTCTGTTTTCGTATATGCCTCAAAACCCCTTGAATTCCAGTAGGTCTCGAAAGTGGCGCTGATTTTATCAATCGTTTCTGGCATATCCTTCTTGGCTACTTTTATATTCCATTCCAGGCTGCTCGAGATCGCTATATGGGAAAGGTTTGAAGAACCTACGTAG
>CAYZZX010000087.1:0-6799 GCA_964483085.1 uncultured Synergistaceae bacterium
GTTGTGCATGGACAGAGAAGAAGACTGCTCGCCCTTCAGCGCTCTTTCCAATCTTGGTTTCTCTGTTTTTGAATACACCTCAAAATCCCTTGAATTCCAGTAGGTCTCAAAAGTGGCACTGATTTTATCAATCGTCTCTGGCATATCCTTCCTGGCTACTTTTATATTCCATTCCAGGCCGCTCGAGATCGCTATATGGGAAAGGTTTGAAGAACCTACGTAGGCTGTCGTATAACCCGTTTGCCTGAAGAAAACATAGGCCTTCGCGTGAAGCCTTGTTCGTTTTGTGTCGTAGGATATTTTTATTTCCGTATTTGCGAGTTTCGCGAGTTCCTCAACCGCCTTGATGTCAGTAGCCCCCATGTACGAGGTTGTAATTACTCGTAGTTTTCCTCCTCTTAGGGTGAAACTTTCAAGTTCGTTGATGATTAAACGGAGCCCGCTCCATTTTATGAAGGAGACAAGCATGTCAATCCTGTCGGAAGAGATGATTTCCTTTTTTAACTCGGAGTATAGCTGCGGTTCATGAGAAGCACCCGTAAACAGCGAACTGTAGGCGATGGAGGTTACTGGTCTGGGTACTTCTTCTCTCCGAGTTAAAGACAAGATTGTGTTTTTCTTTTCCATAAAAACCATGAGCTGTTCAGCCCGTTTATCGACGGACATATTTTTGAAGTCACTCTCGCCAGTTTCTTTGAAGATTTCCCCTATTATTTTGTTTACGAAGGCTATTTGGCGCTGAATGTCTCCGCCATTGTCTTTTAAATTATCCAGTCCTTTTTGTACGATTTCCGATACATATTTTGCCAATAGCCCTGAAGCTTCAGCATTGTCGATAGCTGCTTTATCTATAAAAAACTCATCCTGGACCTGAGGTTGGTCAAGACTGAACGCCATTGCACTATCAATTATCTGTTCATATAACCCCGGCTTCAGCATTTCTTCTTCCTCAACTTTCATATACATTAGAAATCAGTATACTCTCTCCCCTTTTTTTAAAGTGCTCCGCCACTGTCCACCTGCCCTGCGTGGGCTTTCTTCGCTATTTCGATTGCCCGTTCGAGAGTGCTCATTGGGAATCCACCTTCAATGTTCGCTCTATAATCTTCCAGGCTTCTGCCTTTTCTGTGAAGGTCTTTCCTGCGTTAGCGGGGCTGGTGGAGGGAAGGCGGAAGCTCATCTCGGGTATGAGGGCAGGAGGCAGAGTTGGAAGGACATGGCGTTTCCAGGACTGTTCAGCCATAGTGCCATTGAAGAAGACTGCGGATATCCGGGGGTGTTTCGAAAAAAAAGTACGGAAGTCGTTGGGGGTGATGGAGAGCACCTCGATGTTTGAGTCAAGGCTGCCGGGCCGGACGCAGGAGGCGAGGACGTCCCAGAGGGCGATCCGGCGGTCTTTGAGGGCCGTGAGGCGACCTTCGTAGAGCATTGCCGCTGGTATGCCCAGAACTTCTTCCATAATTGCCCAGAAGGCATTCCGGGCGTGGGCATAATATTGCTTTGCAGCCAGAGAGGCGCGGCCGGGCATGCTTCCGAGAATCAGAAGTCGCGCGTCGGGAGCCGAAACGGGAGGAAAGCTGCGGACCGCCTCCTGTCTTTCGGCGCTGAACGGTTCGCCCATTATCATGGAGCCTCGAAAAGATGAGCGAAATCACGGAGGGAGTCCCGTCGGTTTCCGTCTCTTCCCGTGACGGGTTCGGCACAGATCATGGAGTTGAGAATTGCCTCTTCTGTCGCCTCCGCCACGGCCCGGAAGGGAAGGTTCATGAGATCTTCGTTCAACATGTTCAGTGGAAGTACGGGGGCCGTTTCGTCATGGTTCGTCCGGTTGGCGGTGGTGAAGGCGAGGACGATTTCGCCGCTTCCGCTTCCCATGAAGCCACCGGTGCGGGATAGACCCACTGCTGCCCGCCGGCTGATCCGTTTGAGTTGCCGTTCGGTAAGGGGAAGGTCCGTGGCGAGAATAATAATGATGGACCCCTGCTCGTCGGAGGGAGGGGCAACCTTCATGATGGAGGGGCCGATGTGCTTTCCGCCCATAATGAGGTCCTCCATCTGGCCGAAGTTTGAGAGCACCAGGGCACCGACGGTCCAGGAGCTTCCCTCTGCCTCTATAATCCGGGACGCGCTGCCGATGCCGCCCTTGAGCTGATAGCAGGACATTCCACGACCTGCTCCGACCGCGCCCTCTTCGAACTCCACCCCTGCAGCGGCAAGAGCGCTGAAGACATGCTCCTGCTCCACATGCATTCCCCGGATATCGTTGAGAAAGCTGTCGTTGCACTCGCAGACCACAGTATTCACGGTGCCGGTTTCTCTGCCGATGTCGGGGTTATCCTTCAGCATGAAGCGGACGAGGGCTTCTGAGGCCGTGCCTGTGCTGAGGGTGTTGGTGAGGAGGATGGGGGTCTCGAGGGTTCCAATCTCCTCGATCTGGACGAGGCCGACCGACTTTCCGAAGCCGTTGATGACATGGCTGGCGGCGAAGAGTTTGTTCCGGAAGATATTTCCTCTATGGGGAAGTACAGCGGTGACGCCCGTCTGCACGGGCCCGTCAGACAGGGTGCTGTGCCCGACGAGGACCCCCTCCACGTCGGTGATGGCGTTGCGGGGGCCTCGAGGCAGGGTGCCGATGGAGACTCCGTAATCGGCAATGCGTTTTTGAAATTTCATCTTTTCAGCTCCTCGCAAGTCTTTTTTTCGTCAGTACCGGTCGAAGCAGGAAATTCCCTTCACGGACTTCATTTTCTTGTCGAATGAGATAATTTTCTCCTCCGTCATGTCCATGGCTGCAGCGCAGAGGCACGCGTCTCCGAAATGAGGAACGGAGAGCCCAAAGAGCTCGAGAGCTTTCATCATCCTCTCTTTTTCCGGAAGAATAAAGTTTTCGAGCTGAAGAAGAGGAAGAAGAAGATCCCGTATTTCCCTGCCCTCGATCTTGTAAAAGGAGGAGAGTATCCAGACAACTTCTGCAAAGTTCACTGGGTCACAGAAGACCTTCAGCCTCTCATCTCGTACGGCAAGGAGAATCTCCCTGGCCCGGGGACTCAGCTCTGCATTGTCTTTCAGAAGAAACCTGAGAATGATATTTGCGTCAATTCCGCGAAAATCATTCATGAGTTTCGCCTACAGCCCGATAGAGGGCTTCCCTCTCTTCTTCATGGGTTGTTCCGGGGCGGGCATAAGTGGACAGCGCTCCGTAAAGGGTGTCTATGTCTTTTGCGGGTGTGAGGATGATCTCTCCTTCCCGGACTCGGACAGAAAAGCGGGTTCCCGGTGTTATCTGAAGCTGCTTCCTGATCTTTGAGGGTATGACAACTTGCCCTTTTTCGGAAGAAGTGATTATCACACTACTCACCTCCTGTTTTCCCCCATTTTATCATAATGGGGAAGGGAAGCGTATTTCGGTTACGGGGCCTGTTCGTGGGATGGAAGTTTTGCATCGTAAAGCCCTATACCGGTGAGGATCTTTTGAACTTGGACGTTTTTATCCTGGCGAAGAAGAATGAGTTCCCTTTCAATGGAGAGGAGAGCCTGCTTTTCTCCCGCTTCCCCACCGGGGGGTTCACCGGCGGACGCAAGGTGAGGAGCATCTGAAGGAAGTCTCTTTTTTTCGAGACCGAGATAAGTAAAGAGCTTCTCGAGCTGTAACATTTCCTCCTTACTGATGGCCCCGTCTGCCGTGGCGACTGTGAGCAAAACCCTGCTCATGGCACCTTGCCCCTCTTCGCCGAAATCTTTGAGAACAGCTCTGATCTGCCGGGCAGACTGAGGTGTCCGGAAGGCCCAGAGAAGGAGTGCCTGGAGGGGCTCCTTCTCCTCTTTCGAGAGGTTGTTATTACCGCGGATAAGGGCGCGAAAGACCTCTTCTTTTGCCGGTGAGACATTCCCCAAAGCCTGGGCGACGAGTGCCCCGAGGCGAAGTAGCGCCGCAAGAAGATGATACTCTTCCGACGGCTCAAGTATAGTTGCACCTTCATAGAGGACAACGGCAGGGTCTTCGCATAGAGCAAGAGCGGCGGTTCCATTTTCGGGAACAAGATTAAATCCGAGAGATGCAATTTTTTCACGCAGTCTGCAGTATCCGCCCTGTCCTTCCGTAGAAGTCTCATAACCGAGTATTTCAAGAAGACGGAGGCGTACAAGGGCAGGGCCGGAGGAACAGAGGCTCGAAAGGTGCAGGCGAATATCCTCACCTTCGGGAAGAAAAGCAAGAAGCTCCGGAGCCAAAAGCGCTCTGGCTGCAGAAATGCTGTAAGGCTCAAGTTCTTCGGCGCATGCCACTCCCAGGACCGTAATTTTCTGGAGAGGAGCCCTGACGACGAAAGGATTTTGAAGGTCCGATACGCGAATTTTAAGTCTGCCTCCAAGAGATGGATTTGCCCCCCGATATTCGAGGATCAGCGGCGTGCGGCCGCAATGAAGGAAAATGCCCTTTTCGAACTTTTGACTGTAGCGAAGGAGAAAGAGCTGACGGAAGAGTTCAGGATGACTCTGGGCTACTGGAAGAACTTTTATTTTCGGGCAATGAATCAGCCATTGGAAAGCAGTTTCTCCGGGTAATGGGAGGCCACGGTCAGCAAGACGAGCGACGATGGCAGGAAATATATCTTTTCCGATGATATCAGGGATATCGAGATATAGCGGAACTTCTTCCCTATCACCATAAACTCCCCACTCCATAGCAAGAAAACTCAAAAAATAGTGCCTGAGGTAGGATATCTCTCCATATATTTGCAGAAGGCGAAGAACTTCGAGAACGATGGTTTTTCGTTCTCCCGAAGTCACCCTCCCGCGAGGTCCATCGACAAAAAGACGCCTTTCGAGTCCATAGAAAAAAAGGAGAACGAAGGCTGGGTCGCATTCAGGGTTGTCTCGTCCTTCCGAAAGCCACTGAAGATAAGTAGCCCTCTTTTGTGGCGACAATGCGCTGTAAGATACATTCTTCATTGAAATAAAGCCAGATTCTTCATTTTTGGAGAGTTCAAGATGAGGGTTAATGAGGCAAGGATCATTGGTACCGGTGTAATCAAGAAGCTTTCCACCGTAATATACAAGACCGGGAATTACATAATCCTGAATAGACGGCCGCTCTTCACCGCCGAACCATCTTGCCGGGGCATCCGGGGGTGGTAGGTACTGCGTTCCCTGCCTCCTCTTCTTTTTTTTAGTGTTGGAAGAACTGGAAAAACGGAATACGGCCCGGAGTACTTGTAAGATAATACCATTGGCAAGCAGAAAAAGAAAAATCTCCATAGTACCAGTACTCCTTCCGTATCGTTCTTTTTGACATCCTAGCCTTCCTCTTTTACGAATCCGTTTCATTGTACCCTCTTTTTAAATACCCCTTATAATTTCTAAGAATGAAATGACATGCAGAAAATAAATTCCAAAGAGAAGTTTTTTTCTGTTTTAAAAAAACTACCTGGTTTCTAGAATTTACCACTGATTTTCCTTGTAATCTCACTCCCCTCCTCTTACAATGGTCTGCACATCCTGATGCCGCCAGGTTAAGGGAAATTTCAAAATCCGGCTCATCGTCGGTAAAAGGAGCAGCTATATGCCAGTAACAAAAGGGAACCGCATTCGAGTCCACTACAAAGGAACACTGGAGAATGGTGAAATTTTCGACTCCTCCGAGGGACGAGATCCTCTTGAATTCGTAGTGGGGGCTGGCCAGATGATACCCGGCTTCGACCGGGGTGTTCTCGGCATGGAAATTGACGAAGAGAAAACACTTGTTCTTTCTCCTTCAGACTCCTATGGCACATGGGAAGAAGAAAAGGTTATCGAGGTGAAAAAGGACCTTCTTCCAAAGGGGTACGAGCCCTTTAAGGGCGACGGCCTTCAGATGATGACCAACGATGGAACACCTATCAATGTGCGAGTTCATTCCTTTGACGAAAACAATGTCCGTCTAGACGCGAATCACCCACTCGCAGGAAAAGAATTAACTTTCGAGATAAAACTCGTGGAGATACTTCCTGAATAAGTTACCCTCAAACTGAGCTTTTCGAAATAATACGTAGCAAGAGTAAGATGCGTGTCAAAGACCGCCAAAGAATGAGTAGGAAAAAAAGCAGTTCCAGATTGTAATTAATCAGGAGCTGCTTTTTTTAGAGATGTTCTCTACGCAAAGCATTTGTATTACAAATAAGCCTTACGAAACGTCTCTCAAAAAAACGTTGAAAAAAATCGTCGGGAGTTGATAACGCACGATGGTTCTACGTATCCACCTCCGAAGCTCCTTAACGACAGCACCTAACACCAAAACCCTTAGCAGCAAAGCCTAAAATTCTCACTAATATTTTCAAAATCGACTCTACCCACCTTCAAGCGATCTTTTAGATACCCTTTCGATTTTTCGTTGAATATTTCCCGGGAAATATTCAACGAAAAATCGAAAGTCACTCAATCGGACTTGATTTATATGTTCCATTACACTTTTTTTATCATTTTATACCAAGGTTACTTCCTATACATACCCTTCCCCCTACATGTCTATCCGTCAGATATGTATTTTTGACTGAAGTTTGTTTCTTTTATGGTAATGAATAATTGGCTTTTAAATATTTGAAACCTGGATAATTTCAAATCTCTCCTCCGACTTGATTGCAATCTTACCGCTTACGACCTCTCCAGGTTTTATTGTTTAATTAACAAACCTCGACATTTCGACGTTTACTACATATATATCCACCTCAAGACTCACATCACGCAACACCCTATGTCATAATTCCTTATTGGAGTCCGCCTGTTAATTTAATTTTAATTGAAATCATTAATTTCACTATCAGCA
>CAYZZX010000088.1:0-6776 GCA_964483085.1 uncultured Synergistaceae bacterium
AAGCACGCCGCCAGCGTTCGTCCTGAGCCAGGATCAAACTCTCAAATAATTACTGCTCGGACCTCGCTATTACTTCTCTATGCACTGTATTCTTTTTTCAAGTTCCGTCGCTGCCGTGTGGGGCAACGGCGAAGAATATACCACGGCTGAAGGGGTTTGACAAGCCCCTGAATGCATTTTTTATAGAATTTCTTTTAAGAGGTGGTGGTATAATTGACCGGATTCATCCAGGGAGTGGTTTTAAGTATACGCGAGCAGCCTTTCGACTCATTTTTTGTTCAGCAAGGAGGACATACATGGTACAGGCATCAGATTCGCAAGAAGGCTCCGGCCGTAAGTCTTCCCCTCCCCGCAGGGAGGGAAAACCGAAAAAAAAACGGTCCTTTCTGAAGGTTTTTTTTCTCACGATTTTTTTCCTTCTCCTTCTCGCAGCCGCTGCTGTTTCAGTCTTCGGCGTCTACTATATCAAGAATCTTTCCGAGGACCTTCCTACTGAGACGGAGATACTTGCCTATAAGACGAGCGTTGCGAGCGTCATCTACGACCGCAACGGAGAAACTGTAGCCCGCCTCTTCACTGAGAACCGCCAGCCCGTCCAGCTAGCCGAAATTTCTCCATGGATCATCAAGGCCACCCTCGCCGCTGAAGATTCATCCTTTTATCAGCACGGAGGCATCCGTCTTCTTTCCATAGCCAGAGCTTTTTTTGAGAACTTTATGAATCGCGGCGTGAAGCAGGGGGGGAGTACCATCACCCAGCAGCTCGCCCGGAATCTTTTTCTGACCCATGAGCGGACCTTCGCGAGGAAGGGGAAGGAAGCCGTTCTCGCAATCCGCATGGAGAAGCTCTTCACCAAGGACCGCATCATGGAGATGTATCTGAACACCATCTACTTCGGCCACGGTGCCTGGGGAGTCGACACGGCAGCCCGGACGTATTTCGGAAAACCAGCCGCACAGATTACCCTTCCCGAGGCCGCTATGATCGCAGGGCTCATCGCTGCTCCGGGCCGGTACAGCCCACTGTCGAACTTCGAGAACTCGAAAAACCGGCAGTGGTATGTGCTCGATCGCCTCACAACGCTGGGATGGATCACCGACGAAGAAAAAGAGACTGCCTACGGAGAGGAGCTCGTCTTCAAGCATGTGCCCAACAAGGTTCAGGAGTTCAACCGGGCACCCTATTTTGTCTCCCATATCCTTTTCAATGATCTTCTGCCGAAGTACGGGCCTGATCTCGTCTACGCCGGAGGCATGGAGATCCACACGACCCTCGATCTGAAGATGCAGGAAGCGGCCGACAACGCCATGAAGGGGCTGAAGACTCAAGGGGCCATCGTCGGAATGGACCCAGAGACCGGAGAAGTCCTCGCCATGGCGGGAGGGCACGATTTCGCAGAGAGTAAATTCAACCGGGCAACCCAGGCCTACCGTCAGCCAGGCTCCGGGTTCAAACCCATCGTCTATGCGGCTGCTTTTGAAGCGGGGCTGCTGCCCACGGACCATTTTCTCGACGCCCATATAGAGTACGACAAGAAGGGGCCCAATATGACCGTCTGGGCACCGAGCAACTACGACGGCAAGTTCAAGGGCGAAGTGACCCTCGAGTACGCTCTCATCCATTCGCTGAATACGGTAGCAGTCCGGCTGATCGATTATGTGGGTGCAAAGAACATCATCGACATTACACGGAGGATGGGGGTCATCTCCCCTCATGTGCCGGCGGACCTCTCTCTCGCCCTCGGAAGCGCGAGCATACCCCCCCTTGAGATGGCTGTGGCCTTCTCTGCCTTCGCAAATAACGGCCGTGCGCTGACCCCCCTCTTTCTGAGGGAGGTTCGTTCAGGAAACGGCGACGTCCTTGAGCGCCGCTCCCCTACCTCCTCCCGGGCTCTTTCTCCAGAGACGGCCATCATGGTGCGCTCCGTTCTTCTTGATGCCGTAAGGGCAGGGACGGGGAGCAGGGCTCGTCTTCCGGATCGGGAGACCTTCGGCAAGACGGGGACCACGAACGATTTCAGCGACGCCTGGTTTCTCGGAGGCGTTCCCGGACTCGTCGCAGTGGTCTACGTCGGAAATGACGACCATAAACCCCTCGCAAAGAGAGGTGCCACCGGCGGAGTGATCGCCGCTCCGGTCTGGAAGGTCTTTGTCGAGGAGGCGGTCAAGGGACGGAATCTCCCTGAAACCTTCGATGTTCCGGCGGACGCCCGGGTCGAAAAGGTCAAAATATGCCGGACCACAGGGTTCCGGGCAATTCCCGGATGCTCAGCCGTGACGATCTATCTTCCGGAGGGAAGCGCCCCTGAGTCGAACTGTCCCATTCACGGCGGCGATATGTACGCAAGCGCCATGGATCCGAAGGCCCCGCGCCTGATTCTCGTCCATAACGACAGAGAGACCTACGAAAGCGGCGGTCTGTACACCTCCGATGAAATGCCGCTGCCGGGAGGGCCTCTTCCCGAGATGGGGCCTGTAAAGGTGACCACCCCCGGAGCACCTTCCGATGTGGTCATCCCCGACTCGGACAGGCCCTATACCGATCCGAATCCCGCCCAGACTGTGGAGGATAAGTACCAGAACCTGCTGAAGCAATACGGCATCACGAACTGACGACAGGGGAAGCTACAAATAAAGAAGAGGAGGCCGGGAAAAAATCCCGGCCTCCTCTTCTTTATTTGTAGCATTTCGAAGAGACTATCTCTTCCGCATTCCGTCGAGGATGATCTTCTGCTCCGCGGAGGCAACGATGCCTCTTATGTACGAAAGGGTGTCGGCGTTGACGCTGATGCTGTCCACACCTTCCCGAACGAGGTGTTCGGCAAAATCGGGGAAGACCGAGGGGCCTTCGCCGCAGATTGAACAGGGGATGCCCTGTTTCTTCGCCGCGCGGACAAGAAGAGAGATGGCCTCGAGGACGGCGGGGTGGCGTTCGTCGAAGTACCCCATGGCGCCCAGCAGCGCAGAATCCCGGTCGACGCCGAGGATGAGCTGTGTGAGGTCGTTGCTGCCGATGGTGATACCATCAGCGAGGGCGGCAAATTCGTCCGCCTGAAGGACCACCGAGGGGACCTCCGCCATGAGCCATATCTTGAAGGAGGGACCGGAGACAAGCCCCTCGGAGGCCATTATTTTTCTGACAGCCTCCATCTCGCCCAGAGTGCGGACGAAGGGGATGATCACGGAGAGGTTGGTGCGGCCGAAGTCTTCACGGACCTTTCGGACGGCTCTGCATTCGAGCCTGAACCCCTCTTCGTACTCCGGTGAGACATACCGGGAAGCCCCCCTCCATCCGATCATGGGGTTGCTTTCCTCCGGCTCCGTCTCACTGCCCCCCTTGAGGCGGCGAAAATCATCCGTACGGAAATCGCTGAAGCGCATGAGCACCGGCCTGGGCTCGAAGGAGCGGGCGACTGCGGCAAGCCCCTCGGCGAGTTTGTCGATGAAGAGCCCTCCCTGGTTCGTTCGGACGAGATGCATGGGGTGAACGCCGATTCTGCCGGAGAAGATGAACTCCGTCCGGAGAAGCCCCACACCATCGGATGGAAGGGCTGCCCACCGTTCAGCTGAGGCGGGCCCCTCGAGGTTGAGTAGAATTTTCGTACCCGTCACGACGGAGGAAGATGAAGCAGTTGCAACGGGCATTTTTTGTGAGGGGAGATCCTCCGGCGGCGCGAAGGGAATTGCCTGAGGGGCGATGTCTTCGGGGGACGCTTCGTAGACTGCGCCCCGGGAGGCATCGACGAGGACGATCTGCCCTTCTTTCAGCAGCTCCGTGGCGGTTCGGGCCCCCACGATGCAGGGGACGCCCAGCTCCCGGGAGAGGATGGCCGCATGGCAGGTCCGTCCTCCTTCGTCAGTCACTACAGCTCCGGCTTTTCGCAGGGCTGAAACCATATCCGGAGTGATGCTTCGCGCTACAAGAATATCTCCCCGGGCAATTTTATCTCCATCGGCCGGTCCGACCACAAGGACCACCTTTCCTGTTCCGGCTCCCGGCGAGGCCGCAAGTCCGCGACAGATAAGACGCCGCTCCTGCCGGCCCTCCGGGCCGCTTTCTATTTCGTTTCGGGTCATTGTCTCTTCTCCTTCTTGAAAAGATTTTCGGTTCTAGCGGATAAGGCCGAGAGCGGCGTGGGCCGCGGAAATCCGGGCCACGGGTACCCGGAAGGGAGAGCAGCTGACGTAGTTCAGCCCAAGGGTGTGGCAGAAGGCGATACTTTCGGGGTTGCCTCCGTGCTCGCCGCAGATCCCCATAGAGAGATCTGGATGCTCTTTGCGTCCCTTTTCCACGGCGATCTTCATGAGTTCTCCAACTCCGGCTCGGTCGAGGACGTGGAACGGGTTCACTGGCAGTATGCCTTTTTCTTCGTAGATGCCGAGGAACTTGCCCTCAGCATCGTCCCTTGAGTATCCGAAGGCCGTCTGGGTGAGATCGTTCGTTCCGAAGCTGAAGAACTCCGCGGTGCGGGCGATCTCGTCCGCCAAAAAAGCAGCGTGGGGTATTTCAATCATAGTTCCGAGGAGATAGGAGAACTTCGATCCTCCCCTCTCTTTATATTCAGCGGCGATGCCGTCGATCTGAGTTCTGAAGAACTCCATCTCCTTGGCGAGGCCAACGAGGGGGATCATGATCTCGGGATGGACCTCCACTCCCTCTTCTAAGAGCTGAACAGTCGCATCAAAGATCGCCCGGGTCTGCATTGCGGGGATTTCAGGGTAGACGATGCCGAGACGGCACCCCCGGAAGCCGAGCATGGGGTTGGATTCCCTGAGGTTTTCCACCTTGGCCAAAACTTTGCGAACGTAATCAGCCTCGGGAGAGTTCTCTTTTCCGGCCGTTTTGAGCTCATCCAATTCTTCCTTCAGGTCCGGCTCTCTGGGCATGAATTCGTGAAGGGGAGGATCAAGAAGGCGGATGATGACCGGCAGACCGGCCATCTCTTTCAGAATTCCGTAGAAATCCTCCGTCTGCATGACCTTGAGTTCGTCTAGAGCGGAAACCCGCTCCTCGTAGGTGTCGGCCACGATGAGACGCTGCATGACGGCAAGGCGGTCTGACGCCATGAACATGTGCTCCGTGCGGCAGAGGCCGATTCCCTTCGCTCCGAACTCCCGGGCTCTTCTCGCGTCCTCGGGAGTGTCTCCGTTAGCCCATACCTGGAGACGGGCGATTTCGTCGGACCATACGAGAAGTTTCTTAAAGTCCTCCGTGAAGGAGGCCTCCTTCAGTGGTGCGCCTCCGAGAAGAACTCTGCCGCTGCTTCCATCCACTGTGAGGGTATCGCCTTTTTTCACCACGACGGATCCGTTTGTGATGGTCTCCTTCTTGAGATCGATGACGATCCCTTCGCATCCGCTGACACAGGGTTTGCCCAGGCCGCGGGCGACCACGGCCGCGTGGCTCGTCATGCCGCCCCTGCTCGTGATGATGGCTTCAGCGGCGAAGAGTCCGTGAATGTCGTCCGGCGAGGTTTCCGGCCGGGCGAGAATGACTTTTTGACCTTCCTTCGCCATTTCCACCCCGTCGTCGGGATCGAAGCAGACCACCCCGACTCCGGCGCCGGGGGAGGCGGGCAGGCCCTTGGCGAGGACTTCATTGTCGGCGCTCGGGTCCACCTGGCTGTGAAGGAGCATCTCCACCTGGTCGGGGGTGACTCGGGAGACGGCTTTCTTTTTGTCGATGAGCCCCTCGTTCACCATGTCAACGGCGATCTTGACCGCGGCGTTGGCGGAACGCTTTCCGCTACGGGTCTGTAGAATGTAGAGTTTGTTCCGCTCGATGGTGAATTCAATGTCCTGCATATCCGTGTAGGATGTTTCAAGGTCTCTCGTGATCTTGTCGAGCTGCCGGTACATCTCGGGCATGGCATCTTTCAGTTGGGCGATGGGCTGAGGCGTACGGATTCCTGCGACCACATCCTCCCCCTGGGCGTTGATGAGGAATTCACCGTAGAGCTCTTTTGTGCCGTCGGAGGGATTCCGGGTGAAGCAGACGCCGGTGCCGCAATCGTCGCCGAGATTTCCGTAAACCATTGAAAGGATGTTCACTGCAGTGCCGAGGGTGTGGGGAATGTGGTGGAGCCTGCGATAGGTCACCGCCCGGGGATTTCCCCAGCTCTTGAATACGGCTTCGACGGCGTTGCGAAGCTGGACCTCGGGGTCAACGGGAAAGTCGAACCCCGCCTTTTCTTTGAAGATTTTTTTGAATCCTTCGACCACCTCCACGAGTTTTTTCTCGGGGATTTCGTTGTCGGAGGTCACACCGAGGTCTTTTTTGACCTCCTCGAGAACGTCTTCGAAGGCCTCGGCTGTGACACCGTGAACCACGTTGCCGTACATCTGGATAAACCGCCGGTAGCTATCAAAGGCAAACCGGCGGTCATTAGCCGCTCTTGCGAGGGATTCAACCGATTCATCATTGAGTCCGAGGTTGAGGACCGTATCCATCATTCCGGGCATGGAGACGGGCGCTCCGGAGCGGACCGACACCAGAAGAGGATTTTCGCCTCTGCCGAAGGTCTTTTCCGTTTCCTGTTCAAGGGATTTCATCGCCTCATTGACCGAACTCCAGACCGAGTCAAGGAATTTTGGATCTTTACCATACTTCAGACAGGCCTCTGTAGAGAGGATAAACCCGGGAGGTACAGGGAGGCCGTACTGGAACATCCGGGCGAGGTTTGCGCCCTTGCCCCCAAGAAGGTTTTTCATCTCTGCATTGCCCTCTTTGAAGCTGTACACGTATTTTCCCGCTGCCATCATTCTCCTGCACCTCCG
>CAYZZX010000089.1:0-6699 GCA_964483085.1 uncultured Synergistaceae bacterium
CCCGGTCCTCGCCGTCAAGCTCCTTCACCCGGACCTCCACATTTTCCATCCTCGAGGTGGGGATCACCTTTCCCACGTAGTCGGCGGAGATGGGAAGCTCCCGATGCCCCCGGTCCACCAGTACCACGAGCTGAACCCTCTCGGGACGCCCGAGGTCGGTCAGGGCGTCGAGGGCAGCCCGGATGGTGCGCCCCGTAAAGAGGACGTCATCCACCAGCACCACCCGCTTCCCCGTGATATCCCCCGGGACGGAGGTGCTGTGGACCACCGGCTGGTCCGCCAGGGTGGAGATGTCATCCCGGTAGAGGGTGATGTCCAGCTCCCCCCGGGGAACCTTCACGTTCTCCATCTCCTTCAGAATCTCCCGCAGCCGGGCAGCGAGGTACACCCCCCGGCGCTGAATGCCTATCAGGATCACCTTCTCGAGCCCCTTGTTCCGCTCGACGATCTCCACCGCTATCCGGCGAAGGATGCGCTCCATATCCCTCTCCGACAGCACCTCGGCCTTCTCGATCCATTTCACTTCAGCCTTCCCTGCCATTCCGTCAACCCCCTTCAGCAAAAAAAGAGCCCCTCTCCTTCGGGGAGAAAGGCTCTTTCCGAAATACCGTCTATCCTCGCAACAGGGGAAAAGGGCAGAAGAAAAACCGCCGCGTCCAAAGTCATTTCTTTTTCCCCCTTTCTCTCGACTGAGGGAAGGATACCACATCCATTTATTTTCTGCAAGCGGTTGCATTGTATTTATTTGTTCCTCATGATCTCGTTTCAATCCTGGAACCCTCGAGAAAATAGCCATGCTGCCGAGCCAAAAATCCTCCCGTACACTCCTCTCCTTGACGCAGCTTCGCTTTTAAAGTATCATCTCTTTTATCTTATCGAAATTAGTCTAATTATAATTAGACTAAATAAAAAGAGGTAAAAGAAGGTGTTTTCATGTTCATCGGCAGAGAGGCCGAAATGGAAAAACTGAACCGGCTCTACAAGGACAAAGGGTTTCAGATGCCCGTAATCTACGGCCGCAGGCGAGTGGGAAAGACCCGCCTGATCAGCGAGTTCTGCAGAAATAAAAAGACGGTCTTTTACGCGGCGATCGAACAGAACGACAGGGAGGCTCTCCGCATGTTCTCTGAAGCGCTTCTTCAAGGCCTTCCGGGAAAGCAGTCATCCTTCATCAGCTCCTTTGATTCCTGGGATTCAGCGTTCCGCTACGCGGCGGAATGTGCCGAAGATGAAAGGATCGTCCTCGTGATCGACGAGTTCCCCTACCTGGCGGCAGCGAACCCGTCACTTCCGTCGATCCTTCAGAAGGCCATCGACCACTATTTCACGGAGACCAACCTGTTTCTCATCCTCAGCGGGTCATCCATGAGTTTTATGGAGAATCAGATCCTGAACTACAAGAGTCCCCTGTACGGAAGAAGGACCGCTCAGTTTAAAATCCAGCCTCTGGACTGCTTTGACAGCATAAAGTTCTTCTCCGACTGGAGGAGGGACGAGCAATTTTTTGGATATGGAATCACCGGAGGAATTCCCCAGTACCTCCTTGCCGCAAAACGGCACGGCAGTTTCAAAGAGGCCGTTATGGAGGAATTTCTTACAGGAAACGGCGTCCTGTTCGAGGAACCGGCAAACCTGATGAAGCAGGAGATGCGGGAGCCTGCGGTCTACAACTCCATCATCCGGGCCATCGCCGGAGGAGCAAGCCGACAGATCGAGATCTCCACGAAGGTCGGAATTCCGTCGAAAAGTGTCGCAAATTATCTGAAGGCACTCATCGAACTGGAGATCCTTGAAAAGCAGTACCCCTACGGCGACACCAACAGCAGGAAAGTCATCTACCGGGTGAAAGACCAGCTCTTCCGGTTCTGGTATCGGTTCATCCCGGGGGCCCTGCCGCTCATCGGGATGGGTCTGCCTCAAGAGGCCTACGAAAAGACAATCTTGCCTTATTTCAGAGACTACTTCGGGCCCGTATTCGAGGACATCTGCCGCCAGTACTTGTGCCGGCTGAACAGGCAGAAAAGACTCCGCACCATCTATCACGTATTCTCCCGCTGGTGGGGAACCGACCCGCAGACCAGACAGCAGGAGGAAATAGACATCGTGGGAGCTGACGCGGAATGGGCTCTTTTCGGTGAGTGCAAGTGGAAATCCGAAAAGATTGATCAAGGAGAACTTGAAAAGCTGCACAGGCGATCCATGCTGCTTCTTAAGGACAAAAAACGGGAATACTACCTCTTCAGTAAATCCGACTTTACCGACGGCCTCAGAAAAGAGGCTGAACGGACAGAAAACACAACTCTTGTTGGGCTGGCTCAGATGCTGGATACGGATTAAACATCTTCTCAAGAGGGTATCTGCATGTGCTGGAAGACTGGCAGCCAAGTTCTCTTCTACACGGGCAGTGCTTTTCTAGAATCTTATGAAACCCTCGACGGGTCTCATCTCTTTTTCTTTTGAGTATATGGACTTCCTCCAGTCCCGTAAGAAACCGTGATTTTTTCCTCACCTCCATGCGGAAGATGGTGGTTGCTACACTTTTTACCCTGTAACCCACCGAGATGACCGTTTCCAGGCTTCAGCCAGTCAGCAGACGATTGCACATTAAATTCCTATAAAAAAATTTCTTTTTTACTCCCTTTCAAACCCGTGGGACGTGAATTTAAGGGTGTTGCTGTTCTCCGTCACCGTGCGGACCACGTTCTCCGGAACACCGTCGGGGATGGCGGCTTCGATCTCGAGGGTCACGGTGACTTTTGCGTTCAAAAGTCCCGCGAGGTGAGCGATAACCTCCTCGGCGATTTTGCTTGCGTCCACCCCTACCCGGACAGGCTCGATGTTCACTGTCCCGTGAAACCTCTTCGGTTTGAGCTCTTCAGGAGGAGTAACTATGGGAGGAACGATCGGACCGCCGCCAGGCTGCACGGGGGGAACGGCTTTGCCTCCGTTTCCATTGTCCGGTGTTTCTCCTCCGGTCTGCTTCTCTCTGTCCATCTGCTTTTCAGCAGCAGCAGGCTTCACTGCAAGCCCTCCGCTTTCGGCGGAGACGGAAATATGCTGTCCCGCCCGGAGGCCCAGATACCGTCCTGTCGCCTCATCGTATCCGTCAGCATAGGCAAAACCATCTTCGCGCCAGGTCAGTAAATCTACCCCGTCTGCTACGGCCTTTACGAGCACCTCTGGCCCGGCGAGTCTCTGCAGGTAGAGGTAGCTCGCGAAGTCATCTATAAGCTGGCGTACCGGCACGTGATTCCCCCGCCACAGGGGAATTTTGTCGATCTCCCGCCGAAGGATGGACGGTCCGATGGAAAAAAGAAGGGCCTCTTCCGTCTTCAGTTTCCTGGCGGCCCGTACCGCGAGACCATCTCCGTTCGCAAGACGCAGGGCCTGCCACGTCACGGGAGACTTGGGGGTTTTCTGCCCGGGTACGAGAAGCCACTGGTAGGTCTCCGGCAGACGGGCGTTTACCGTGCCGTCGGCAGCCTGTTTCTGGACCTCCGCCTGGCGGACCTGGTGGGGGTCGAGGTTCAGTCCATCTTTCTCGGCCAGGATGGATTCCCATGCCAGGTATTTCCTCAGGGCTTCGTCAAGATCCTGCAGGCGGACAGTGTCCGCCGCGAGAAAGACCAGGGTGTTGCGGAAAATTCGGGGAGAAGACCCCCGGGATTCAAGAATGGCCCGGGCTGCACTCTCAGCAGGGCTTCCCTCTCCCCTGCCGTAGGGAAATTCCGCAGGCAGCACCACAAGCCGGGCAGAATGCTCGTCGGGGACGTCCGCCCCAGTTTTGGGAAGGGTGTGGATTCCCGGAAAATCACCGTTTCTCCGAAGATCCGCCTTGAGACGCACTTCGAGTTCTCCGGCCACCCTGTCCGGATCTCTTGTGAGCTGTTCCGCCCGGTCCTCGGCCAGCTTGGTCACCGTCGGCTGGGTGGAGTACCAGAACCGGGTTCCGTCCTGGTAGAGATAGGTCGCAGAGGCTGCAAGACGCCGCAGTCCGTCGCCGAAAACGGCAGGGGTTTCGCCCGGAAGGACGCAGCCGAGCTTTATGCGGCGATCCTCGAGCCCCCGGTGGGTGGCCGAAGCCGTGGGGGCTGACCCCATGTAGATGGTCCTGGCAACCCGGCGGGCCGCGGAATGCTTTCCGAGATTTGGGTTCTCGCCGTCGATCTTCACGGGGAGGGAATTGGGACCGTCCACATCCTTTTCGATGATGGGCATCCAGTTGTCGGAAAGGTAGCGGGTGAGTTCGGACCGCACCCGGCTGTCGTCGATGGGGATCATGGAGGGAAGGATCAGGGGGCTCCTGTCCCCTTTCTCCCAGAGGCTGTGGATGACTGCCGCCATGAGGCGCAGCACCCCTCTGGTACGCTGAAATTTCACAAGGGTGGACCAGTCGGTGTAGAGCCGGTCGAAGATCTCCGGGTGAATGGGGTAGGCCGCCTTAATGCGGGCCTCGTATCCTCCCTCCCGGCACTCCGGGGGAAATTCAGAACTCTGGTTCTGATAGAGTTCGGCAAAGGCCCGGGCGGCCACATCCCGGTACTTGAAGCACTCCGTATCGGCGAGGGGTTCAAAAAGCCGCCTCCGGACGATTTCGAACCCTTCCTGAGCGCTGGCAGGCCTCCAGGAGGACTCGAGGCGGCCAACAACGTTGCGCAGCCGCTCGAGAGCCTCCCGCCCTCGAACTCCCCCCACCTCGGCATCGTCCGCTCCTCCTCCCCGGGGAGAACCGGTGGTATCCGAGGCAGGGAGGGAGATTACGAGAAAACACTTGCCCGCGAGCTTTGCCGACTCAGTAAGGGTCTGGGCGAAACTGAACTGGGTCTCGAAGCTTCCCGCGGGAAGGTCGCTCTTGTCATGAAGCTGCCTGGCGTAGGCCACCCATTCATCCACAAGAACGAGGCAGGGGCCGTAATCCCTGAAAAGCAGCCGAAGAGCGTCTCCGGGGTTTGTCGCCCTTTCGTCGTCTTGCTTTATTCTTTGGTAGGCTTTCGCACCTCCGAGCTGCCACGCAAGCTCACCCCAGAGGGTGTGCACAACGGTGCCGTCCTCCTTCGTCGTAGGGTTGCCCGGAGAGATCTTGTTTCCCACCAGCACAACCCTCTTGACCCGGGGAAGGTTTTTACATCCTGAACTTGCCATGATCTCCTCCACGCCGGCAAGTTCCCCCGTAGGAGTACCGGAGAAAAGGTGGTACAGAGCCAGCATGGAGTGGGTCTTGCCGCCGCCGAAGTTCGTCTGAAGCTGGATCACCGGGTCCCCTCCTTTGCCGGAGAGGCGTTCTATGCCCCCCGCAAGAAGGAGTTTCAGGCTCTCGGTGAGGAATGTTCGGCGGAAAAACTCCTTCGGGTCCCGGTACTCCGCCGAACCCTCGCCGAGATGAACCTGCCAGAGGTCGGCGGCGAATTCGGCCTGCTGATACCGTCCGCTGGCCACGTCCCCGTGGGGAACGATGACCTCACGCCACGGTTTCAGAACTGCGGAGGATGATTCGATGAGCGACCCTCCCGCCCGGCGTTTTTCCCCTCTCACCTGCTCGTCGTAGACAAGCCTCCGGAGTTCCATCTTCATCTTCCCGACCTCGTCCGCCTCGGGAGCGGAAAGGGCCGTAAGGAGCCGGGCCGCGGAGTCAAGGGCTCGGTCGGCGTCATCGCTGGTGAAGCTTTCCTGATGGGCCCACTTGTTGCGGCACTCCCTCAGTTCGCTCACAAGAGACCGCTCTGAAAAGCCGAGAACACTCCGGAAGACTTCGTTCCACCTTTCCCACATCAGCTTCAGAAGGAGAGAGGCATCCCACTCGGCCAGGGGCTTTTGAGCCATCCTGTCGTCTCCGACAATGTATCGCGCCTGGGCGAGATAGTCCTCCGGGTACTTGTTCTGAAACTCCCGTTCCACGAAGGGAGCAAGCCCCTGGCGCAGAAGGTCCATCATCTTTCCCACCCGCTCGTAATTGGTCATGGCCATGATTTATCCCTCCATTTCGAGATCGAGAAGCCCCTGCCGGTTTTCCCGGACCGTTTCCCGGGACAGGCGGATAATCTCGGGCCAGCTCTGGACGAGGCCGTTGTAGGCAAGAGCCTCGGCAGCCCGTTTCTTTCTTTCGCAGAGATTGTACAGCCGGTAGGCCAGATCTCGCGCCCCTTCCGCCCGTCCTCCGAGCTTCGCTGCCAGATCAGCGGCCCCTGCCTCACCTTCACTCTCAAGGACCCGGATGAGATGGTGCACTCCTTCCCACGCCGTGTAGTGAGAATCCTTCGCCGGGTCCCATTCCGAAGAAAGCTCCCCGGGAGGAAGAAGGCGGACCTTTCCCCTTCTCGACTCCACGATCCCGGCCTGGGCAAGCCCCTGGACCGAAGTATTCTTTGCCTTCGAGAGGGTCTCGGCCATGCCGTACTCCCCTTCGGCGAAGGCAAACTGGTCAAACCAGGCGAGGGCCCACCGGCTCTCGGGGTCGAACTCCCCTTCCCTCTCAGCGAGGGTTTCGTCGAGAACCTCGTTGATGAGGGAAAGGGCTTCTCTCACGGAGAGGGGCTGCCCCTGGGCGTCCAGAACCTTTGAATACCGGGTGTACACTCCCATGCCGGGGCCGATGGCTGCCTGGGCGAGGTCCACGGGGGCGATGTTCCCTGACTGTAGGAGGCGGAGGGCCGGGTGCAGTTCTTTCTTCAGCGCGGCGAGGAAGTCCTTCCGGGTGGTGGA
>CAYZZX010000090.1:0-6652 GCA_964483085.1 uncultured Synergistaceae bacterium
ACTGAACAAATGGCATCTCTCAAAATCCACTAATACTGGAGGTCCGCCATGGCAACGGAATTGAAACCGACTGTATCCTACGAGGAGTCCTTCGAAAAGCTGGACATACGGGTGGGGAGAGTGACGGAAGTTCAGCTTGAAACAGGCACCCGCAAGCCCACCTACAGGATGGTCATCGACTTCGGCAAGTTCGGAAAAAAGGTCAGCTGCGGCCGCTTCACCCAACACCCTGTGGAAGAAGTTCAAGGCCGCCTCGTCCTGGGAGTGCTGAATTTTCCCCCGAAGGAGATGGACGGCGTCGTCTCTGAGGTTCTAGTGCTGGGCGTGCAGTATCCCAAAGGGGAGAGCGGCGAAGCCACCTTCGTATCCCCCGCCGTGGATGCCAAGGTCGGGAGTAAGCTCTTCTAGGCTGTACTGAAATTTCCTTTTGCTCAATCTCTCAATATCCCGTCAGCCAACCTGGAAAAGATGAAAACACCTCAGAAAATGGATTTGAGTTTCTGAAAGGTTGTGCCCGCTGTTTCGTGGCGGACCCGGGTGGGATCAAACTTGAGGAGGGCAAAGACTATCTGGATACACAAACCGATACCGAATGCAGCAATTACCGTTCCAAGCCCTAAAGGTCCGCCGAGCAGCCAGCCTATGAGAACAGCTGATCCCTCAGTTATGATCCTGGAAGTGCCTGTGGCAAGGCCGGTTTTCCTCTTCACTGCAACCATCAGGCTATCCCTGGGACCGGCGCCGAAACCTGCGTTTATATAAAAATAGGAGCCCAGGGCTATTATGAAAAGACCTGTTGCCATCATGAAAAGACCGGAGAAGAAATTTTCCATCCGGGGCAGTGCATCCATCAAGAGTATCCAGTCAAGAAAAAGACCGATAAGAAGCATGTTCAGGATGGTCCCTATCCCGAATTTTTCTCCGAGCAGTGTAGTGAGCACACATATAACAAGGCCAGCAAGTATGCTGACCCTTCCTATGCTCATTCCCACAGTCTGTGCGACTCCCTGGTGAAAGACATCCCAGGGGGCGAATCCCAGGTTTGCCTTCATTGTTACGACTGCTCCCAAAGCATAAAGAAAAAGACCGAATACAAGATATATCATTCTCGTGGTGAATTTGATCACGAAGAACACTCCTGTCCAAAATAACTGCATTGAAAAACTCCGGCCAAGCGTGACGCATTGACAGTCCACTCAAGACAACAGTGATATCCACAAGAATCTTTTACCATTCACTCTGCTTATTTCCAACACTGCCGTAAAGAGAGGTAGCGGCAAGCCCCTTTTCTTCCGGCCGGTAACCTTAATTCTCAGTGATGGTGATAGGTTTTTCATTAACAGCTTCCGTCTATAACAGCTCCATCCGCCGGTTCTCCGCCGTGAGAAGCTCATGGCGGGTGGTTCCGCCGCAGAAGCGCTCCGCCAGCTCCCTCACTTCCATGCAGACTTCCTCCACGAGGGTTGCATCCACGGGGGGGAGGCCGTCCACGTTGAACTCGATCGACTTCGTCTCCGGCAGGGTGAGGGTGTGTTCCCCCTGCCGCCAGCTCCACCGCCTCGTGAGCACCACGTTTCCCTCCGCGAAGATGATCTCTCCCGGCAGGGGGTGTTCCGTCTCCCCTCCTCCGCCGAAGGGGACGAAGGTCTCCTCCCCCGTGGCGGGCCTGAGGGCGAGGTCCTCCGTCACGTCGTCGAGGGAGTGGCCTCCGGCGGGGATGATATGGCGGAGGGAGATGACGTTTCCGATGTCCACGAGGGCGTTGATGGAGGGGATCTGCTGCCCCTTTACTACCCTTCTGGCCATGGCCTCGATGGAAGACCGGAATTCTGCGGGCTTCACGCCTGTTTTCCGGAAGGCCTCCCGCCAGGAGGCGATGCGGGGATACTCCGCCGGATTGCCATCCCCCAGGGTCTCCCTCAGAGATGCCTCGGCATCCCGCAGCAGGGCGACCAGTTCATCGGGAGAAGGTCCGTTCCGCACATCCCGGATCACGACCACTCCCCGGACATACTCGGGAAAAGAAGAGAAGACTTCGTCTGAAATAGTGTAGAAAATATCTTTCATAAAAATTGCCTCCGTCCCTGAATCTTGCCGTATTTCCCGGCAATTGTCAGAGTACCGCCAAAGGCGGCAGCCTGTCAAGGACGGAGGCCGCTGCTACAACTGCACAGAGGTGCTCAAAGAGCGGCGAAGGCCGCCTTCAGATCATCGATGAGGTCGTCGGGGTCTTCAAGCCCGACGGACATGCGGATCAGCCCCTTGGAGATGCCCGCCGCCGCCTGCTCTTCATCGGAGAGGGGCGAGTGGGTCATGGACGCCGGATGCTGAATAAGGGATTCGGCGTCACCGAGACTTACCGCAAGGGTCCAGAGCCGGGTGGAGTCGATGAACTTCTTCCCCGCCTCATACCCTCCTTTAAGCTCCATGGCGATCATGGCGCCGTAGTACTCCATCTGCCGATCAGCCAGTTCCTTCTGGGGGAATCCGTCAAGACCGGGATACCGCACCTCAGCCACCTCCGGACGGCCTTCAAGGAACTTGGCCACCTTCAGGGCATTCTCGCAGTGGCGTGGAACCCGTAAATGAAGAGTCTTCATTCCGCGAAGCAGGAGGTACGCGTCGAAGGGAGAAGGGGTGGCGCCGGTGAGATCTTTCAGCCCTTCCATTTTGACTCTTCCGATAAACTCCGCACTTCCCACGGCGACCCCGGCGATAACGTCTCCGTGCCCGTTGAGATATTTCGTGGCGGAGTGGACCACCACGTGAGCGCCGAGCTCCAGAGGACGGGTCACGACGGGTGAGCAGTACGTATTGTCCACTATGAGAAGGGCGTTATTTTCCCGGGCGATCTTCGCCAGGCCGGCGATATCCGCAATGGCCATGGTGGGGTTGGAGATGGATTCGCAGTAGATAACCCTTGTGTTGGGCTTCATCGCCGCCTTGACGGCGGAAAGATCGATGAGATCCATGAAGGTGGTCTCGATGCCGAACCGGGGAAACTGGTGGTTGAGCAGGGAATGGGTGCAGCCGTAGAGTGTCTTTGCTGCGATGACATGATCCCCCGAGGAGAGGGCGGTCCAGAGAACCGAAGCGATGGCTCCCATGCCGGAACCGGCCAAAGCGGCGGCTTCTCCTCCCTCGAGACAGGCAATTTTGTCTTCCACGGCGGTGAAATTCGGATTGCCGAGACGGGTGTAGACGTACCCCTCCTCCTCTCCCTTAAATCGCCGCGCTCCTTCATCTGCATTTTTGAAGGCGAAGGTGGACGTTTGGTAGATTGGCATGGCCAGAGCCCCGGTCTGGGGATCCGGATGGGTTCCGCAGTGAACGCATTCCGTATCGAATCGGTGTGTCATGTAGTTTCCTCCCTTAGTATGGTTGTATGGTATCTTCAGCATTATTTGCCTGATAGATTTCGTCCATGATATCATTCATCCCATTGAGCTTCCATTATATCGGAGTAAAAGGAGATGATTTCCATGATTGACGTAAAGAAAAAAGCACAGGGGATGAACGACCAGATAGTTCAGTGGAGACGGTCCCTTCACCAGATTCCCGAGATCGGCATGGATACCCCGAAGACGGAGAAGTTCATTCTCGAACAGCTTCAGGCTCTGGGCGTGGATGAAATTCTTTACGGAGGTGGGCGGCGGGGGATCGTCGCTCACATCAGAGGAAAGAAACCCGGAAAGGTGCTCGGCATCCGGGCCGATTACGACGGCCTGAATATGACGGAAGAAACGGGCCTTCCCTTCGCTGCCACGAACGGCAACATGCATGCCTGCGGGCACGACGCCCATGCGGCCATCCTCCTGGGGACGGCGAAGCTCCTGCTCGACCTCCGGGACGAGCTTTCCGGCACGGTGAAGCTCATCTTCCAGCCGTCGGAGGAGGACGGCAGAGGAGCTCCCGCCATGATTGAGGACGGCGTGCTCGACAACCCCGCCCTTGACGGCATCATCGGCCTTCACACGGGGAGTCTCTGGAAGGGGTTCCGCTCAGGGGAGGCGGGGTACCGCTTCGGAGCTCTCATGGCCGCCTCCGACTGGTTCACCGTCACCTTTCACGGCCGGGGAGGGCACGGAGCGACTCCTCACCTCACCGTCGACCCTGTGGCCATGGCCTGCCAGGCGGTGAACCTCCTCCAGCAGATAGTGAGCCGGGAGACGAGCCCTCTCGATTCAGCGGTCGTCACCGTGGGGACCATCTCGGGAGGCACCATGCGGAACATCATCGCCGAGAACTGCATCATCGGCGGCACCTTCCGCTCCTTCTCTCCCGAGGTCCGGTCGCACCTGACAGAGCGGGTCGCCCGGATCTGCGAGGATACTGCCAAAGTTCTTCGGGGAACCGCCTCGGTGGACTTCACCTACGGTCCTCCTCCTGTCATCAACGACAAGGGGATGACAGAGAAGATGAAGACCGCCATGGAGGACGTCCTCGGAGAGGATAAGGTCCGCGAGGTGGAAGAGCCCACCATGGGAGCTGAGGATATGGCCTTCTTTCTGGAAAAGGTCCCCGGCTCCTTCTTCTTCCTTCCGGCAACCTACGGAGACGACCGGGACTACCCCCACCACCATCCGAAATTCGACGTCAATGAGGATGTCCTGTGGATAGGGAGCGCCGTGATGACCAGGTTCGCCCTTTCGTGGCAGTAAAAGAGAAGACACTCAAGATCATCTGAACCACAGGCTCGTCTCTCCCGAGGTCGGTGACGCTGCGGCAGAGGCAAGAAAGGTGCAAGTCAGAATGGTTATGGCGGAGAGAGAACGTCAGAAGAGTTCTCCCTCCGTTTTTTCTGTTCTTCATCCTCGTGAAAGGTTCACCCCTTCAGCTCGTCGAGAACTTTTTCGAAGACTCCGAGATCCTTTGCCGAGAAGAGGACAAACCGGATTCGCTTCACCGAGGAGAGCTTCGGGATCTCCTCCATCACCGTCTTCAGAGCCACCCGGGCCGCATCCTCCAGAGGGTAGCCGAAGATGCCCGCCGAGATGGCGGGGAAGGCAATGGACGAGATCTCCTCTTCCTCCGCCAGGCGGAGGGCGTTGCGGTAGCAGTCGGCTAAAAGCACAGCCTCGGGCTGATCCTTTCCGTAGACGGGTCCCAGGCAGTGAATGACGTAGTGGTTCGGCAGATTGTGTCCGCCTGTGAGAACCGCCTCTCCGGGACGGATCGGGGCGAGAGGGCGGCACTCCTCCGCCAGGCCCGACCCGGCGGCACGGTGGATCGCTCCCGCCACTCCTCCGCCGGGCAGAAGGGCGGCGTTTGCTGCGTTGACCACCGCCTCCACATCCCGCTGATCCGCTATGTCCCCTGAAAGGCATTCCACGGCGACGCCATGAATTCTCCGTTCCATTTTTCCTCCTCCTTTCGCATCTGACTCTTCCGATGGCGCGAAAAATCCTGTATTTTAAGTATAGCCTCTTTCCTGCAGGGGGGAAACATTAAACACCTTAAATCAACTTACTTTAAGTGCATAAACTTTACCAGTTGACATGATGCGATAATCAGGTTATTGTCCTCCCAACTTTAAAGGAAAGGAGCAGGTCTATTTCATGATTTCCAGAGCGAACGCCTCCTGTTTTTACGAATTCGCGTTTAGCTGCGGCCAGGGATATTATTATTATCCCCTGGTCAATTTTGTTCTGGAAACCGATAGACGGCTTGCTTCGTACAGCACCGGGGGATAGAGGGCTCTCACCAGAACAAATGCCCCTCCCGGGGCAAAAAATCTCAAAAAAAGCAAAGACCGGATCTCGGATTCCAGCCCGAGATCCGGTCTTTTTTATTTTCTACTCGAAAGGGAGCGTGCAGGCAATGAAAAGAATTACTCCGGCGAAAAAAATACAGGGAACGGTCCACCTTCCCGGCGACAAATCCATATCCCACAGGGCGGCCATCCTGGGAGCTCTCTCGACCGAAGGGGTCAGGGTCCATAATTTCAGCGGCGGAGCGGATTGCGCGTCCACCCTCGCCTGTTTAAAGAAACTGGGAGCGTCCGTCTCCCTCTCGGGAACCACCCTTTCTCTCTCCTCCTCCGGACTCACTTCCCCAGCGGAACCTCTCGACGCGGGAAATTCCGGCACCACCGCCCGCATTCTCTGCGGCCTTCTTGCCGGAACGAAGGGGGTCACCGCCACCCTCACGGGAGACCAATTTCTGTCGAAGCGCCCGATGATGCGGGTGGTGAAGCCTCTCCAGGTCATGGGGGCCCATATCTCCGGGTCGACCCTTCCTCTGAAGATCTGCGGTTCTTCCCTCACCGGGGCAACCCACACCCTCGAGCACGCAAGCGCTCAGGTGAAGAGCGCCCTGCTGCTGGCGGGTCTTTTCGCCGATGGACCCACTACCGTTATCGAACCCCTTCCCACCCGGGACCACACGGAGCGGATGCTCGCCCATCTCGGCATCCCCCTCTACCTCGACGGCCGGTCGATCACCATCGCCCCTTCGAAAAAACCCCGGGGAGGGGAATGGACCATCCCCGGCGACTTCTCCTCCGCGGCCTTCTGGATCGTCGCTGCCGCAATCCTTCCCGATTCCACCGTCACCCTGCCGGGAGTCGGCCTCAACCCCACCCGAACCGGGCTGCTCCAGGTCCTCGAGCGGATGGGGCTCACCTTCACCCTTGAGAAGACCGGCCTTCGGG
>CAYZZX010000091.1:0-6432 GCA_964483085.1 uncultured Synergistaceae bacterium
AACCTGTGACCCCCTGCGTGTAAGGCAGGTGTTCTACCGCTGAACTATCCGCCCATCTGTTCCAATGACGCGAGGGATAGTATATAAGGAAATCCTCCGGCGGTCAACTCTCAAGATAAAGAAAGAATTTTCCCACTACTTTGAGCTCCGCTCAAGGCCCAAAGATAGGCTATAGGAAGCATCAGGCATTGCAGGGCATCCAGTCAACGACGAGAAAAGGATACTCACCATGCAGCTTTTGCTCGCCTTTTACGGTTTAGGCTTCCACTCCCTGGCAGCCTGCTGCGCTTCCTTCAACTGCGCAGACGAGAGCTTTTTCGCAACATGATCTCTTCGTTCTGTGACATCGTTATGCAATTCATCCGTAGAATTCGCAGCGGAAAGGGCGAACCAGATATAGGCGGTTTTATAGCTTTGAGGAACTCCATCGCCTCTTTCGTAAGCAAAGCCGAGATTATACTGGGCATTGGCACTTCCCTGTTCCGCGGCCATGGTAAACCATTTCACTGCTTCAGAGAAGTTCTGGAATACCCCCCGGCCTGTTGCGTAACATACGCCGAGATTATCCTGGGCATTGGCATTCCCCTGCTCTGCGGCCAGCCGATACAACTTCACTGCTTCAGAGTTGCTCTGGGGAACTCCCTGGCCATTGGCGTAAAAAATACCGAGGTTGTACTGGGCATCTGCATTCCCCTGCTCTACAGCAAGGCGAAACCATTTTGCCGCTTCAGCATAGTTCTGAGGAACTCCCAGACCTCTTCCGTAAGAAACTCCGAGGTTGTTCTGAGCGCTCGCGTTGCCCTGCTCTACAGCCAGACGATACCATTTAATGGCTTCAGTATAGTTCTGAGGAACCCCTCGACCTTCATAGAGCATGATTCCAAGATTTGATTGAGCATACGGCTGCCCTTGCTCCGCGGCCAGGCGATACCATTTTACTGCTTCAGCGTAGTTCCTGGGAACCCCCTGCCCTCTTTCGTATGCAAGGCCGAGATTATACTGACCATTAGCGTTCCCCTGCTGAGCGGACAGGCGATACCATTTCACTGCTTCGGTAGAGTTCTGAGGAACTCCCTGGCCCTCAAAGTACCTCTTTCCAAGATCGGATTGAGCTTCTGCATTCCCTTCCTGTGCACTTTTCAATAAATCAGCCTGCGAAAGTGTAGACGTGAGAGCAAAAGATGAGTCAAAGGATAGAAATATACAGATGCTTAAAAGAAACAAAATACTCTTCTTCATGATGTACCCCTTTCTTTATAGAACTTCTTTTCAGATATGGAGATCGTTACGGCAGCGGTTCCAGCAAAGCTGATGATTTATGGGTCGTAGTTCTTTTTTGCCCGTGGACTGGTCATTTTATCTATGTTTTTTCCGGCGAGTATTCCCTCAGACGTTTCCTTGAGATTTTCCAGTCGGGAAGATGCTCTTCGACGATGGACCAGAAGAGGGGGCTATGGTTCGGCTGTTGAATATGAGCCATTTCATGGACAAGGACGTATTCGAGAAGCTCTTTCGGAGTAGATGCAAGGGCCGTGTTGAGACGGATCGTCCTTCTCAAGGGCGTGCAGCTACCCCATCGGGTCTTCATTTGCCGGAGAGAGATCGAAGCCACCTTCAGCCCCATTCGGGGCTCCCAGCGGGAGAGCAATAATTTTATCGCCTGGAAAAGCTGTTCTCTTCGCCAACCTTCAAGGATGTGCTTTTTTTGCGTCTCCTTCGCTCCGAGTGGCGCGAAGAGGGTGAGATTTGAACCGTCGAGTTCCACTCCCCCCTCCCCAGTCCGCTCCTCGATACGCAGAAGATACTCCTTTCCCCAGAGGGTGCAGCAGTCTCCTTCTCTACACCGGAAGGAAGAGGCGGGTATATCTTCAAGCAGGTTGAGCTGCTTTCGGAGTATCCATTGTCTTCTGGAAAGGGCAAACTGCCGGACGGTTTGCATGGACGTTCCCCGCGGGGCTGAAATTCGGATCTCTCCGAGAGGGGGAACAACTCGCAGGTACATATTTTTTATAGCCTTAAAGCTCACCTCCACTACGAATTCTTCGATAGAAAGAGTTTGTTTCCTGATTTTCTTCATGCCAGTCTGACCCAGCTTCAGGAGTTTCTTTCGAGGAGGGATTGGGCATTGAGGGAGAGGAACTTTTCGGCAGTTTTCTCCGAGACGCCTGCACTCCTGAGTCTGTCGAAATAGCGGCTGCACGGGAGGATGGGAAAGTCGGAGCCGAAGAGGATTTTGTCTTCAAGGCCTGCGGCTTCTATGGCAGTAAGGATAGATGGTTCATAGAGCCAGGGCCAGGCAGCGGAATCGTACCAAGCGTTGGAGAGGGCAAGTTTCATCTCCGGCATGAGTTCATAGAGCCACAGCCCTCCTCCGAAGTGGGCGAATACCACCCGGACTTCAGGGTGGTGGATGCAGAATTCGGCGGCTTCTGCGGGGCAGACGTTTCCCTTTCCGGCATAGTCGTGCCCTACTGGCTCGGCGGAGTGGATGAGGAGAAACATCCCAAGTTCGTCAGCAGCGCCTGCGAGCTTCCAGGTCTGGCGGATGTCGGTGAGATCAAAATTCTGCCCCTGAGGAAAGAGCTCCCCGATTCCTATAAGCCCTTCTTCACGGCATCGGATCACTTCTTCTTCAAATCCTCTGGCGAGGGGCGGAACGACCGCAAGACCCTTGAGTCTGTCGGGAAACCGCTTCACCGAGTCGATAACGTAATCATTGCAGAGGCGGCAGAGCCCAAGGTCATTGAAGGCGAAGCCGAAAACCCAGGAGACGTCCACTCCTTCTTCGTCCATTTTTTTTATGACGTCCTCGGCACCCGCCCAGCGGTGGATTCTGCAGCTCGTAAGCTCGGAAAAATGGGATTCAGTGCATCCGATTTTTTCAACATCCCGTATTACTTCGGGAGGGTAAATATGCACGTGGCTGTCTATGATCATTGACGCACCTCCAAGTCAGTGTGCCCTGCCGGGCACACGAAAGCAAAAAAGACGGCGCATGACGCGCGCCGTCCTCAGTATAGCTGAAATGATGAAAAAGGGGAGGGCTACTTCACTTCCACGTCGGCGCCGGCATCTGCAAGCTTCTTCCGAACTTCCTCTGCCTCTTCCTTGGTGACCCCTTCTTTGACTGGTCTGGGGGGATTGTCCACAAGCTCCTTGGCTTCCTTGAGGCCAAGGGCGGTAAGTTCCCGGACAATCTTGATGACGCTGATCTTGTTCGCGCCGGGTGCCTTGTAGATGACGTCGAACTCTGTCTGCTCTTCCTCGGCGGCTGCTGCGGGAGCTGCACCCATCATCATGGGCATGGCCATGGCGGGAGCGGAGGCGGATACGCCAAACTTATCCTCAAGAGCCTTTACGAGCTCGGAGAGCTCGAGCACTGTCATTGTTTCGATTGCGGAGATCATTTCTTCACGGGTCATTCTTTTTATCCTCCCTGGATGTGCTGCTTAAAATAGTGGTATGAAACTGTCCGATTCTTTGCGGTGTGTTATGCCGCTTTTTCCTTGTCTTCCTTGATCTGGTTAAGGCATGTGACCAGTCCGCGGATAGGCCCGTTGAGGACTGTAAGGAACCCTGCGATGGGCGCTGCGATGGTTCTGACAACCTGTCCGAGAAGGACGTCCTTCGTGGGCAGGTCCGCAAGGGCACTCACCTGATCCTGTCCCAGGAGGGAATCTCCGAGAACTGCACCCTTGAGGACGAAGAACTTATTTGTCCTTTCCTTTGAGAATTCACGAAGAACTTTCGCAAGGGTCACGGGATCTCCGTAAGAAAGGGCGTAGACGTTTGGTCCGTAGGCTACGTCATCGGTAAAGACAGGCATACCCTCTTCTTTCATGGCGATCTTCACGAGGGTGTTTTTTGCGACCTTCATTTCACTTCCCACAGCTCGTACTCTGGACCTGAGATCGGTGATCTGTGCTACTGTCATTCCCCGGTATTCGGCCACGAAGACTGCCTGGGTTTTCGCGAGCATTCCGCGCAGTTCTTCTACCTTTTTATATTTCATTTTTGCCGGCATGTACTCACCTCCTTGGAAACAAGATACAAAAAGCCCGGGCAGAAAAAAGCCCGGGCTTACAAAGGACAGCGGTTGAAGCTGCTCTTTTCCCGAACCTCGGCGGGCGGCTTGGAGCCATTATCCCTTGTCGGGACCCGCTGTCTGCAGTTCTGATGTTATAGGGTTTTTTAGAAAAGCTCCTCAGTATTGAAAGAGGAAGAACTAATCTCCGGCGATTTCCTTCTGGGCTGCCGAGGGGTCAATTTTGATTCCAGGCCCCATGGAAGACGCAAGGTTGAAGCTCTTGACGTAGGTTCCCTTGACCGATGCGGGCCGGGCTTTCAGCACAGCCTGGTAGAGGGTTTTTACGTTTTCGTAGAGCTGGTCGTCAGTGAAGCTCTTTTTCCCCACGCCGTTATGGATGATTGCGAACTTGTCAACCCGGTACTCGATTCGCCCAGCCTTTATTTCACTGATCGCAGGAGCAAGATCGAAGGTGACTGTTCCCGTTTTTGCGCTCGGCATGAGACCGCGGGGACCGAGAAGTTTTCCGAGCCGGCCGACGGATTTCATCATGTCCGGGGTGGCGATGACGGCATCGAACTCCAGCCATCCTCCTGTAATCTTGGCGACAAGGTCTTCGCCTCCGACGTAATCCGCTCCGGCTTCCTCTGCTTCTTTGACCTTTTCTCCCATGGCGAGCACGAGAACCCTCTTGGTGATACCCGTGCCGTGGGGAAGGACAACTGTGCTTCTGACCTGCTGATCGGCGTGACGAGGATCTACTCCGAGGCGTATATGAACCTCGAGGCTTTCGTCAAATTTAGCCGTTGCAGTCTCACGAAAAAGGGCAATACCCTCTTTCAGGCCATAGGCCTTTCCCGCTTCAACTTTTGCCGCTGCTGTTTTCATTCGCTTACTGATACGTGCCATGTTATCTTTCCTCCTCGTGGTCAGACAGCCCGGAGGCCTCCCACAAAATTCATATTTCTAGTCGACGATGTCGATTCCCATGGAACGGGCTGTTCCTTCGACCATACGCATGGCTGCGTCTACATCATAGGAGTTGAGGTCAACCTTCTTCAGCTCTGCGATTTCACGCACCTTCGAACGGTTGAGGGTCGCGACCTTTTTCTTATTTGGCTCTCCCGATGCCGCCTCAAGACCAGCAGCTTTTTTGAGCAGTACGCTTGCCGGGGGAGTTTTTAGAATAAAGGTGAAGCTTCTGTCCGCAAACACAGTGATGACCGCAGGAATAATGAGCCCCACCTGGTCGGAGGTCTTTGCGTTAAACTGTTTTACGAACTCCATGATATTCACTCCGTGCTGACCAAGGGCAGGTCCCACAGGAGGAGCTGGTGTTGCCTTCCCCGCGGGGAGCTGCAGTTTGATCTGCGCTATTACTTTTTTTGCCATTCCTCAAGATCTCCTCTCGTTACTGAAAGGAACACAGACGCCAAAGAAAAGGAGAAGCCAAGAATTCTCCTGCCCTCTGAGGCGTGTTTCTTCCTCGTTGAATATATATCTAGAGCTTTTCGAGCTCTGTATAGTCCGTTTCGACGGATGTTTCGCGCCCGAAGACTGTCACGGCAAACTTCACTTTGCCTTTGTCGGCGTTTACCTCGACGACCGGTCCTACCTGGCCTTCGAAGGGGCCGCTTTTCACTTTAACTGTATCGCCCGGGCGAAGGTTGATCTCTATTTTTGGCTTCGCATGGTCCTTATCCACCTTCGCCATAATCTCCCGAACTTCTTTTTCGGTAAGGGGGATAGGGTGGTTTCCGGAACCGACAAAGCCCGTAACGCCGGGTGTGTGCCGTACCACATACCAGGACTGGTCGCTGAGGCGCATCTCAACAAGAACATAGCTCGGAAAAAGCTTCCGTATTACCTTTTTACTTTTTCCGTCTTTTACGGTGACTCGCTCCTCAACGGGAACAAGTGCGGCAAAGATGAGATCTTCCATGCCCATAGTGGCGATTCTCTGTTCCAGATTCGCCTTCACCCTGTTCTCATATCCTGCATAGGTCTGCACTATATACCAGCGGCGTTCTTCAATACTTTCCATATATAAAGGGGGTCTTGCGGCCCCCTCACCTCCCTGCCGATCTCTGGAATGATCGTGAAAAACAACTGCCTGGACCGGCAGCGTACATTATCTAAAAAGTCTCGAGAAAATTCCCGTGAGCACCATGTCCACGAGTCCGAGGTAAGCCGAAACGATAAGGGTAAAAGCGATGACCACAATAGTGGAATACCATACCTGCTTTTTTCCCGGCCACGTTACTTTTTTTAATTCCGCTCTTGCTTCTCGAACGAAGGTGAGGACATTTCCCACAACCTCGGCCTCCTATCTTTTTGAACAAAAATAAATTTGGCAGGCCCGGCAGGACTCGAACCTGCAACCCCCGGTTTTGGAGACCAGTGCT
>CAYZZX010000092.1:0-6229 GCA_964483085.1 uncultured Synergistaceae bacterium
GTCACCTCTCTTCGGGGGGAGAAGCGCGTCTCCTTCGAGAACGTCACCGCCACCCTGCTCTACAATCCCTCCCGTTCGCCCCACGGCCGCTACGCGGTCATCCCCTTCGACCGTCTGACGGAGAAGACTCTGCCGGACTTTTCCTCTATCTACGGGCAGTTCGCCGCAAGAGTAAAAGGAAAGGGAAAAGCCCCTCTGGCCTTCCGGGCACCTGCCTCACCCCCTGAAAAGAAAAAAAGCCCTCCTCAAGAAAAGAAAAGGGCTCCGAAAGCCAAAAAGTAGTAATTTTCAGTTCAGCCTACAGCAGAAACTCTCCCATAAGCCGTTCCCGCATCTCCGGCAGGGGGAGGTCGTTCTCCCGGGAGAGGCGCAGCACGTCCTCGAACTCCGGGTTCGCCCGCAGCACCTCTTTCCCCAATCGGGCCACCTTGAAGCGGACCATCCCCCAGGTCGTCTCCCGCTCTACTATCTCGTGGTCGGTCTTCAGCCGGTCCACGGAATACTTGCGGAGGCCGAGGGTCGTGGTCTCCCGCAGCAGCAGGGCGGCGAGGACCTCCTCCCGTTCAGGAAGGCAGAGGCAGTGAAGGGTCACGGCAGGGCGCCCCTTCTTCATCAGGATCGGGGTGACCCACACGTCCAGAGCCCCCTCGGCAAAGAGCATCTGCATCACCGGCCCGTAATACTGAGGGTTCATATCGTCGATGTTCGTCTCGAGGACGGTCCCCCGGTCCCGCTGAAAGAGATCCCCTTCCTCCCCTTCGGGGGTTTCAAGAAGAAGAACCCGAAGCAGGTTGGGAATATCGCTGTCCCGGTCGCCCAGCCCCTTTCCCGAGGCGATCACCCGGCCCGCCGGAAGGGAACCGAAGGAGTCGGCGAGGCAGCGGACGAGAAGGGCCCCCGTGGGGGTCACCCGCTCGAGAGGGCCGCCCTCCGCGTAGACGGGCATGCCCTCGAGCAGTTCCGCCGTCGCGGGGGCGGGAACGGGCAGCAGGCCGTGGGCGCACCGGATGGTGCCGTGCCCCACGTTGAGGGGAGAGCAGACCACGCGGTCGATTCCGGCCATCTCCACCAGCACGAAGGCTCCGATGATGTCGGCGATGGAGTCGATTGCCCCCACCTCGTGAAAGTGGACCTCCTCGGGAGAGGCTCCGTGCACTTTTCCCTCCGCTTCCGCAAGAAGCCGGAAGGCCTCCGTACTCTTCTCCTTCACCCATGGGGAGAGGGGGCTCGCATTGATAATTGCAAGGACGTCCGCCAGCCCCCGGTGGGTGTGCCCCTCCCGGCTCTCCACGGTGACGTCCGTCCCCGCTATTCCGCCCTTGCTTCCCTGCCGGATGGAGATCTTCAGTTTTTCTCCCGTGGCGGCATGGGAATGATCATGGCCGTGATCGTGATGGTGATCGTGGGAGTGAGCCCCCTCCGGAAAGAGGACGATCCCCTCCATGGTGCGGAGAAAGGCGTTTTTATCGAGGCCGAGGTCGAGAAGGGCACCGAGGAACATATCGCCGGCGATTCCGGCGAAGCAGTCGAGATAGAGAGTTTTCATTGGTTTCCTCCAAAAGTTGATTCCCGCCCTATTGGGGCCGGGAGTGGATCTATTCTATCATTTCCCTACCATGGCAAAAGAGAGGAAGATCGTGCTATTCTAGGAATTATCGACCGAAGATCGGGGAGGTTCGTTGAATGACTCTACGTTTGGAAAAACTTTTTGAAGCTCGCCTGAAGGAGGACCCGAAGCAGAGAGTTCTCTGGTGGAGAGGAGAGTGGAGAGACGGGAACTGGGTGGAGGACCGGGTGAATGCCTGGACGGACAGCCTCCGGAAGGGAGGCTTCGGACCGGGAAGCCGCCTGGCCGTCTTTCTGCCGAACAGCCCCCAGACGGTATTGCTCTCCCTCGCTGTCTGGCGCCTCGGAGGAACCCTCGTTCCCCTGAACCCCCGGGGGGGAGCGGAGTGGATTCTCCGCATCCTTCGCCACGCTGACCCCTTCGGCGTCATCCTGGGGGAGGACATGCCGGACCTTGCAGAGGCGATACGGGCCGGAGGATTTCCGGCAGCGTCCGTCTCCACGGAGGGAGAACCAATATTTCTGAAGGGCCTTCCGGACCGCCCCGACGGAGATCCGGCCCTTGCCGTCATCTTCGCCACTTCCGGCACCACCGGCGCTCCCAAGGCCGTTCCCCTCACCCACGAAAATCTCTATGACAACACGAAGGGAGTCTTCGAGACCATTGAGGGGTTCGAAAAGGGACGGGTGCTCATGGACGTGCTGCCCTCCTTTCACTCCTTCGGCTACACCGTCTGCTGCGTCCTGCCCCTTCTGTGGGGGCTTCCTCTGGCCCTCCTTCCCGGTTTTCTTCCGCTGAAAACCCTCTTCGAAGGCCTGCGGTCATCAGAGACGGGGATTCTCATCGCCGTCCCCACCATGCTCCCCTTTCTGCTGGGGGCGGCATCAAAGGGGGAGACCCTTCCCCCCCAGCTCCGGTACATTCTCACGGGAGGAGGAAAGCTCGACCCCGGCCTTGAGGCCCGTTTCCGGGATCAGCTCGGGGTCATCACCTACGAGGGGTACGGCCTGACGGAATGCTCTCCCGTGGTATCCTGCAATCCGAGCGATGCCTTGCGGAAGAGGGGGACAGTGGGACCGCCCCTTCCCGGGTATGAAGCGGAGGTCCGGTCAGACCGGGGAGAAGCTCTGCCCCCCGGAGAAGAGGGAGTTCTCTGGCTTCGGGGTCCCTCCGTGGCTCGGGGATATTTCAAAGATCCCGAGCTTTCCGCCGAACGGTTTGCCGGCGGCTGGCTCAACACGGGAGACATGGTCACCCTGGATCCGGAGGGGTACATCACCATCCTCGACAGGGTCTCGGACATGATCATCGTGGGGGGGTTCAACGTCTACCCCCAGGAGGTGGAGTCGGTGATCCGGGAGCTTCCGGGCGTTCGAGAGGCTGTAGTTGTGGGCCTTCCTCATGCCGTGAGCGGAGAGGTACCCGCGGCCTTCGTCCTCCTCGATGAAGGGGCGGAGCTGTCCGCAGGCGCGGTCATCAGCCGGTGCAAGGAGAAGATGGCCCATTTCAAAGTTCCCCGGAAGGTGCTCTTCGTGAAGGAGCTCCCTCTGTCGGCCACGGGAAAGGTGCTGCGGCGAAAGCTTCGGGAGGAACTTACGGCAGGGACGGGAAAAAAATAAACCCCTCCGGAAAAACCGGAGGGGCCTGAAAATTCATTTCTTCGGAACATCCGGTGAGACCGTTTCCTTGATCTCGTCGCCGGAAGGCTTTGCGGTGTCTGAAGTGTATATCTCAATGTCCATATCCTGAGAAGTCTTTTTTTCGCTCGTATGGTCCATGGCGATGAAGCTGAGAGTGTACTTCCCCGGGGGCAGCTCGGCAAGATCAATGTTCACCGTGAAAAAGAAGTCATGGATAAGGCTCTTCACGAGGAGGTCGGCAGTGACCACTCCCTCCTGCTCGATTCCCGTGTTCCCCTTGTCGTCCTTCACGTGGAGATCGAGGCTCAAGTTCAGTTTGTAGTCATTCTCCTGTTTTACGAGCTGGAAGCCGTCCACTTCAAGATAGACGGTGACCTTCGATCCTTTCTCGAATCGGGAGGTCTCCTCTTCGGTGTACATGCCGAACCCCTTAACCTCCTTGACGAAGAGCCCCTTGCTGAAGGAGAATTCCTCCGCGACAGCGGTGGTTGAAAGAGACAGAACAAAAAGCAGGGCAAAAAGAAAAATGCCGGTTCTCAGTCTCTCCCGGCAGGGTGCCGGGCAATTGTTTCGCTCCCTTCGGGAGAACAGGTATGCTCCGAAAGAGCGAAATGGCAAAAGCGTCACAATGTAACGACCTCCTTAGTAAGTAGAGAATGAACGATCATTTTCATTATAGACTATTTCTTTCCCATCTGCCCGCAAGAGGGCAAAAAATAGCGGGATTTCAGGAAAAAAAGAGAACATCATATTCAGTGAAGGAGCCCTCAATGAAGAAAAAGGAAGAACTCTCACTATCCAATCAATGGCTTGATCTCGATGCTGACTGGAAGAGTCCCGTTCCATCCCTCAAAGGATATTTTGACGGAGCCTCCCGGGGAAACCCCGGAGAAGCCGGAGCAGGAGCCCTTCTGCTTGAAGAGGGAGGGATTTCCCTCTGGACCTGCGCCGTCCCCCTCGGAAAAAAGACCAACAACGAGGCGGAGTACATGGCCCTTCTCCTTCTGCTCGAGGAGCTCGACCGGCGCGGAACGGGAGCGGCCATCGCCGGGGACAGCCAGCTCGTGGTGAACCAGGCGACAGGACGCTGGAAGATCAAGGAACCTCGCCTCAAGGAGCTCGCCGAACGGGCCATAGAGCTGTTGAAAAAGACGGGGAGCACCCTCGAATGGATTCCGAGGGAGGAAAACACCGCCGCTGACCGCCTTTCCAATGAAGCCCTCGACGGAAAGAAAAACGGCGGAAAACCGGAACGGGAGCCCTTCGACCCCGAAGAGCTGATCCCTGTGACGGAGACTATCTTCCTCGCCCGGGGGAGGGAGGAGTACGCTGTCGACATACTCCACGGAGCCTGCACATGCCCCGGTTTTCAGCGATGGCGGCGGTGCCGGCACCTCGATGCGGCAGAAAAGCGAAGGGAAAAATAAGCTCTTTTACTCATCAAAAAAGCACTCCTCTTTGATAAACTTTCAGAAAAGATACGCTTTGCCTGTGAGAGGGGTATTGAAATGAAAAATCTTTCTTCTATAGTGTTCGGGGTTTTGCTGGGAACATTTCTTTTGTCTTTTTTCGTTCTTGCTGCCGATGCATGCAGTGCGAAGGCCTCAGACCTTGAATTTTTCAGAATCGGAGGAGGGCGGTACGGGGGAATAAATGACCGCCAGTTTCTTAGCGTCTCGTCTGAAGAGCAGTGGGAGGAATTGTGGGGGGAGATCAACGGAAATGTTCTGCCCCTTCCTCCTACACCTTCCGTTGACTTTGAGAAATACACCCTCGCCGCCATATTCCAGGGACTTCAGCGAAGCGGAGGATACTCCATATCTGTTGAGAAGATTACTGAAGGTGAAGACCGGATAGCCGTAGCCCTCCGGGAAGTTGAGCCGGGCCCCAGAAATATCGTCACCATGGCCCTCTCAAGCCCCTGGGAAGTTGTGGCCTTCCCCCGGACGGAAAAGCCCGTGATCTTCACCTGCACTCAGTAGTTTTTCAACACCGTTATTTCAAAAAAAATGATCCTTCCCTGAAGTTCAGGGAAGGATCATTTTTTATCTCTGAAGGCGTTACTTCTTCCTCAGGAAAAGAAGCGGCACTGCAAGAAGCAAGAGGAGAGGGGAGCTGCCGAGAGCACAGCCGCCGTCGCCCCCGCTTTCGGACTCCGGCTGAAGCGCCCGGTGGAGGTTGAGCCGCCCCCCCGAGGAGACTTTGTCGCTCAGGGACGAAAGGCGATCTGTGGAGTTCAAAATCCTGCTGCGGAGAGCAGAGACAGACTCGTCGGGATACTGAGCACGCACCAGGGCCGCGGCACCTGTGACGAAGGGGGTCGCCATGGAGGTGCCGGACAGGGCTTTATAGGAGGATACGGGCCTTCCTACCCCTACGTTATCGATCTGAACTCCTGCGAAATTGATGAAGGGTAAGAAATTGCCGCTGTCGCTCTCGAAGGCGAAGCGGAAACGGAAGCGGTTTGTCCGGAAACGGGGGGAAAGAGAGTGAGAGAAGGAGTACCAGTCATCTCCTCCTCCCGTGAAGGAGTGGATCCGGTTCCAGGAAGCCCCGCCGTTGGCGGAGAATTCGAGGTGGAGAAAGTCGTACTCGTCCTCGAGATCGAGCCGGATATCCATGGCGAAGAAGAGCGGTGCCGTTCCCGAGGCCGATAAATTGAGGTCGCGGTTCAGGGTGAGCCAGGTGCGCTGGTTGGGGGGATAATGTTGGCCCGGGCTGTCCGACCATGCCTTTGTCGCAACTCCTCCCCGGGTGGTGGAAATAATGCCCCAGAGATTCACCGTTCCGGAGGTGCCCCAGTTTCCGGCTCCACCTTCCATATCGTCGAAGAAAAGATCACCGGGGCCGGGGGAGTACCCCGTCATGGTGCTGAGGATCTCCGTTCCAGGTGCGGCGAGGTGGACGGAAGAAGCTCCGTAGTGAGAGAAGGAAGCGAGCTGGTCGTCGTCATCCGTGGCGGCCACGGAGAGGATGTTTGGCAGCGAGTAGGAGGCGGGGTACTGAGGGTTGGTCTCGTTGT
>CAYZZX010000093.1:0-6084 GCA_964483085.1 uncultured Synergistaceae bacterium
CGGGGATCAGCGTCATCTCCTGCGAGCTGCTGGACAAGATCTCCGTGGACATCACGACCCGCACCGCCGGATGGGGGTTCGTGGTGAACGCCGGGGTCCTCTGGCTCGCCACAGCGGGAGTCCTCCTCCACTACCCCGCCATCCTCCAGGAAAAGGTCCCCGCCCTCTACATCGCCCAGCACGGCGGAGGGGGCTCTCTCGGAACGGCTGTGGTCTCCTTCCTCATCTTTCTTGCAGTCATCTCCACGGGGGTCAATCTCATCTTCGGAGGAGCCCGGCGGATTGTGGTCTGGTGGGCCCGGACCCACAGCACGAACGCCGGAACCGACCGGAAGGTGAACATCGTTGCATCCCTCGTCTACGTTCTGATCACCTGGGGGATCGCCCTTTTCGGACTCATCCCCCTTGTGGCGAAGGGGTACGGCTATCTCGGAGCCCTCTCCCTGCCCCTGCTCGTCCTTCCGGTGATTCTCATCGGCCTTTTAAGGTCGGGCGGGTGGAAAAAAGAGAGCTAGTTCCTTTTTCCTTTCCATGATAGAATAATAGGAGGCAATAAATTCTCTAAAAGAGTATTAACCGGAGGTGTATGTTATGGAAAGAACGGGAATCATCACCATGAAGGGAAACCCCCTGACGCTCGTCGGACCGGAACTCAAGACGGGGGATAAAGCACCCGATTTTACCGTAGTCAACCAGGAACTGAAGCCGGTGACCCTGAAGGATTTTGACGGAAAGTTCAAGGTCATCTCCGTCACGCCCTCCCTCGATACGCCGGTCTGTGATCTGCAGATTCACTGGTTCAACGAGGACGCGGCCAATCAGCCCCAGGATGTAGCCGTGCTGAACATCTCCATGGACCTCCCCTTCGCCATCAAGCGCTTCTGCGCCACCGGAGGGATCGACAAGGCCCAGGCCCTCTCGGACCACCGGGACGCCTCCTTCGGAACGAACTGGGGAGTGCTGATCAAGGAGCTCCGCCTCCTCGCCCGGTCGATTTTCATCGTGGACAAGGAGAATGTGATCCGGTACGTTCAGATCGTCAAGGAGCAGACCGCCGAGCCGGATTACGAAGCGGCTCTGTCCGCTCTGAAAAAATTGATGTAAAAACCCTTTCACTCTTCCAGAGGCCCGGAAAATTTCCGGGCCTCTTTTTGCTGCACCCTGCCGGCCCTATCGGGTGGCAAGTAGAAATCCGGTGACTATGGAGACGCCCCAGAGAAGCAGGCCGAAGAGAATCCCCGATTTTCCCGCCTTCCGCACCACGGAACGATGCAGGCCGAACCCCACGATATAGAGGGCGCCCGCCATGAACACCTTACCGGACGCTGACAGCAGACTCCACAGCCGGGGCAGGGGGACAAAGGACGACACCAGGGAGGCGAGCAGAAAGAGAAGGATGAAGGGCGGAACGGAGAATTTGCCCTTCTCCCCCCGGCTCAGGGAGATGGCGAAGACGAGGGGGGTTATCCACAGAGTGCGGGTGAGCTTCATGATGGTGGCCGTGGAGAGGGAGACGTCCCCGAGGACTGATGCCGCCCCGACGACGGAGCTCGTGTCGTGGATGCTCAGGGCGCACCAGACGCCGTACTGCTCCGGCGAAAGGGCCAGAAGTCGGGCCAGCACGGGAAAAAGAAAGAGGGCCACCGTGTTCAGCAGAAAGACCACCCCCATGGAGACGCCGATCTGTTCGTCCTCCGACTTCATGACTGAGGAGATCGCGGCGATGGCGCTGCCGCCGCAGATGGACGTTCCAAAGGTGATGAGCTTCAGGGTGCCGGGCTCAAGGGAGAAAAAACGAAGAAGGGTAAACCCGGTACCCAGTACCACGGCGAGACTCACGGCGGTCTGCCAGAACCCCTGCCCCCCCACGGCAATCACCTGCCCTATATTGAGGCCGAAGCCGAAGAGGACCACCGCTGTGTTGAGAGTCAGCTTTCGGACTTTGCCCAGCCAGGGAGGACGGACGACGGGAAGAAAGTTGCCCGCCGCCGCACCGGCAAGGAGGGCGAGCCCCACGGCAGAGGCCCTGAGGGGAGGATAGAGGGCCGCGAAGAGAACGAGAGGGAGGGGGGCAAAAAAAGGCCAGTTTTTCTGCAGTTCCCTCATGACCCTCGGGATTCCTTTTCAAAATAGTTTTGATGATTGAATCGGCGCTGAATCATCTTTTCCAGCTCTTTTCTGTTTCAAGGTATCAGCGAAACTCTTCGCCTTATTTCTAAAAGGTGCAGATCCAACGAAAAAAACGCCCTCCGTAAAAGAGGGCGTATAAAATCTTCGAATTGTTGAGGTCTACTCCGCCTGGTCTTCCAGAGACTCGGCGAGGATGTACATCTTTCCACTTCCGGTGGAGGAATGAAGCTTGCCCTCCAAACAGACGCGGGCGTCCTCCCTCTTCCCCTGAAGCCATTCTTGAAGGTCGGGTTCGAAGACCCGGACAGGAAGAAAGCTTGTCCTCTCGATGCCGTCGTACCCGATGGAGGCATGGCGAAGGGAAAAGTGAAGATAGATGCCTCTTTTACTCTTGCCGGTCCTGTTCCCTTTTGGCAGGTGAATTGAACCGGTAACCCGTACGGAATTCTCTAATTTCAATAAGTCCAGCTCCTTGTAAATGAATGTCCGGCACCCCGGGATAACCAGAAGATACCACCTTTTCTCTCATTTCGCAAACAGCCGGCGAAAAGAAAAAGTGAATGGAAAGATCACAAAGAAACAACTGCACGCATCTTTATGCGAGCTCAAAAAAGCCAGACGTCCAGGGCGGAATAAAAAACCGTCAGGCCAGTGCTTCCAAAGCCTTTACGTTGATATACATCTCGCCGCTTCCAAGGGACGAGCGCACATCCCCATGGACCCGTACAGTAACCCCTTCTCGCAGGCTCTTCAATCTCTCCTGAATTTCGGGATCATAGATGCGGGCGAGAAGAAAATCCTTCCTGACGCTGCCATCCACAGTCGGGGTATCCTGGCGAACCGAAAAAGGAACATACTTTTTCATCGGCTTGCCGGCGCTGGGCCCGGCGTGGCTGTGGTGGAGCGTCCCCGAAACCGTCACGGCGTTTTCCGTCACCATCTTGACATCAACTCCCGTTTTCGGATGTGAATCTGTTCATAGAGTTTTTCTCACTGACAATGCTGTCTCTTATTGTACCGTCTTTTCCTCTTTCTGTCCTCCCCCTGAAGAGAAAAAACCACGGACTGAGAGCCGCGGTTTTTGCCTCCTCACCTTAAAATAAAGAAGGGAGGCATCTGACTATACCGCAGAAAACTCTCCGGGCTTCCCTTTTTGACGATGGACATACACACTGCAGGGCGCTCTGGTGACAACCCTCGCGGCCACACTGCCGAGGAAGAAACGCTCTACTCCGCTCAACCCCCGGCCGCCGATGAAAATGATGTCTGCATCCTCTTTTTCAGCAAAACTGACGATTTGATTGTAGGGTCTTCCGTTAGTTATAGTGACCGACATCTTCGGTATCGTCTTCCCGACGAGCACCATGCGGTTACGAATAAATTCTTCGAACTGTTTTTTCACTGCGGAAGCAGCAGGGGGTATATAGGCTACTCCCTGGGCATAAAAGACCGGTCTTTGATCGACGACGGTGATGACATGGAGAAAAAGCATTTCCGCGTCTTCCTCCCGATTTGCATAGTGAATGGCGTAATCCACCACTCCCTTGCTTGCCTCGCTTCCGTCGATTGCTACGACGATTTTTTTCATTCTTTCGCCCTCCTTTATTGTTTTTCTATCAGTAGAAATCTATCGGAAATCAAAAGAAGATGACTGCTCACTCTTTTCCCATTATTATACCATCTCTTGTATTCCATCCGTCTATTCCGGTCTTCTCCAGCTTTAAACCGGCAAAAGCTGCAGATGCGGGACAGCGGATTCTGGGCGGACACAGTACAGCCCCTCCTTCCATTCATAAAAAGAGGGGCTGTCCCTTATCTATCTTTTGACTTTCGTCCCTCTTCTGAAAATCAGAAGGAGGAAGCGGGAGAGAGAAGGCAATATGCACTATACTCCTGTGTGCTCCCCTTTCAACTCCTTCGGACGATGGACATAGACGCTACAGGGCGCTCTCGAGACGACCTTCGCGGCGACGCTGCCGAGGAAGAAGCGCTCCACTCCGCTCAACCCGCGGTGGCCGATCATAATGATGTCTGCATTCTCTTTATCTGCAAAACTCACAATCTGATCGTAGTCCCTTCCGGTGCGGATAAACACCGACATTCTCGGAATAGTCAGTCCGGAGAGCTCGATGCGCTTATTGATGAAATCCTCGAATTCCTTCTTTACCTCGGCGTCGGAGGGGGGCATATAGGCCGTTCCCTCTCCATAAAATATGGGCTTCTGGTCAAGGATAGAGATGACATGGAGAAAGAGCATCTCCGCATCTTTTTCGACGCTTGCATAATGAATGGCGTAGTCCACCACTCCCTTGCTCGCTTCACTTCCGTCGATTGCCACAACGACTCTTCTCATGATCTTGCCCTCCTTTAAATTTTTCCGGCAGAAACATGCCGAAAATCAAAATAAGAGATGCAAATACATCCTTACTATTATTATACCACTTATCATATTACGTTATCCTCTTCTACACACTTTCTAGAGCGGGTTCAGCGGTCGGAGTATAAGCGGTTTTTATGTCTGCTCCTCGAACTCCCGTTTGTAGTCCCGGCCCGACCCCATCATGACGCTGATGAAGTTCAGGGAGGGGATGTTCTCACAGACGATCTTGATGATGGCGGCGATGATCACGGAGATGAGCGCCCCCACCACGCCCCATATCAGCCCCCAGAAGAGAAGAGAGATGAGGACCACCACAGGGCTGAGGTTCAGCCGGTCCCCCATCACCTTGGGAGTGATCAGGTTGCCGATGCTCATCTGGATGGCGAGGAGGATAAGGGCGGTGGCTATGGCCGGGCTGAACCGGGGGTAGAACTGCACGACAGCCACGAGAACGGGCGGAATAGAGGCCACGATGGACCCCACAGTAGGGATGAAGTTGAGAATGAAGGCGAGGACCCCCCAGGTGACGGCAAAATCAACGTTGAGAGTCTTGAGCGCCATCCACACAATCACCCCCGTCACCGCGCTGATGAGGGTCAGGGCGCTCAGGTACCGGCCGATCTGGGATGAAACGGAATCGAGAATTTCCTTCACTTTTGCGGCGTTGTATGAAGTGAAGGCCTTCTGGAGCTTGTACTCGAAATAGGGGGCTCCGAGAAGGATGAAGATCAAAAAGACGATAACCATGACGAGTTTCGAGAGAATGGTCACGACGGAGCCTGAGAGATTGATGAGATACCCCCGCACGGTGACTCCCCAGTCGATGGAGGTCCAGAAATCGGCGGGGAGGTCAAGATTTTTCGTGACCGTCTGGCCGATCTCCACGAGCCTGGCGTAATACCGGGGAAAGGCCGTGGTGAAGGCGACAACCCTCTGGTTGACGAAGAGAACGCTGAGAAAGCATATGCCGAAGAAGAGGGCGAGGACTACTGCGACGTTGATGAAATGAGGGATTTTCAGCCTGGCAAGAAAACGGATGGTGGGACTGAAGATGTATGAGAGGAGCCATGCCATAATGAGCGGAATGAAGACGGCCTGGGCAAAATTGAGGACAAAGCCCACAGCCACAAGAGAAATGATCCCCACGAGCGCGATGATGACTCTGAAGTTCCCCACGTTTCTATCTCCCCTTTTTTCCCGTGCCTTCTCCTGAGCCCATTGTACAGGAGGAAGTTCTTTAGAAAAAGGGTCTTCACTTTCTCTTTTCCGGAAATAATCAAATATTCGCGGAAACCGGATGGAAAAATACTCCGCACATCCTGCTACAGTTTCTCTTGATCATTCGATTCGGCGCGTAATTGCCTGCTGTGTACCAAGAGAGGCTGCCGTTCATAATGAACGGCAGCCTCTCTTGGTGGATGTTCCATGAAACATGGGTTTTCAGGCCATGCCGTCGGCTTCGAGGATCGTCCGGGCCAAAACCTCCGCACCACGGGCGAGATCGTCGGTGGAGGTATACTCCTCCCTCGAGTGGCTTATCCCTCCCCTGCTGGGGACGAAGATCATCCCGGCAG
>CAYZZX010000094.1:0-6062 GCA_964483085.1 uncultured Synergistaceae bacterium
ACGAATGGAAAAAAGAACCAGCGGATAAAGGTCATTAAAAGCTTTTACAATGTAGGGGAGGAGATATTGTTCTGGCATAGTACTAGCGTATATTTCAATTACACCTTTAATATTATTATTATATTCAGAAAGAGCATACTCGGCTTGAGCACAAAGATTGATCATCTCAACCGCATAACGATAAAAGATATTTCCTCCTTCTGTTAAAGTTATATTTTTTGTTTTTCTGTCGATCAATTTAATTCCAAGCTCTCTTTCTAGCTTTTGTATGTTACTGGTAACGGCCGGTTGAGACATAAATAATGTGTTAGCCGCATTGGAAAAACTCTTTTTTTGAGCGACAGCAACAAAACACTCTATCCGTTTAAACTCCATTTTTTCTCCTTCAGCTTTAATTTTCAATAAAATTGTTCAATGATGCGGGGCAATACCTTTATTAAGGCGTTTAATCATTTCCTCGATGTTTATTTCGCTTTTTGCAATAATTTCTTCAATTGAATCAAATAAATAATTACAAAGCAGACATTCTCCTAAAATAGCATCATATTCACGAAATACAGGTTCAGTTTCTGGGTATTTTTCAACAATATCAAGTGGTGTCATGTCTTTTTTTATCAATTAAATTCTCTCCTTGGTCTTGTGCTGGTTAAAATTTCAAAAGGATACAATGTAATATACTTCTTCATTATCTATCGTGCAATTATACATTCATGTTCCAAAGTGTAATTTCAAAAAAGTTTTTAAAAGTTTTCGTATTTGTTAGTGTTATATGCAAGGATGTTAGTATCAGCATTATCTATTTCAAATTTAAATTTAGGTGTAGTAGAATGCGGAAGGATTCCATTCTACACTACATTTTAATCAGGGATAGGTGGTTTTGCACGACATGAAAAACGTATTAGCAACAAAAAAGGGCATAATCGGAGTTGGTATTGTAATTGGCATTTTAGCATCTCTTCTGCAATTTTGGGGCAACCCTGCAAACATGGGTATTTGTGTTGCCTGTTTTGTACGCGACATAACAGGAGCCCTTGGTTTGCATCGTGCTCCGGTTGTACAATATTTACGTCCTGAGATAATAGGCTTTGTCCTTGGATCTTTTATCGCCGCATATGCTTTTAAGGAATTTAGACCCTGTCTAGGATCGGCACCTCTCGTTCGATTTATCCTCGGTGCCTTCGCGATGATCGGAGCTCTTATCTTTCTTGGGTGTCCTTGGAGGGCGGTACTTCGGTTGGCAGGCGGGGATTACAATGCCATTGCGGGAGTACTCGGTCTAACGTCAGGTATTTGGATAGGCACCAGGTTTCTTAAATCTGGGTATACACTAAGTTCAAGACATAAAACATACACATCCGTAGGATGGATTTTCCCAATAATCATGATGTTTTTTCTGATTTTATTAATTTTGAATCCTGAGATTCAGGGAGAAGGCAAAAGCGGTATTCTCTTTTACAGTGTTAAAGGTCCTGGTTCTATGCACCCATCATTGGCAATTTCCCTTGTCGTTGGAATTGTTATTGGTTTTCTGGCACAAAGAAGCCGCTTTTGTACAATGGGAGCACTACGTGACCTCATTTTATTTAAGCAAACACACCTCTTCTCGGGATTGGTTAGCCTTACGGTAGCAGCTTTTATAGTTAACCTGATACTAAAACAGTTCCACCCCGGATTTGAAAATCAGCCGGTTGCCCACACTATGCAGCTCTGGAATTTTCTCGGAATGTTGCTTGCTGGACTGGCTTTCACCCTGGCAGGCGGTTGCCCTGGCCGTCAACTTTTCTTGTCTGGAGAAGGAGATGGAGATGCTGCTGTATTTGTTATAGGTATGATTGTTGGCGCTGCTTTTGCCCATAATTTTGGACTGGCCAGCTCTGGTGCGGGAGCGACGCCAGCAGGTATGATTGCGTTTTCTATAGGATTGATTTCATGTTTGTTAATTGGATTTACGATGAGAGAAAGCATATAGGAGGGACAAAATTATGAGTAACAACACTATAATCGATGCCAGGGGGCTTTCTTGTCCTCAACCGGTTATTCTAACTTTAAATGCCATAAAAAAAATAAACGATGGCGAATTGGTAATTTTAGTTGACACAGAAACGTCGAAGGAAAATGTCTGCCGTGCTGGCAAATCTCAAGGCTGGGAAACAGCAGAAGTTCAGCCGGAAAGGGATGCGTACAGGATCGTTTTACGAAAGGGAATCTGATATGTTTGAAATTTTTGGTAAAAAAACAAAGACCGATTCCGATAATTCAGGATATGGGATACTGGTTTTTGAAAATACAACAGATGTCATTAGAGCTGAAAAGGTTTTAAAGGCAACTGGATGGAAAATTAAAGTAATGGGACCTCCTCCAAACATAAGAAGTGGCTGCGATTTAGTGATTGAGTTTCCTCTTATAGAAGAATTGTCTATCAGAAGGAGCCTCTTGGAGGTAAATCTCAAGCCAATTCAGGTTGTTCCTGTCAATACTGTTTTGCTGGAACCCGTAAATCTACTTTATGAAAAGAATTATGGTAATTTCCTTATGGTCAGAGCTGCAAACATGAAAATAACAGTTGATAGAAGCACGAAATTGATAGTTAATGTTTCTGGCGGAGGTTGTCCAGACGTTCCCTACCTTGCAGGACAGATGGTAAACAAACACTTAAACGATGCGCCTCAACCCAAAGACATAGGTCACACTCTTTGCGCCTATGCTCTTCAGATCGCATATGACAGAGTGGTAGAAATATGTTAGGTATTGTGGGTACGATTCCTGAAATTAATTTTCCGCTTGTTGCTGGCAGGGTTTTTCTGGAAGGTGATCATCTTATTATTGGAGATAATCATGTCAGTGTGAACCGTGGCACACCAGCAATGATAGCGGCTGCAATCGAAACATTAAAATATATGAATAAACCTCTCCCTTATTGTTATTTAGTTGGAGATATAGGTAATGGTGAAGGATGTAAGCTTCTTTATAAATATTTAGAAGAGAATATTGCTGATTCGTCTTTTAAGTCATTGGTATTTCATTATTTTCAGCCTGATGTCGTTTTATTTAAAAGAGTGACTGCAGCAATATCTAAAATGCAAAACAGGCCAATTTTAATTGCGGATGCGGGATTTATGTATGTTGCCAAAATGGGAGGGGACGCTCCTTTTTTCGATTTATTTACCCCTGATGCTGGTGAACTTGCGTATTTAGCTGACGAAAAAGCGCCACATCCCTTTTACACAAGAGGATTTATTTTGCACGAAGAAAACCTGATCCCGGATTTAATAAAAAGAGCATACCAACATAATAATGCGTCATCGTATCTTCTTGTTAAGGGAGCAAAGGATTATGTGGCCGATAGAAACGGTATTATAACTGTTATAGACACTCCAGTTGAAGAAACCCTTGAGGCAATTGGAGGTACAGGAGATACTCTGACTGGAATCGTCTCTGCCTTGATCGCCTCAGGAATGGAAATAAAAACAGCATCAGCTAAAGCCGCCAAAGTTAACCGTATAGCTGGTTTCTATGCTGCGCCGACTCCGGCAACCCAAATATTCGATATTATCAAACAAATTCCACGTGCTCTTAATGAGGTATTGGTGAAATTTTAAAATGCTATACATAAGATGGGAATTATTGCTTATATTATAAAATTATTTAAACGTAAAATTAGGAAAGGAGCTCTTCCATTTATGAAACAAAACAAAAATGAGCATGCACGAAACACAGAAATTAAACTGACCCAAATGTCGAAAACTTCCGGATGAGCGGCTAAAATCTCTCCGGAGATTTTGGCACAAGTCTTGTGTCATTTACAAAAGCCTCATCATCCTGACCTGCTTGTGGGGATTGAAACATCTGATGATGCGGCAGTTTATAAAATAAATGAGAATGTCGCATTGATTCAGACTGTTGATTTTTTTACTCCTGTTGTGGATGATCCCTATACATTTGGGCAAATTGCTGCAACTAACGCACTGAGCGATGTTTATGCTATGGGGGGAGAGCCCTTTTTGGCGCTGAACATAGTTTGTTTCCCCGACTGTTTGGACCCTTTAATTTTATCGGAGATTTTACGCGGCGGCCAGGATAAAGTCATTGAAGCTGGTGCTGTTTTAGCAGGAGGGCATAGTGTATCAGATGATGAACCTAAATATGGACTCGCTGTTGCAGGTTTCGTTCATCCTTTAAAAATAATGGCTAATAACCGCGCTAAACCTGGAGATGTTTTAATTTTGACAAAACCTTTAGGTGTGGGAATTATAAATACAGCGATAAAAGCAGGTATAGCAAGTGAAATAGCCAGTAGTGAAGCTATACTTTCTATGACTACGCTTAATCGTATTGGGAAAGAAGCAACACAGAACATAAACGGAGTACACAGTATTACTGATATCACTGGTTTTGGACTTTTGGGACATGCGATAGAAATGGCAGAGGGAAGCAATGTGACTTTTCGAATCAGAAGTAATGATATCCCGTTTATAGATTCGGCGGAAGAGTATTCCAATATGGGCTTGATTCCAGCCGGAGCTTATAAAAACAGGGATTTTTTTGTTGATCGTGCTTTTATTAGTGATCAAATCCCAGCCTTTTTTAATGACATCTTGTTTGACCCCCAGACCTCAGGAGGATTACTCATAAGTGTTGCCAAAGAAGATTCACAGTTAGTTCTTGATAATTTAATTAATTCGCCTGTCAGTTTTGGCTGTATCGGCAAGGTTGAAGTTTTTTCTGAAAAATACGTAATAGTAGAATAGAAATTTAAACCAAACTTTATGCGTTAAGTATAGTGGGCATGCGGACAAAATCTTGGACTCGAAATGAGACAGAAGGATGTCCATGTACTCGAGAGAAAAAAGGATGAAAGCCGTTGAGCTTTACGTCAAACGCATCATGAGCTTATGGTTGGCGTAAACATTCTTGTTCCTGAGCTCCAGCATCACCCGGCGGTATCCGTACCAGTCGGCATGGTCAGTGCATATGCCCACGATCTCTTCCCGGAACCCACTATACTTCTCAGGGGCGTTCATGTGTTTCAGGATGTAGCAGCAGGTGCTTCTCGAGATCCCTGCGAGCTTCAGAAGTTCCTCAAACGGATAGGGTTGAGGGTTGCCTTCGTTCCGAGACTGCTCGCACCTTCTCCTCTTTTCGGACTTTTCCCGCTCGGCAACTAAGGCATTCAATTTTTTTAAGTATGCGTTCTCCATCTCAAGATACTTGATCCTATCTTCCAGCTCCTGCTCGTGGATAAGAGGTTCCTGTTGTTTCAGGATTTTCTTCGCCACTTTTGGCACCCTCCCCTTCCTGGTCTCCTCAAGGCTCTCCGGATCAGATTCCAGGTATTGTCGTCCCCATCTTAAGAGAGTTTGGGAGCTTGAAATTCCCAGATCTGCACTTGCCTGATCATAGGATAGCCCATCGTGTCGGAGAAATTTAACAGCATCGAGCTTGAAGGATGCCGTGTAATGCTTGTGCTTTACGGTAGAAACAAGCTGTTCTGTACCTCCTGCTTCATAGGCGTACCACCAGCTGAGAATTATCGCATCCGTCGTACTCAGTCGACGAGCTACTTCTTTCTTCGGAATTCCTTCCTCAACCATACACGTACTGCCCGCATTCGATCCTCGGCACTATATTTTGTCATAGAAAAACACCCCCAACGTCGGATTTATGTCCACCTTTGGGGGTGCACTTCATTGCCTGTCTTCCTTTTTTAGGTTCCCATTCCTCCCCTGTGTCTCTCCCTAAAAGACGTGCTCCCAGGAGATAAAGAACCGCCGCTCGGGGGTAACGTACCCCTGGCTGTCGAGGACATATTCCTCGTCCAGGATGTTGGCGCATCCGAGGCGGAAGGTGTCATCCCGGCTTTTTTTCTGCACCGAGGCGTTCAGGAGGAAAATATCGTCATCCTTGTAGACGGTGCTGTTGAGAACCCGGTCGGCGAGCCACTGTCCTTCGATCTCACCGGACCACGTCCCCTTCGACCAGTTCAACCTGCTGATGAGCTGCAGCCGCGGAAGGCCCGAACGGACCCAGTCCCCTCCGGCGGGTCGTTCTTCGGCATCCGTCCA
>CAYZZX010000095.1:0-5823 GCA_964483085.1 uncultured Synergistaceae bacterium
GCGTGAGGGCGGCCACACTGTGGGCGCCGGAGTCGTCACCGAAATACTCGAATAACCCCAGAGGGGGAATTGGCAGTGGCAAAGAAAATTCGCATCCGGCTGAAGGCTTTCGATCATCGCGTGCTTGACAGTTCGGCATCGCAGATCGCAGAGACGGCGGGGAGAAGCGGCGCAAAGGTATCGGGACCGATCCCTCTTCCGACGGAGATCAATAAGGTTACAGTCCTGAAGTCCCCTCATAAGGACAAGGACGCGCGGGAACAGTTTGAAACCAGGACTCATAAGCGCCTCATCGATATCATGAACCCGACACAGAAGACGATGGACGCGCTTATGCAGCTGAACCTTCCTTCTGGGGTAGACATCCAGATTAAACTGTAGGGGAAGCTCTGAGCTGAAAGGAGTGGAAGTGCAATGAGTATGGGCATTCTGGGAAAGAAACTTGGCATGACCCAGATATATAACGAGCAGGGACAGGCAGTACCTGTCACCATAATACAGGCGGGACCCTGCCCGGTTGTTGATATGAAGACCCCCGATAAGGATGGATACAGCGCTCTCGTGCTGGGTTTCGGCTCGGTGAACAAGCGGAAGCTGAACAAGTCCAGAAAAGGGCTCTTTGAAAAGAGCGAAGTCGAGCCGAGGCATACCCTCCGCGAATTCCGCCTTGATTCGGTGGAAGACTATTCCGTCGGGCAGGAGATACTCGTCTCCCTCTTCACCGAGGGCGAAATCGTACATGTCGCTGGCGTCAGCAAGGGTAAAGGGTTCGCCGGCGTTATGAAAAAATACCACTTCGGAGGTTCTAACGCGAGCCATGGTGCTTCGTTAGTTCATCGCCGGGGCGGATCAAGCGGAGCAAGCAGCTATCCCGGCCGGGTTTTCAAGAACAAGAAAATGCCCGGCAGGATGGGCGGCGAGAAAGTGACGGTAAAAAATCTCGCCGTCGTAGCAGTGGACACCGACAATAACCTTCTTCTTGTCAAGGGTGCAGTACCGGGCGCGAGAAACAGCCTGGTGACCCTTTACAAGAAAAGCTAGTCGGTAAAGAAGGAGGCCGGAATTACAATGCCTACCCTGAAACTCGTATCATTCCAGGGAGAACAGGTCGGAGAAGTGGACCTCGGAGACGCAGTTTTTGGTGCTCCCGTTCACGTTCCCGCCATGCACCAGGTCGTCGTGGCCCAGATGGCGAATCGCCGGAGGGGCACTCAATCCACCAAAACCCGCGGAGAAGTACGCGGAGGTGGAAGAAAACCCTGGAGACAGAAAAAGACCGGACGAGCCCGTCACGGGAGCATCCGTTCTCCACTGTGGACCGGCGGCGGTGTAGCACACGCCCCGAAACCCAGGGACTACAGCCAGAAAGTGAACAAAAAAGTGCGCCGCCTTGCAATTAAGAGCGCCCTGTCTCTCAAGGTCAGGGATGAACTCCTCACTGTGGTGTCTGGGTTCGATATGAACGCACCCTCCACAAAGGCTATGCTCACTTTTCTCACGGCGGTCAACGCCCGCAAGCCTCTCATCATTCTTCCCGAGGGGAACGAATTCGTTCAGAAATCCGCCCGTAACGTTCCGGGCGCAAAGGTGATCAATATGGGCAACATCAACGTCTACGACCTCCTCAACGCGGGAACTCTCGTTCTCACCCCCGAGGTTGTAACAAAACTGGAGGAGGTGTATGCGGGATGAACCTCGTAGCTCACGACATTATCATTCGTCCTGTCATCACCGAGAAGAGCAGCAGTCTCATGGAGCTGAACAAGTACACCTTTGAAGTTCATCCGTCGGCCAACAAGATTCAGATTCGAAAGGCCATCGAAGAGATCTTCAAGGTGAAGGTACTCAGCGTGCACACTATTTCAATCCGTTCGAAGCCCAAGAGAATGGGTGCCTTTCTCGGAAAGACCCGGTCGTGGAAAAAAGCGATCGTCAGTCTTGCCCAGGGAGAGCGCATCGAATTCTTCGAAGGCGCGAGCATTTAGCGGAAGGAGCAGGCGATTTCAATGGCAATAAAAAAGTTTAAGGCCTATACTCCCGGCCGCAGAAGCATGACCATCGTAAATAACGAAGATCTTACGAAAAAAGATCCCGAACGTTCTCTCCTCAAGCCCCTCCACAAGACGGGCGGCAGGAACAACCGCGGCAGAATTACCAGCCGTCACCGGGGCGGCGGTGCCGCACGACAGTACAGGGTCATCGACTTCAAGCGCAACAAGCTTTCCGTTCCCGGCAAGGTTGCCGCGATCGAGTACGATCCTAACCGGAACGCCCGCATCGCCCTCATCCATTATCTGGACGGAGACAAGCGGTATATTCTCGCACCGAAGGACGTCAAGGTCGGAGACAGCATAGTAGCAGGTCCCGATTCGGATATCCGACCCGGAAACGCCCTGAAGCTCAAGGATATTCCCGTGGGTACCATGGTTCACAACGTGGAGCTCGAGCCCGGCCGCGGAGGGAAGCTCGTCCGCTCCGCCGGAACCTCAGCGCAGCTCATGGCAAAAGAAGGCAAGTATGCGTACCTCAGAATGCCGAGCGGAGAGATCCGCCTCATCCTCAACGAGTGCATGTCCACCGTCGGACAGGTCGGCAACGAGGATTATGAGAATATTTCCTTCGGCAAGGCGGGGAAATCACGCTGGATGGGAATACGCCCCCAGACGCGGGCAATCGTCATGAACCCGGTGGATCACCCCATGGGAGGCGGAGAGGGAAAGACCAAGTCCAATAAACACCCTGTTTCGCCCTGGGGAACTCCGGCGAAGGGGTACCGTACCCGTAAGAAAAAACCGTCCGATCGGATGATCATCCGCCGGCGGTTCCAGAAGTAAGGAGGGACTCGAGATGGCTCGTTCCAGAAAGAAGGGGCCCTATGTGGATACGAAGTTGCTCCGGAAAGTGGAGAACATGAACGATGGAACCGCCAAAAGGGTTATGAAGACCTGGTCGCGGAGATCCACCATCGTTCCCCCCATGATCGGACACACTATAGCGGTTCATAACGGCCGCATTCACATCCCCATATACATCAGTGAGAACATGGTAGGTCATAAACTCGGCGAATTTGCTCCCACCCGCAAGTTCGGAGGACATGCGGGCCAGGAACGCTCTTCCAGGGTTCGTTAGGAGGAATGGAAATGGAAGCGAAAGCCTTTGCGAAGCAGGTTCGTATTTCCCCCACCAAAGTCCGGCGGGTGCTTGCTCTGATCCGCGGAAAAAAAGTCGGAGAAGCTGCTGTCGCCCTTCGGTACAGTCAGCAGAGATCTGCGAAGATAGTGGGAAAGGTGCTGCAGAGCGCCGTCGCGAACGCCGAGCATAACTTCGGCCTCGATACGGATAAACTGCGGATAATTAAAGCTACGGCGGACCAGGGACCGGTGATGAAGCGTTTTCGTCCGGTGTCCATGGGCAGGGCCCATCCCTATCGCCACCGTACAAGTCATGTGACTGTCATAGTTGCAGAACGTTAAGGAGGGGGAACTCGTGGGACAGAAAGTTCACCCAATCGGATTCCGACTTGGAGTCGCGAGCGAATGGGAATCCAAGTGGTACGCAAGTGGAAAGACGTATGCGAAAAACCTTCATGAAGACATTGAGCTTCGAAAGTACGTCGCGAAGAAGTGGGAGCATGCGGGAATTTCTCGCATCGAAATCGAGCGGGTGGGAAATGTCATTCGTTTCACACTTTGGACCTCCCGGCCTGGTGTAGTCATCGGGAGAGGCGGCTCCGAGATTCAGATCATGAAGGACGAGCTTCAGGCAATGACCGGGGCCAAGATCATGATCAACGTCCAGGAGATAAAAAACCCCGATGTGGTTGCTCAGCTTGTGGCTGTCGGAGTTGCCGCAGCCCTCGAACGGAGGGTCTCCTTCCGGCGGGCCATGAAGCAGTCCATATTCCGCGCCATGAAGGGCGGAGCGAAGGGGATCAAGATATCCTGCTCAGGCCGGCTCGGCGGAGCGGAGATTGCCAGAACTGAATGGTATAACGAAGGCCAGCTTCCCCTGTCCACAATTCGGGCTGATCTTGACTACGGATTCGCCGAGGCCTTCACCATGTACGGCGTAATCGGCGTCAAAGTCTGGGTCTACCGCGACAAGGCAAACGAGCGTCCCGCTCAGCCTGCCCGCCAGTCCCGGAGAAGGGGGTAGACCGATATGTTGATGCCGAGCAGAGTGAAGTATCGAAAGCCCTTCCGGCGTCCCCTCAAGGGGAAGGCAAAGGCCGGGGCCACAGTCGCCTTCGGTGAGTATGGCCTCCAGACCCTTGACTGCGCATGGATTACCGCGCGTCAGATCGAGGCGACCCGAGTAGCGATTTCAAGAAAGATGAAGAAGGGCGGAAAAATCTGGATACGCATCTTCCCGGACACGCCCTTCACAAAGAAGCCCCAGGAAACCCGAATGGGTAAGGGCAAGGGATCTCCTGAGTTCTGGGTTGCCCCGGTAAAGCGCGGACGCATCCTTTTCGAGATCGCGGGAGTGTCGAAGGATGTCATGGAAGAAGCCTTCCGGACGGCCTCGCACAAGCTGCCTGTCAAGGTGCGAATAGTCGCCCGAGACGGTTTTGGTGGTGAATGACAATGAAAGCCAGAGAATTGAACGATCTCACGATCGATGAATTGAACGAGAAGCACAGGCAGTTCAAAGAAGAGCTATTTAACCTGCGGTTTCAGAATGCCATAGGGCAGCTGAAGAATTCCAGCAGAATTCGCATTGTCAAGAAGACGATCGCCAGGGTGCTGACGGTTGTCCGAGAGAAACAGATGGCCGGCGAGCAGTCTGCCGGAAGGAGGTAACCCTGAATGGAAGAGCGGAAAGCGCACCGCAAGGTTCGGACAGGCACGGTCACAAGCAGCAAGATGGATAAAACCGTAGTCGTCCGGGTGACGCGGTATGACACCCATCCCCTCTATGGAAAGAGAATCGTGAAGGCCTCGAAATACACGGCTCACGATGAAAACAACGAGTGCAGAAATGGTGATCTCGTGACCATTGGAGAGACACGACCCCTGAGCAAGACAAAGAGATGGACCCTTCTTGAGATCGTACGTCGGGCACCAGTGTTCGACTTGGTCGGGGAGAACGGCGGGGAGGCATAGACCATGATTCAGCTCACTACTGTTCTCAATGTAGCCGATAACTCAGGAGCGAAGAAACTTTTCTGCATCAAGGTTCTCGGCGGCAGCAAACGCAGATGGGGCTCGATCGGCGATGTGATCGTAGCTTCGGTAAGAGAGGCGATTCCCAACAGCAACGTAGCCAAGGGGTCCGTGGTAAAAGCCGTCATCGTGCGGACGCGGAAAGAAATCCGAAGGGCGGATGGCTCCTATGTCCGTTTTGACGACAATGCCGCGGTCATCATTGACAACAACGGCGACCCCAAGGGAACCCGAATCTTCGGGCCGGTAGCAAGAGAGCTCCGCGCTAAAAAATACATGCGCATCCTCTCCCTCGCACCGGAAGTCGTATAACGGAGGCAATGGACTATGGGCAAAATGCGGATCAGAAAAGGCGACAGGGTCCGGGTCATCTCCGGAAAAGATAAGGGGAAAGAAGGCAAGGTCCTTCGTTCCGTCCCTGACAGAGACCTTCTGGTGATTGAAGGGGTCAGTATAGCGACCAAGCACGTCAAACCCTCCCAGAAGAACCCCCAGTCCGGCATCGTGAAACAGGAGGGGCCGATCTATGCAAGCAAAGTCATGCTCGTCTGTCCTTCCTGCGGTGCCGCAACCCGCGTCGGCCGCGGATTTCTTGACAGCGGAAAAAAGGTCCGTCTGTGCAAGGCCTGCGGCGAAATCGTGGACCAGGTATAAGGAG
>CAYZZX010000096.1:0-5741 GCA_964483085.1 uncultured Synergistaceae bacterium
CTGTCCGCCGGTGCTGTGGTGGCCAAGGAAAAACCAGTAACCTTCGTCGACTTCAGTTGGGACAGCGTTCTTGTCCACAACCGGATCGCCGCCTACATTATGGAAGAAGGGTACGGCAGAAAGACCGACTCTCTCTTTGCCGAGTCCCTTCCCGGGATGATGGGCATCGAACGGGGAGACGCCGACCTTTCCATGGAGGGATGGGTGGACAACATCCTCGAGTTCTGGACGAAGGCCACTGCCAGCGGCAAGATGGTCAGCCTCGGAACGAATTTCCCCGACGCCCCCCAGGGGTGGTATGTTCCCACCTATGTGATCAAGGGTGACCCCGAGCGTGGAATTGAGCCCATGGCTCCCGATCTCAAGTCCGTTTTCGACCTTCCCAAGTACTGGGAACTTTTCAAAGACCGGGAGAATCCCAAAAAAGGGCGTTTCTACAATGGGCCCGCTGGATGGAAGATTTCCTCCGTCAACTCCGCGAAGATAAAATCCTACGGACTTGATGACACCTTCGAAGTCTTCTCCCCCGGCTCAGACACCGCCCTCGCAACGGCCATGAAACGGACCTATGATCAGGGCAAAGCCATCCTCGCCTACTACTGGGAGCCCACGTGGATCATGGGAATTCTCGACATGACCCGCCTCGAAGAGCCCGCCTTCGACCAGAAGCTCTGGGAAGAGGAAGACGTTCACGCCTGCGCTGCTCCCGCAGCCAGGGTGCTCGTGGTCGCCAACGGAGAATTTGTCAAGAAGAACCCCGACCTCGCTGCCTTTCTGAGCAATTACTCCACCACGCTGCAGCAGACGAACCGCTTTCTCGCCGAGATGGTTCAGAAGGATCTTGACGCCCGCCAGACGGCCATCTGGTTCTTGAAAAACAACCCCGACGTGTGGAAAAGCTGGATACCCGCCGACGCTGAAGGGGTCGTGGAAAAAGTCGAGACGGCCCTGAAGGGGGAGAAAATATAGTGGACACACCTGCTTCTTCCGGCTCCATCGTTGTTCAGGACCTCTGGAAAATATTCTCCCGGAAGAGCGGCATCAGCTTCTCATCCTCTGATACGGAAGACGATTCACTCGTTGAACAGCTCGACAAGAGTGATGATGCCGTGGTCGCCATGAAGGGAGTTTCCTTCACTGTGAAAGAGGGAGAGACTTTCATCATCATGGGCCTCTCGGGCAGCGGAAAATCAACCCTCATCCGCTGCCTGCTCCGCCTCGTGGAGCCCACGTCAGGGGAGATCATCGTCAACGGAAAGAACGTCACGGCCATGTCAAAAAGTGAATTGGTGGCCTTCCGCCGGGAGAACATCGCCATGGTCTTCCAGCATTACGGCCTCCTCCCCCACCGGACCGTCCTCGACAATGTCGGGTTCGGCCTGAAACTCAGGGGAGAGGAAAAAGAAGCCTACAGAACGAAGGCCCTCGAGGCCCTCGAGATGGTCGGCCTCAAGGGGTGGGAGAAATATCACCCCGCCGCCCTCAGCGGAGGAATGCGCCAGCGGGTGGGAATCGCCCGGGCGCTGGTCATGGACGCCCCCATCCTTCTGATGGACGAGCCCTTCAGCGGCCTCGATCCCCTTATCCGCAGAGAGCTGCAGGACGAGATGATCCGTCTGCAGAAGGAGATGAAGAAGACCGTATTTTTCGTCACCCACGACCTGTCGGAGGCCCTCCGGATGGGGGACCGCATGGCCGTCATGAAGCACGGGGAGATCGTCCAGATCGGCTCACCCGATGAAGTGATCGCCAACCCGGCAGACGAATACGTCGCCCGGTTCGTTCAGGACGAACGGGAACAGCTCGAACGGGCCGAACAGGCCCTTGCAAAGGAAAAGCAGGGGAAGGAGGCGGCCGCCCATGTTTCCTGAGTCACTCCAGGCCCATATAGCCCCGGCGGTCAACGACTTCATCAACGGCCTCATCGAGGCCTACACCCCCTTCTTCGACTCTGTCGCCGGAGGAATTCTCACGGTCCTCATCACCATCAACGACTTTCTCGTGATCGTTCCGTGGTGGGGGTACATCCTCGCCGTGGGCATCCTCTCATGGTATTCATCGAAGAAGATCGTGGCGTCCCTCATCCTGGCCTCCCTGCCCTACTTTATCGGCATGTTCGGCCTGTGGCCCATGGCCATCGAGAGCCTCTCGGTGATCATAACCTCCGTGCTCCTCGCCCTGATCATAGGCCTTCCCACGGGGGTGCTCATGGCGGAGGTAAAATCCGTCGCCTTTGTGCTGCGGCCCCTTCTCGACGGAATGCAGACCATGCCGAGCTTCGTCTACCTTATCCCGGCCATGATGCTCTTCGGCCTCGGAAAAGTTCCGGCGGTCTTCGCCACCCTCATCTACGCCCTTCCTCCGGTCATCCGCCTGACGGCCCTCGGGCTGAACCAGGTCCCCAAGCCTGTGGAGGAAGCCGCCCTGGCCTACGGCGCCACCCGGTGGCAGCTCATCAAGGAAGTTCGCCTTCCCCTCGCCATGCCGAGCATCCTTGCCGGCGTGAACCAGACGACCATGATGGCCCTGGCCATGGTGGTCATCTCCTCCATGATCGGCGCCCGTGGACTGGGACAGGAGGTTCTCGTCTCTATCAACAGAATCGACGTGGGCCGTGGGTTCGAGGCCGGCATGAGCGTGGTCTTCCTGGCAATCGTCATCGACCGGCTCACCCAGAATCTTGCGAAGAAGTGGGAGCCGCCCAAGAGATAATCTCTTTAAAAAAAACACAGGAACAAAAACGGGGAGCCTTAAGGCTCCCCGTTTTTGTTCTCAGGAGGTCAGCTTTTTGAGTAATATAACGTAATCGTCCTTCGTCAGAATCCTGGGATTGTTGGGGTTCGACGAATTCGCCTCTGCCTTGCGGCCCAGTTCCTCGAAGTCCTCCTCCCGCACTCCGAAGAGGGAAAGGGCGGGAAGCTCAAGATCCCGAGCCATCTGCTGCACCTCCGCCACGGCAGCGGCGGCCCCCTCCTCGTCGCTCTCATACTTCAACCCCAGGCAGGAGGCCACCCGGGCATACCGCTCGGTGCAAAAGTCGAGAGAGTACTCCATCACCGCGGGAAGGGCAATGGAGTTGCAGGCTCCGTGGGGTGCATCGTAGAGAGCGCCGAGGGCTTCAGCAAGGCAGTGGACGGCGGCAACGTCGGAGTGGCTGAAGGCGACCCCCGCGAGAAGGCTTCCCAGAAGCATCCCCTCCCGGGCCTCCATATCGGACCCGTCTTGCCATGCCCTGCGCAGATATTTCCCGATAAGCTCCATGGCGACGAGGGCGGGAGCATCAGAAAAAGGCGTGGCCACCCGGCAGGTATAGGCCTCGATGGCGTGGGTGAGGGCGTCCATCCCCGTGAAGGCGGTGAGGGACCGGGGCATAGTCGCCGTCATCTCCGGGTCAGCAAGGGCGACCTTCGGTGCCAGAAGGGGGCTCTTGACTGTGAACTTAAATTTTTCCGCCGTGTCAGTGATGACGCTTCCGAAGGTCAGCTCGCTGGCCGTCCCCGCCGTTGTGGGAACGGCGATGATCGGAAGGGGAACGCTTGAGGTCTGGAACCGCCCCTCGTAATCCCGTATTCTCCCTCCCGCTGCGGCGACGATGGCCACACCCTTTGCACAGTCGATGGGGCTGCCGCCTCCCACGGCCACAAGGCAGTCGGCTTTCATCCACCGGACGGCCTCCACTGCGGCGGAGACGTTGTAATCCTTGGGGTTTGGCTCCACGTCCAAAAAGAGCTCCCAGGGAACGGAGGCTTCATCGAGGCTGTCCGTCACTTTTTTGAGCAGCCCCGCCCCCTGCACTCCTCTGTCCGAGAGAATCAGCACCCGGGAGCAACCGATCTTCCGAACCTCTTCCCCCGCACGGTTTGCGGCACCCCTGCCGAATTCAACCCTCGTGGGCATTTCATAGCTGAAGGATGGAAACATATTTTTCCCCTTTCTTTTGCCGACTCTTCATCGTCAGCAGAAAAGACAATTCCGTATCCGATCTTCCTGTAAATACGGGCCGATTACTGGGCATGCAGCGATACCGTCCAAACACTGTCGTGCACTCCAAATAATAAAAAGATAAAATCCTTCGATTCTCGCTGACCTGCCGTCTGAGTTGAAAGGCTTGGAACCGCGGAGGAGAAAAGGCCTTCCGGCTTCGGAAGGCCTTTTCTCACAGTGATTTTTCAACAAACCTCAGACTCCGCTTTTTCGCTCCCGCCAGCGGTCGAGGGCTGTGGAAAGAGCTTCGAGATGGTCCCGCTCCTCCCGGATCAGCCGGGTGAGGCCCTCCTCTTCCGAGGGCAAGTCTCCTTTTTCCTTCATTTCGGTATAGAAGGCGATGGCGTTTTTCTCCACCTTCATGGCCTTTTCGAGGATGCGGCCGAAATCGTCCCCCTCCTCCGCCAGTGCGTCTGCCGGGAAGATACGCTTGAAAAAGGCCTCCCGGAAGGGTGAGCCGCCCGCTGATGCACCCGTGGACGACGGCTCATCTTTCATACCCTTCAGGAGATGGCGGAACCACTCCTCGTGGGTCTCCTCCATGTCGGCGAGGCCCTGGAGAAGCAGCTGGTCCTCCCCGGTAAAACGAGCGGAGGCATCTTTGTAGAACTCCGCACCCCGCCGCTCAAGCTCCACTGCCACGGCAATGATCTCTCTTTTTTGAAGACCTTCTGTCATTATTATCTCCCCTTTCGTACTTTCCGGCACCGGAGCGTTGAAAAAAATGCTCCGTACCCTTTCGCTAAGCTTACGGCCCGCAGACACCCTTCGTCAAGGAAGAGGTTACTGATTTTTCAACCAGAAGGTAAGGAATCGGGCCTTTTCCTCTCCGTCAGCGCCGCAGATCAAGGAGGAATAGGCCCCTTCCGCCTCTTTCAAGGGGGCGCTTCGTGCTGTTATATCCCCGTTTCTCTCCGTGGAACGCAGGAACTCTCCCTCTATCCGCCTGAGGGTGGATGAGTCGGTCAGCGAATCGGGCAGCCCTTCCACGGCCCAGGAGAAATAGACGGCGTTGTTCACGTGAGCGTTTCTGTCCAGGTCCCAGCGGCGGACGGAGAAAAGCGCCTCGGAAGTCCATGCTCCAAGGGACGGGATTTTCAGCAGATCACCCGGCACGGGGCGTATTTCGCTGATGTAGCGCTCCGTGGCGTACCGGTCAAGCCGGAGGGGGCGCATCTTTTCGATGTCAATGAGGATCCAGCTCGTCCAGGCCTCTGCGACTGGTCCCTCTTCGTCCTCTACGGAAAATGCCCGGTTTGAATAGAGATTCCGATGGGGCTCATGCCATGTTTTCACTGTGAGAGTCCGGCCGCTTTCGGGATATCGGATCATGGAGAGGCTGTACTGGCGCAGAACCCAGCTGACACCCAGAGGAAGAAGATCGGAGACGGTCATGCCCATGCGCCCGGCGTCGCGGTCCGCCATGTCCTGGAGGATGTCGAGAAGAACGGGCAGCTTCATTCGCCCGTCAGGGCCGATGCCGGAATAGGGAATCGGGTAGGATGCTTCGAACATGAAAATCATTCCTTTCAGGAGCGGTCGATCCCGAGGTAATTTTTCCCTTAGGGCAAGACGCTCTTTCGCCAATGCTACTGTATAAGAAGGAGGAAGGTCAAATGGAGGAGAAGACCTTAATCCACAGATTTGAGCAGGTTGAGAGGAGATGCCGTGCCCAGCGCCTGCTCTGCGAGTCGTGCTGTTCGCTTAGGAAGTTGTTCTGGATTACAATCTGAACCGATGGGCAAAGCGAGCACTCG
>CAYZZX010000097.1:0-5659 GCA_964483085.1 uncultured Synergistaceae bacterium
CACCCGTGAATTAGCCGCACTGGCCCGGGAGATGGGGGTGAAGATCATCGAAAACGCCGTCGCCACCCGCCTCCTTCTCGAGGACGGAGGAGCGGCAGGGGTGGAATGGATCGACTGGAAGACCGGTAAGGGGTACCGGAAGAAAGCCTCGTCGGTCATACTCGCCTCCGGGGGCGGCGGGCGGATCTACCCCCGGACGGGCAACCCCGCACGGATGACCGGGGATGGCTACTCTCTGGCTCTTGACGCCGGTCTTGACCTGGTGGACATGGAATACGTCCAGTTTTATCCTCTCGGATGGAACCAGAAGGGGTATCCCCTCTGGATGATAGGACTCGATATTCTTGACTTTATTCCCGTCACGAATGAACACGGAGATGAGTACGTCCTCGATGCCATCCGGTCATGGGGGATCAAAAGCGGACGAGAGGCTAACATCGTCGCCCGGGATACAACGGCTATTCTTCTCGACCTCCACGAACGGAAGGGAGGCGCGACCTTCCTCCACCTCGAAAAGCTCAGAGAGGAGGACCTCCACGACCCCTATATTATGATGTCCCTCAAGATCGACCTGCCTCCGGAAAAAAGAGCGGAGCCCGTGAAAGTCAGCCCCCTGCAGCATTACTTCTCGGGAGGAATACCCATCGACGGAGAGGGGCGGACCGCCCTGCCCGGACTCTACGCCTGCGGTGAGGTCACCGGAGGGGTGGACGGTGCGAGCCGCATGGGTGGAAACGCCCTTACGAACATCGTGACCTTCGGCTTCCGCGCCGGTTCGGCCGCCGCTGAAGAGCCCTTCTCCGGAAGAGGTAGCTCGGAGATGCTTTCCTTCGATCCCTCCTTTCAAAACTTCTCATCTGAGAGTGGAGAAGTTCCCGCAGAGGTTCGGCGGGTTCTGGGGGAGGCCGTTGAAAGAGGACTTGGCCTCTGCAGGAGTGGGGAAGGGATAGCCCGGTGCCTCGATGAGATTGCCGGAGTGGAAGAGAGAGGGCGTACCCTGAAGGTGAATACATCGATAGACCTGCTCCATGCCCTTGAGATGGAAGGGCTGTTCGCCACTGCAAAATCCGTCGGTGCAGCGGCTCTTCTCAGGGAGGAAAGCCGGGGAGTGCAGTACCGGGAGGATTTTCCCGGCGAGCGGCCCGAGTGGAAGCGGCAGATTCTGTGTGGTAAAAAAAACGGTATCATCACTGCCCGCCCGGGAAAGACCCTCTAAGAATTCCGACAAGAAAAGGCCGGCCCCGTTTCCGGGCCGGCCTTTTCTGTTCTTGTACACTGTGAATATGGAGTGAGTTCGGGGAGGCTCTCTCCTTTGAAATTCGAGAGCTTCTACCCCTGGGCTACCGGGTTTGCCGGGATGCGGCCGCCTCTGGCGGATGCTGCGGCGGAGAGGAATTCCGTAATATTCCCCCCGGTCTTCTTCCTCAGGGGCCCCCGGTGTATCCGGAGGCTTCTCCCCTCGAGATTCATCACGGTTCCCTCTTTTTCGATCCACGGAAGAAGGGGCAGGAGAACAGAGGCCTCCTTCGAGAGGGGAGAGAGTTCAGAGGAGAGTACGGCATACTCCCTGTCGTCGAGATCCTCTTCCGAGAAGCCCGCCGCTTCAGGGGTGACGCCAAGGAAGAGAAGGGACCTCTTTTTATCGTCCTTCACGGAGTTGTAAAGATCGTCGAGGGAGGAGATGGAAGGAAAGATCGAAAGAAGATCGACTGTTCCGGAATCCCGGTAGAGGAGGAGGTAATTTCCTCCGGCAAGGGCTTCGACGGCGTCGAAAGCCTCATTTACGGGGGCATCCGGGCTGATGAGGGTCATGGGTTTTTTTGCACCTGCAAGGAGGGCAGCCCCCCGCAGGACCTCAGCGGCATCCAGTCCGGTTCCCTGAAGAAGAGTCTTGAGAGCGAGAGGCTTCTTCCCCTGAGCTGCCTTGACCGCCAGAGTAAGGGCGTTCAGGGCCTGCTCCTTTGTTCCCTCGGCGGGGATCAGTATCACGCTGTCTCCCCGGGTCATTCTGCCGGGAGTGTCCCCGAGGTAGACTATGGCAGAAGAACGCTTGCGTGCGGCTTTCCTGAGCCAGGATGTCAGCACGGGCTGTTTATCGTCCGTGTCGGTCCACAGCATCAGGTAGGCATCGGCCTCGTTGAAGGTGCCGTAGGTGGATTTTATGATCCCCTTTCGCAGAGCAGCCTCCTCCAGGAAGGGAAGATACTCAGCTCCCTCCTGGGCCGCAAGGGGGGCTTCGGGATCATAAAGGTCCCGGAACTCCTTGATAGCCCGTGTCTCCTGCCCTGTGAGGGAGGAGGAGAGGACAAAGGCCGTTTTGCTCTTTTCCAGAAACTTGTGAAGGGCTTTCAACCCCTCCGCTTCGCTGACTGCTTCGCCGTACAGAGCCGGATCGAAATTTCCGCTCTCTTCTATCTCCCGGTAATCGTATCGTCCCTTCGAGCAGCAGTAGCCGAAGGCGGGGGAGAGGGGGTCATCAAGGTCCGTTGTGATCCGGACGATACGGGTGCGGTTCTGGTCGAGATTGAGATCGAGTTCGCACCCCACGGAACAGAGCTGGCAGGTGGTCTTCTGAATTTCAGGCACCTCAAGGTGAGGCCATCGAGGAGCTTTCTTTTCTATAAGGGCGCCCACGGGGCATACCTGGGTGCACAGGCCGCAGAAGGTGCAGTCTGATTTCTCGAGGTCGTTGAAGAACTCGGCGGTGAGGACCGAGTCAAAGCCCCGTTTCGCGATGTCGATGGCGTGGAATCCGGCAATTTCGTCGCAGGCCCGGACGCACTTAGCGCAGAGGACGCATTTGTCCATGTCCCGGACGTAGTATTCATTTACGTCCTCGTATTTCTCGAGATGGGCTCCTTCAAAGTCCTCGGGCCTTACCTCGTGGGTCGTGGCGAACTTTCGAAGGCGGCATTCAAAAACGTCCTGGCAGCCGCACTCCATGCAGCGGGAGGCGTCCTCGAGGGTCTGCTCCTCCGTCAGTCCGGTGTTGTACTCGATGAAGGGTTTTGCCAGCCGGGTTTCGCCGCTGACGTGCTGCACGTACTGCCTCTCGGTCTTCTCTATATCTGTAAAATCCTCGGGGCCGAGGTCCTTCTGGACGATGTCGTAGAAGAAGGGCTTCTTCGGACGCCCATGAGTCAGGTAGTGGTCCATGGAGTCCGCCGCCCAATGGCCGTTCCCGATGGCCTCTATGGCGATCTTCGCCCCGGTCTGCTGGTCGCCGCAGACGAGCACTCCCGGAAGGGGCGTTTCGTAGTCGGGCCCCACCTTCATCTTCCAGCCGTCGTGGAGATCTTCTGAAAGACCGGTAAAGTCGATGCCCTGCCCCACTGCGGCGATGACGGTATCCACCTCGAGGGTAAAGGTCTCTCCCGTGGGTACGGGGCGTCTGCGCCCTGAAGCGTCCGGTTCGCCCAGAGTCATACGCTCACAAATAAGCCTTTCCGCTTTTCCGTCTCCCTCCACAGTATGAGGAGCTGAAAGGAAAAGGAATGTTATTCCTTCTTCCATGGCTTCCTCTATTTCGAGATCGTCGGCGGGCATCTCCTCCCGGGAGCGGCGGTAGAGAAGGGTGACCTCCTCTGCGCCGAGGCGGCGGGCCGACCGGCAGGCGTCCATGGCGGTATTGCCTCCGCCGATGACGGCGACGCGTTTCCCTATTTCAACCGAGGGCTTCGTCTTCACATCGTACAGGAAATTGATGCCTCCGAGCACTCCGGAAAGGTCCTCTCCGGGTATTCCCATGGGGAAAGATTTCCAGCACCCCATGGCGAGGAGAACGCCGTCGTAGTCCCGGCGAAGGTCATCAAGAGTCATGTCCTTGCCGAGGGCCATGCCCGTCTTCACTTCTGTTCCATGGGCGAGAAGCCAGTCGATCTCAGTCTGCAAAATATCCTGGGGGAGGCGGTAGTCGGGAATGCCGTAGCGCATCATCCCGCCGAGGAGCTGTTCTCTTTCGTAGATCACCGTCCGGTACCCCATGAGACTGAGATAGTATGCAGCGGAGAGCCCTGCCGGGCCTCCGCCCACGATGGCCACAGACTTTCCGTTTGGCTTGATCTCGGGGATGAACCCCATGGAGCCAGTCTTGATCCCCCAGTCGCCCACGAAGCGCTTGATCTCTCTGATGGAGACGGCGGTATCGTCAACGAAGTTGCGACGGCACTTTTCCTCGCAGGGAGCGGGACAGACCCGGCCGATGCAGGCGGGAAGGGTGACGTGATGATGAAGCACATCGAGGGATTCGCCGTATTTTCCCTGAGCGGCCAGATTGATATAGGCCTCCACATTTCCCGTGGCGGGGCAGGTCAGAGTGCACGGAGGGCGGCAGTCTCCCACATGGTCGGAGAGTAGAAGTTCAAGGCCCGTTCTGCGGGCGCTGATGGCCCGCTCGGAATCGGTCTTGATGACCATATCCGGAGCGATGGTGTTGGCGCACGCCCGAAGGAGAGTCCGTGCCCCCTCCACTTCCACAAGGCAGATGGAACAGCCTCCGTGGAGGCTGAGGTGGGGGTCGTAACAGAGGGTTGGTACTTCCACTCCGCAGTCGGTGCAGAGGTCGAGGATCTTTTGCCCCGAATATCCGTAGACTGTTTTTCCGTTCAAAGTTACCTTTATGTTTTTTATCATTGTAGGTAGAGTCCTCCCGGTAAGCGTTATTGCACTGAAATCGCATCAACCGGGCAGACTTGTTTGCACATACCGCACCGGATGCATTGGTCGTCGTTTATGAAGTGAGGCTTTTTCACTTCGCCGTCGATACAGGAGACTGGGCAGTTCTTGGCGCACCGGGTGCATCCGATGCACACCGCAGGATCGATGACATAGCGGATGAGGCTCGGGCACACTCCGGCGGGGCATTTTTTATCCTGTATATGGGCCACATATTCCTCCCGGAAGTATTTCAGGGTGGTAAGTATCGGGTTCGGAGCAGTCTGGCCGAGGCCGCAGAGGGAGCCCTCCTTCACCTTTGCAGCGAGTTCCAGCAGCGTATCAAGGTCCTTCATCTCCCCCTTACCCAGAGAGATTTTTTGAAGAATCTCGAGCATCCGTTTCGTGCCGATGCGGCAGAAGGGGCATTTTCCGCAGGACTCCTTCTGAGTGAACTCGAGGAAGAACTTCGCCACGTCGACGATGCAGGTCGTATCGTCCATGACCACGAGGCCGCCCGATCCCATGATGGCGCCGAGGGCCGTCAGAGTCTCGTAGCTCACGGGGGTGTCAAGATGCTCCTCCGCGAGGCAGCCGCCGCTGGGTCCGCCGATCTGTACGGCCTTGAACTTCCGGTCGTTCAGAATTCCGCCGCCGATATCATAGATAATCTCCCGGAGGGTGGTCCCCATGGCAACTTCCACGAGGCCCGTATGCTTCACCTTTCCGGTGAGGGCGAAGACCTTCGTCCCCTTGGATTTCTCCGTCCCCATAGAGGCATACCACTCGCCCCCGTTAGCGATGATCTGGGGAACGTTCGCCCAGGTCTCAACGTTGTTGATGTTCGTGGGGTGCCCCCACAGTCCGGAGTTCGCGGGAAAGGGAGGACGTGGCCGGGGCATCCCCCGCCCCCCCTCGATGGAGGCCATGAGGGCCGTCTCTTCGCCGCAAACGAAGGCTCCGGCACCCTCCTTCACGTGGAGCGTGAAGGAGAAGGGCGTGTCCA
>CAYZZX010000098.1:0-5654 GCA_964483085.1 uncultured Synergistaceae bacterium
ACGAAATTGACCTTGAGAGGGGCCTAAACCGGCAAGTTGAATCCCCTCTCAAAAAACCCCGCACCAAAGTGCATGACAATATACTCGGAACAACTAGATAAAGGTTCTCTGAATGAGCTAGAGAGCCCTGTTTTTCACAATTTGCCGCATCACTATCAGAGCTCCGGCACCCCCCTAGGGTCTCCTGCTACCGTAGTGCCAGTCATGAAAACCCGGTCTGGGATCACAGAGGAGAACATCAAACTTTGGATGTACGAGACCGGGACCGGGATCACGCGTGATTCGTGTGGGACTGTCCTTAAGACGGTCGCGGCCTGTAACCGGCATCCGGGGGACCATAAACCTCTCCTGATCCCTAACTCCTGCGGTCGTGCATCCTGCCCGGTCTGCTGGGAGACCTGGGCGGAACGGGCCGGGGGCCGGGTGCGGGATAGCCTGGAGGGGTACCTTACCCTCATACATGGGAACTCGCAACAACCGTTGCCGGGCTTATCAAAAGAATCCGTCCGGGCGCGGCATATTACTTTCAGTCCTCCCCGGTCGGTCATTGGCCGTCTGGTACGGGAGACGTTACAGGAGACCGACGGCCCCGGGTTTCAACGTCTATTCCTGCGGAAATTCCAGCGATTAGCGATAGATGTTGTGCGGTCTGCAGGGATCACGGCTGGGATTCTGATTGTACATGATATTAGACTTAAAAAGGGTGCGGATTCGGCTGATCGGGTTATCGACACAAATCGATACCGGGAGATTCTGGATCTCTCTGACTGGCGGGACCACGTCGAATTTAGCCCGCATGTGCATGTGTTGGGTCATGGATTCGTCGAAAATTATGGGGACTTCTATGAGCGTACGGGGGGTTGGATCTACAAAACCATCCGGGCGGTAGACGAGCCCGAGAAACTCATGAAATACCTATTGTCACATGCCCCTTCCGTGCCTAACCGGTGTGCTTACGCTCGTTTTGGCCGGATGCATAGCCGATACATGCAAAAGGTCAAAGAATACCGCTGCAGGGAATATATCGCCTGTCAGGAATGCCTGGAAGCGGGGGTGCCTGAAGACCAGGCTACACGGGTGATCGCGGTCCTGGCAGAAGATGCGGCAGGTAAACCGGCCCTACAATGTGAGCATGATAGAGATATTGACGCTCGTTATCGTTCTCGGGGGCGGGGCGATCCTGTCTCGTGGGCCTTCGAGACGATCTCGAACATGAAATATTCACGCGTGCGGCACCGGTGCGTATATCGTCGCCGGGATCCCGGAGGCCCTGGTGGCCGGGGCCCTGGCGGTCCTCGGTCGCTCGGGGGCCGGCCCCCGGATAGTAGGATCGTCTCGGAACTGGGTTATGCCCGGGTCAATCTCGATAGATTCCCGTATCGGGACGATCGCGTTGTCTGGGTGGGGGCTGAAAAGTGGGAGGGGCTGGTACAGAAGGGGGTTATCAGCTCCTGGTATGAGGGGGTGCCCTGATGGCGCACTATGAAGTGAGGTGGCCTGAGGGGGATCTCCTGGGGATCTTCCCTACCTATAGGGAGGCCCAGGTCCGGGCGCGGGTGTGGTGGGACCGGGGGGAGGCCTGCAGGATCCGGAAGTGCGATCCCTCCTCGGCTCCTTCCGCTCTCACGATGTCGGCGGCGGTGCAGAAGCTCCTGGGGGGTGAATGAGGTGGCATATCGGGTATACTGGATTCAACAATACGGGTATATTGAGAAGTCGATTGATGCAACGTCAAAAGAACAAGCGGAGCGGCTGGCTCGCGTATTGGGGCAATACGGCGCTACTGTGCGGGTTGAATGTGATTCTCATCAAGAGGTGGAAAAGTGACGGGCGGCGTATACTGTCGGGATTGCGTCTTTTGGGTCCCGTATGCTGAGACCGGGGATAAGTATCCCCGGGGGCGGGTGTGCTTCCGCACGTGGACGCCGGTTACCAGGAGAGACGCACAACGCGCGCGGGACTGTCAGGGGTACGTGTCCCATCTGAAAGTCTGTACCGATCTGATGTGAGGGTGCCGGGCTATCCCCTTGCCCGGGGGGCCGTGGGGGGGCGGATGCCCCCCTCTAGCCTGGTGGGGCGATCCTTTTCTGGATGATCAACACTTGGCCTGTACACACCATATGATCCCTATTCGGATGAATGATGACAACAACAACAACAAAACATCTCAGCGCCCTATCCTGGCTCTGGGGGGCGGGGGTGATGACTGGTGCACCATGAGGCGGTCTGGCCTGGTGGGGCGATCCTTTTCTGAACGATCAACTCCTGTGTACACACCATATGATCCCTATTCGGATGGTTCATCTGTTCGTTCGGTCGATTCGGCCGTGTTGATCAGCTCGTGGATCGAGCTGATCGACCTGTCAGTTATGTATGAGAGATCGCGATAGGATAGTTGAGGATGATCTTCATGCATCATGATGATCGCGCCTCGCTCGCTCTGTGTCATATACCGGCCCTGTAGATGCGGCGGGTAATCGACCAGGTGATCGATCTTGAGGTATGCCAGCCTGGATCGTTCGGGCGCTGTCTCCTCGGCCACCTCGCAGATAGATATTTTAAGTCGGTTCGTATAATCCCATTTTTCGACATCGCAGACAGATGCGACGGCCTTTAGGAATTCGGTCATTTTGTCCGGGGTGAATGTAGCTCCTGCCTGGCGCGCAATCTCGATCACGTCGCCCAGGGATCCGTGGAGCATTCGCTGATATGTTTTCTGCCATCGACCCCAAAATTCCTCCTCGGAAAACTCCCCTTCATCTCCCGCGTTCGTTCGGTTGTTCATCGCATTTCTGTTTTATCTTCGCCATTATATATTCACTATTGTTTGAACGGAACGACTATATAGGTCCATAGACAAATAGCCTTGTATCGGAGGAAATCAAACTAGCTAGTGAGCAAACTCCTGAAATCGCGTGCCTCCCTGAAGGCACGCGCTGAAGAAAAAACGCGTTTTCTCTCCTTCAATGACCACGGCGTCTCCACAATGGATGCCCTGGTCGGTATCGCGATCTCCGTAATTGTCCTGGTTGCTGTGTTTTCGCTAGCTCCGGTGATCGGCTCGAACATCGACGCAGCGGTTGATGTCCCTGCCGGGTCTCAGTGGAACACTACCGAAAACACCGACCTCACGACCGGGGCCGACATATGGGGGCAGTTCTCCGGGCTCCTCATCCTGGTTGGCATGATCTCGCTCTTGAGCCTGGCTATCTGGGCGATCATGCGTCTAAACCCCGGGGGTGATGTCTAAGTAGGCATTGCTCACATCACGTAGCGTGTTGGTAGGCCGATTAGGCATTTCCTTGGGCACCATTTGGGGGGGCCCATCCTCCACAAATACAATATCTTTACCCCCCCCTCCGCCGAAGCGAGTATCCTTGTGTGATGTGGGGGTCCTCGCTCGGCATAGGAGTAGTTCTCAAAAAGGTTTCGTCTGGGGTTGCAGAACGATGAATAAGTATTAAATCTGTGAAGTTCCCATGCTAAGTTACTGCATCGAAATTCGAATAACTACAAAGTCGGCTGCGGGTGAAAACTCGCAAAACTGACTTTGAGAGGGGCTTCCACCCACAAGTTGAATCCCCTCTCAAAAAACCCCGCACCAAAGTGCATGACAATATACTCGGAACAACTAGATAAAGGTTCTCTGAATGAGCTAGAGAGCCCTGTTTTTCACAATTTGCCGCATCACTATCAGAGCTCCGGCACCCCCCTAGGGTCTCCTGCTACCGTAGTGCCAGTCATGAAAACCCGGTCTGGGATCACAGAGGAGAACATCAAACTTTGGATGTACGAGACCGGGACCGGGATCACGCGTGATTCGTGTGGGACTGTCCTTAAGACGGTCGCGGCCTGTAACCGGCATCCGGGGGACCATAAACCTCTCCTGATCCCTAACTCCTGCGGTCGTGCATCCTGCCCGGTCTGCTGGGAGACCTGGGCGGAACGGGCCGGGGGCCGGGTGCGGGATAGCCTGGAGGGGTACCTTACCCTCATACATGGGAACTCGCAACAACCGTTGCCGGGCTTATCAAAAGAATCCGTCCGGGCGCGGCATATTACTTTCAGTCCTCCCCGGTCGGTCATTGGCCGTCTGGTACGGGAGACGTTACAGGAGACCGACGGCCCCGGGTTTCAACGTCTATTCCTGCGGAAATTCCAGCGATTAGCGATAGATGTTGTGCGGTCTGCAGGGATCACGGCTGGGATTCTGATTGTACATGATATTAGACTTAAAAAGGGTGCGGATTCGGCTGATCGGGTTATCGACACAAATCGATACCGGGAGATTCTGGATCTCTCTGACTGGCGGGACCACGTCGAATTTAGCCCGCATGTGCATGTGTTGGGTCATGGATTCGTCGAAAATTATGGGGACTTCTATGAGCGTACGGGGGGTTGGATCTACAAAACCATCCGGGCGGTAGACGAGCCCGAGAAACTCATGAAATACCTATTGTCACATGCCCCTTCCGTGCCTAACCGGTGTGCTTACGCTCGTTTTGGCCGGATGCATAGCCGATACATGCAAAAGGTCAAAGAATACCGCTGCAGGGAATATATCGCCTGTCAGGAATGCCTGGAAGCGGGGGTGCCTGAAGACCAGGCTACACGGGTGATCGCGGTCCTGGCAGAAGATGCGGCAGGTAAACCGGCCCTACAATGTGAGCATGATAGAGATATTGACGCTCGTTATCGTTCTCGGGGGCGGGGCGATCCTGTCTCGTGGGCCTTCGAGACGATCTCGAACATGAAATATTCACGCGTGCGGCACCGGTGCGTATATCGTCGCCGGGATCCCGGAGGCCCTGGTGGCCGGGGCCCTGGCGGTCCTCGGTCGCTCGGGGGCCGGCCCCCGGATAGTAGGATCGTCTCGGAACTGGGTTATGCCCGGGTCAATCTCGATAGATTCCCGTATCGGGACGATCGCGTTGTCTGGGTGGGGGCTGAAAAGTGGGAGGGGCTGGTACAGAAGGGGGTTATCAGCTCCTGGTATGAGGGGGTGCCCTGATGGCGCACTATGAAGTGAGGTGGCCTGAGGGGGATCTCCTGGGGATCTTCCCTACCTATAGGGAGGCCCAGGTCCGGGCGCGGGTGTGGTGGGACCGGGGGGAGGCCTGCAGGATCCGGAAGTGCGATCCCTCCTCGGCTCCTTCCGCTCTCACGATGTCGGCGGCGGTGCAGAAGCTCCTGGGGGGTGAATGAGGTGGCATATCGGGTATACTGGATTCAACAATACGGGTATATTGAGAAGTCGATTGATGCAACGTCAAAAGAACAAGCGGAGCGGCTGGCTCGCGTATTGGGGCAATACGGCGCTACTGTGCGGGTTGAATGTGATTCTCATCAAGAGGTGGAAAAGTGACGGGCGGCGTATACTGTCGGGATTGCGTCTTTTGGGTCCCGTATGCTGAGACCGGGGATAAGTATCCCCGGGGGCGGGTGTGCTTCCGCACCTGGAACACGGTTACTCGCCGCGACGCTGCAAAACCTCGGGTGTGCTCGGGGTATCGGTCGCACTTGGAAGTATGTGCAGAGCTGTTGTGAGGCTATCCCCACTTCCGGGGGGCTGCGGGGGGGCGGCTGCCCCCCTCTAGCCTATAGTAGTGTGGGTGATGATCTTCAAGGGGGGAGGGGTGAGCCTGCCCGGGAAA
>CAYZZX010000099.1:0-5624 GCA_964483085.1 uncultured Synergistaceae bacterium
AGCTCCCCGCAGCTGAAGAAGATCATCGGGGAAGCAGCCCCTCCACGGAGATGGAGAGCTCGGCGGCAAGAGAAGTAAATCTCTTCTTATCCAGAATGATGGTCCGATCCGCTTCGAGGGCGAGGGCTGTCAGTCCGTTGTCCGCCATGGCGGTCAGAGTGTCCGGCCCCACGGTGGGCATGTCGAACCGATCGTCCTGATCGGGGCGCATCATCTTCACCACCACGCCCGCCGCGCCGCCGAGAAGGGGTCCGCAGCGGTGAATCATCCTGTCCGTCCCCTCCATGGCCTCCACCGCCACCACCGCTTTTGCCGAGACGACCACTGCCTGTCCGAAGGAGAGGGGGAGCGTCACGGAGAGGATCTCCCGGCCGCAGAGCATATCCTCCCGGTCCCGGTCCGACATGGCCGGCCCCGCAAGATGGCCCTCCCGGGCGAGAACGTCGGACAGGAGGGCGGCGCAGGAGATCACGGGGAAGCCTGCTGCTTCGAAGGCCGCAACGATTCTTCCGAGAAGGGCGTGGTCGTCGTTGCTTCCCGAGGCGAGAATATGGGCGAAGGCGGCGCCTCCGAGAGGACCGTAGATGGTTTCTTTTTCAACCAGCCCCGCGAGGGTGACGGCGGCGATCTCTCTTCGTTTCATATCCGCCAGAAGGGCACCGAGGTTCAGCTTTCCGTCCGCACCGGGAAGGGAGAGAAGATCTATCTGCTCAAGGGAGGGGAGTACATCCCCTTTCCCGAAGGGACCCGGAGTGTAGATGACCAGGGGAATTTTCGCGGCACATGCTCCCCGGGCCACCGCCTCGGGAAGAAGCCCCTTTCCGGCGATGAGGGCCAGAACTCCTGAAAAGGATGTATTTTTCATCGAATTGCCCTCCCTATCCGTTCGCCCGGCGGGCGAAGAAGCCGCCCACGAGCAAGAAGGTGATATTTGGAATCCACGCCGAGATGAGAGGGAGAATGTATCCCGCCTCTCCCAGGGCTCGGCAGAAGGACATGGTTACATAGTAGGCGAAGACGATGAGGACGCTGAGGCCGAAGCCGATGCCGGGACCCGACCGGCCCGAGCGGACTCCGAGGCTGGCGCCGAGGATGGCGAGGACGACGCTCGCCCAGGGAAGGGCCAGCCGGAGGTGAAACATTACCTCCAGAGGGGTGAGGTTCGCCCCCTCCTTCCGGAGGAGAGCTATCTGGGTGAGCAGTTCGGCGGAACTCATCTCAGCGGGCTGGCGGGAGGCCTTCTCAACCTGCCCGGGGGTGAGGCTCAGCATGAGCTTCTGCCGTTCGAACCGGAAGAGGGGGTTCACCTTTCCGTCCCCCGTCACCTCGAAGACCTGGCCGTTCTCAAGCCACCATTCTCCATCCTTCCAGAGGCCGTCCTCCGCCAGGGAGATGCGGTTGAGCCGCCCCTTATCGAACTCCTGGATGATCACGTCCTTCATGCTGCCATCCCGGGCCTTCAGTTCGTTGACGTAGATGACTCTGTTGAGAACTCCGCCGCTCTCTTCCCGCAGAAAGACCTTCTCCTTGAGCATTGAGGGTTTTTCTTTTAATATCTCATATTTCATGAGATTTTCAGCCGCCCGGTTGGAGAAGGGAACGATGGTCTCTGAGCTTATGAGTGCGGCGAAACCCACGAGAATGGAGGCAAAAAACACCGGCCGGAGAATTCTGTGAAAAGGAATGCCCGCCGCCTTGAGTGCCACCAGTTCGCTGTTGGTGGACAGGCGGCTGAAGGTCAGCAGGGACGACAGAAGGCTCGCCATGGGGAGGGTCAGTGAGACGACCTCCGGCAGGCGGTACAGAAAAAGCCTCATGACCACGCCGAGGGAGATCCCCTTGTCGATCATGAGGTTCGCCGCCTGAAAGAGAAGATCTCCCGCGACGAAGACCATGGTGAAGGCCGTCACGCCGAAGAGAAAGGAGGAGGAAAGCTCCTTCAGAATGTACCGGTCGAGGAGGCCGAATTTTTTCGCTTGCCTGCTCATGGCGCTGCCCTCCGGTTTTCCGCCAGAATGAACTCCGCCGCGTCCCGCACGGCACCGTGGCCCGCTCTGGACGGAGTGATCATGTCCGCCGCACCTCTGGCCTCCTCCACTGCGTCGAAGGGGACCAGGGCGAGACCGGCGGCATGAAGACACTCAAGGTCATTCACGTCATCTCCCATGTAGGCTGTCTCTTCGAGAGAAATCCCCAGCTCTTCCGTGAGGGCACGGAGAACAGGGAGCTTCTCGCCTACTCCGTTGAAGATATGGGTGATCTGAAGCTCCGCGGCCCTGCGTTCCGTGGCGGCGGAAAAACGGCCGCTGACGAGGGCGATCTCCACCCCCGCCTTCCGCAGAAGGGCTATCCCCATGCCGTCCCGGACATTGAACCGCTTGTATTCGTTTCCGCTGCCGTCAAGGTAGACTCCGCCGTCCGTGAGGGTGCCGTCCACGTCCAGCGCCAGCAGTCTAATGGCCATTTTCGTTCTCCCCCCGATCTCCGCTTCCGGAGCGGGTCCAGAGGGCGACCCCACGGCGGGAGCGGGAGCAGAAATCGAGGATATCCCGGACGGGGCCGTTTTCATCCCCCCGGAGACGGGCCATCTCCTCCACTTCCCGGCGGAAGGGGAGAGCACCGCGAAAGAGGGTGTCATAGGCGGCACGGACCTCTACCCGTTTTGCACCGTCGAAACCCGCCCGGCGCATGCCCACCGTATTGAGGCCGTAGATATCGGCGGGATGGCCGTCGGCGAGGAGGAAGGGGGGGATATCCTTCACTATCTTTGAAAGGCCGCCGATCATGCAGAGCTTTCCCACCCGGACGAATTGATGAACTCCCGCCATTCCTCCGAGGACCGCACCGTCTCCCACGGAGCAAAACCCTGCAAGGCCGACCTTGTTTGCAAGGGTGACATTTTTTCCCACGGTGACGTTATGCCCCACGTGCACCCCTTCCATGAGGAAGGAGCCGTTTTCCACTACCGTGCAGGTACCCTCTCCCGTGGACCGGTGGACTGTCACGTTCTCACGGATGATGACGCTGCTGCCCACCCTGACCCAAGACTCTTCCCCCTTGAAGGCGTGGTCCTGGGGCTCTCCTCCGAGGACGGCGTGCTGATGGAGGGAGCACTCCGCGCCGATCTCGACGAAATCGAGGAGGGTCACGAAGGCGTGGAGGCGACTTCCCCGGCCGATTTTGACGCGGCTGGAGACGATGCAGTAGGGACCGATGAAGACGTCCTCCTCCAGTTCGGCCTCCGGTGAGACGAGAGCCGTGGGGTGAACGAAGGGCATGCTATTCTTCGTCCTTTCTTTCCTTCGGCGAATCCGCGAGGGTCTCGGCGGCGACGAAGCTGAATTCCGCCTCGGCGGCCACGGCACCGTCCACTCTTCCGACGGTGCGGACCTTCCCCATCTTCCCTCGAAGGCGGATCATCTCGGCGGTGGTGACGAGCTGATCTCCCGGCTTCACGGGGCGCCGGAATTTCGCCTTTTGAACCCCTGTGAGAAAGGTGATGAGATTCTCGCTTCCCGGCTTGGCGGAGAGCATCATGGCCGCCACCTGTCCCATAGCCTCGAGAACGAGGACCCCCGGCATGACCGGTTCTGCGGGAAAGTGCCCCTGAAAGAAGGGCTCGTTGAAGGTCACGTTCTTTATTCCCACGGCATGGGTTTCGCTGAGCTCGAGCACCCTGTCCACGAGGAGGAAGGGGTACCGGTGGGGCAATATCTTCATGATTTGTTGAATATCAAGCATGGCGAGTCTCCTTTGTATAGGGAAGATTATCTTTTCTTATAAGGAATTTCAGCCGTTCAACGAACCGGCAGTGCAGCCCGTGTCCCGACCGGAGAGCGACGATCCGCGCCCGAAGAGGACGGCCGGTCAGGTAGAGGTCGCCGAGGAGGTCGAGGATTTTATGGCGAACGAACTCGTCGGGGAAACGCAGCCCTCCGGAGGCCTGAACGCTCTCGCTGTCCACAAGGAGGGCGTTGTCGAGGCTTCCACCCCGGGCGAGCCCCCGTTCGCGGAGAGATTCAAGCTCGGACTTCAGGGCGAAGGTTCTTGCCGGGGCTATATCCCGGAGAAAATCATCTCTGCCGGGAGAGAACTCCGCCATCTGCGTGCCTATGGGTTTCTCCGGATACTGCAGAATGCAGGTGATCTGGAGATCCCGGGAGGGGAAGGCGGCGAGAAGAGAACCGCGCTCCTCATCCTCCACTGTCACCGGATAGGCCAGGGCGAAGGGTGCCGGATACTTCCCGTCCTCCAGGGGTTCGGAAGCCTTCAGGAGCACTTCGGCGAAGGCTCGGCTGCATCCGTCAAGGGCTGGGATTTCGGGACCGGTCAACCCTATGCGGACTGCATAGATGCCCAGCCCCGAGAGAGCGGCAAACAGATGTTCCGTGGTCTTAATCCGCCCTCCGTCGGGCAGAAGAAGGTCCGTTCCCCGGCCAAGGGCGGAGAAAGAGCAGGAGTAAAGGGGGGTGCATTCCCCGTCCCTTTCGATAACCGGCCCTTCCTCTTTTCGGGGAGAGAGGGTCACTGTCGCATCCTCCCCCGTGTGGAGACCCCTTCCCGAGAAGGTCACGGGCCGGAGAAGGCGGCGAAAGGGCATCACTGCTCCGTTCCTTCTTCGGAAAAAGCTTTCTCTCGGGGACCGCCATCCTTTGCCGGAAGGATCTCTCTTTCGAGGCGTTTCACCCGCCCCATCAGATCAGGGAGACGGCGCAGTGCCGCCTGAATTCGGAAGTTCGCTCCATGATCCCGAGCGGGAAAGCCCGAGACCACCCCTCCGGGGAGAACATCCTTCGTGGCGCCTCCGTAGGCCGCAACAGTGGCACTTCGTCCGATGCGTACGTGATCCGCCGCGCCGCTCCTGGCTGCCATAGTGACATTGTCCTCCAGAACCGCGCTTCCGGCAATCCCCGTCATGGCGACCAGGATGCAGCCTTGCCCGATCCTGACGTTGTGGGCGATATGAACGTGGTTGTCCACCTTCGTAAAGGAGCCGACTTCCGTATCGTCGAGGGTCCCCCGGTCTATGGTCGTGCAGGCGCCGATCTCCACTCCGTCACCGAGGAGAACGCCTCCGAGCTGGGGGATCTTTCTGGGAGGGGCCCCCTCTTCTCCGGGGAGAATACCAAAACCGTCGCATCCGAGGACCGCCCCTGCGTGGATGAGGCAGTTTCGTCCAGTCCGCACCGATTCGAGGAGGACGGCACCGGGCTCAATCACTGAATGGGCCCCTACCAGACACCCCCTGCCGATAAAGACCCTTCCGCGAAGCTGAACCCCTTCTTCAACGACCGCCCCCTCCTCCACGATGGAAAGAGGGCCGATCCACGCCAGAGGGGAGATCGAGGCGTCGGGATCGACAACGGCGCTGGGATGAATTCCGGATCTTTTTTCATTTTCTTCAAAGAGGGAGAGGAGGAGAGGGAAAGCGCTCCTCGGGTCCTCCACCGCTACGCCGAAACGATCGGGGGAAAAGGCGAAAAAGTCTGGAGAGGCGAGAAAGAAGACTCCCGCAGATACATCCGGGGCGTCGCTTTCTTTCCACAGAGCGCATATCTCCCCCGGACGAACCTTCTCAGGAGAGGCGACTCCGACCACGGGGCTTTGCCCCGCACCAAAGACCT
>CAYZZX010000100.1:0-5576 GCA_964483085.1 uncultured Synergistaceae bacterium
GTATCCATCGGCATCCGCCGTAAAAATAGCAGGATACATGTACGTGTCTTTCATTTTTATCCCTCCTCTTCAAGGTGATGAGTTTGCTTCAGACCGGATTGCCTGAGAATGTTCGCCGCAGTTTTCGGGTGAAGTGTTTTCCTGGGGTGCGGAACCGTTACTTTCCCTTTTTTTGTCGGGTGTTTGAAGTGATGGAGACTTCCCTCAGCATCTACAAGTTCCCATCCGTCAGCAGTAAGAAGGGTGATCATTTCTTTTGAGCTGTATCGCATCGGATAACCACCTTTTCCAGCGGATATTTCGATTATATACGTATATTAGTACGTGTCAATATCCGAGATAAGGCAACCTTTGTTTTGATGCGGAATTTCTTTGATGGGAAATGAAACCATGGAAGCATCGACGGTTTCCTACTCCGTGGTCAAGGGGGGCTCCACAGCACGCACACACATCTACACCGGCGAGCCGAAGCTCGGACCCCTTGCCGACAACGGCGGAATGACCCAGTCCCATGCCTGACCTGCCCGAATCCTCGAATTCAGGCCAAGCCGGGAGTTCCTTTTATGTTCCCTATTTGCTATTCTAAGAGCAAGGAAACATATTTATTGAACTCCGGTTTTGAAAAGCAGTCTAAGTTCCGCTTTTCTCTGGGAAATGCCTTGAGTATGTCCTACCGCTCCCTTCAAGTTTTCTTCAAAAGAAGCTTTTCAAGGAAGGTGACGTTGTTGAGACTGGAAGATCTGCAGCCTGAATCCTCGGTGGGAGGCATTCTGCCCGACGCGTCCGTAACTGTTGTGAAGGTCGAGTGGCACGGATCGGAGGCTCTCACTCTGATCTATCGAAGCCCCTCGGGCGGCGTCGCCGAGGAAATTCTCTACCGCCACGATGAAACCAGGCTGGAAATGGTAAAGATGGGCCGGCCCTGGAGCTTCGACGGCGACGGTGCCCTTTTCCGACTGGTTTCCGAAGCTCGCCGGATTCGCCTCGCCCATCTCTTCGATCCCGTCCTTGCCGTCCACACCTCCCTTGTCGACCCTCTTCCCCATCAGATCACCGCGGTCTACGAGGCCATGCTGCCCCGCACGCCTCTCCGCTTTCTTCTTGCCGACGATCCGGGATCGGGAAAGACCATCATGGCAGGCCTTCTCATTAAAGAGCTTATAGCCAGGGGAGACCTCAAAAGATGCCTCATCGTCTGCCCCGGCAGCCTCGCGGAGCAATGGCAGGACGAGCTGTACCGCCGTTTTCATCTTCCCTTCGAAATTCTCACCAACGACAATTTTCAGGCTGCCCGCACGGGCAACTGGTTTCTCGAAAACGATCTCGCCATCGCGCGGCTCGACAAGCTATCCCGCAATGAAGACGTTCAGGCGAAGGTCAGCGCGTCTGACTGTAGGTACGACCTCATAGTCTGCGACGAAGCCCATAAGCTTTCCGCCACCTTCTTCGGCGGGGAGGTCAAATACACGAAGCGCTACCGCCTCGGACAGCTTCTCTCCGGCCTGACCCGTCACTTCCTCCTCATGACCGCCACGCCCCACAACGGAAAGGAGGCGGATTTTCAGCTTTTTCTGGCCCTCCTCGACGGGGACCGGTTTGAAGGACGCTTCCGGGACGGAGTGCACCAGGTGGAAATCTCCGATCTCATGCGCCGAATGGTGAAGGAAAACCTCCTCAAAATGGACGGGACCCCTCTCTTCCCTGAACGGATCGCCTACACCGTTCCCTATCGACTCTCAGACCAGGAGGCGAGATTGTACAGCGAGGTCACGGAATACGTCCGGGAGGAATTCAACCGAGCCGACGCCCTGGCAAACGGCAGCAGGGCGGGCACCGTGGGTTTTGCCCTCACCATACTGCAGCGCAGGCTTGCCTCGTCCCCTGAAGCCATCTTCCAGTCTCTCCGGCGTCGAAAGGAACGGCTCGAAAAACGCCTTCGGGAGCTTGAGCTTCTTCATAGAGGCGCCGATGTTTTAGCCTGTTTCGGCCCGGTCCTCGACGGGGAAGATATGGAAGATCTCGAGGAGGCACCGGAAAACGAACTCGAGGCCGCGGAGGAGGAAATCCTCGACCAGGCGACTGCCGCTGCGACCCTTGCAGAACTCAGGAAGGAGATCGAAACCCTCGGACGCCTCGAAAACCTTGCCGCCGAAGTCCGCCGTTCAGGGCTGGATACCAAGTGGAGGGAGCTCGCCACCCTCCTGGGAGAACTCTTCACCCCTGCGGCCTTAGCCGGGGGAAGCAGGGTGGCAGCTCCGCACGAGCGAAAGCCCGTGCCGTCTCCAAGACAGAAGCTCGTCATCTTCACCGAATACAAAGACACTCTGGCCTACCTCCAGGGGCGGATAGAAACCCTCTTCGGACGCCCCGGGGCAATTTCAGTCATTCACGGAGGGATGGGCCGGGAAGAACGGCGCAAATCCCAGGAGAGCTTTCTCCACGACCCGGAGGTCCGGGTCCTCCTGGCTACCGATGCCGCTGGAGAAGGAATCAACCTTCAGAGAGCCCATCTCATGGTGAACTATGATCTGCCCTGGAACCCCAACCGTCTCGAACAGCGCTTCGGGCGGATCCACCGCATCGGCCAGACGGAGGTCTGCCATCTCTGGAACCTCGTCGCCTCAGAAACGAGGGAGGGCGAGGTCTACCGCACCCTCCTTGAAAAGCTGGAAGAGGCCCGAAAAGCCCTTGGCGGCAAGGTATTCGACGTCCTTGGAGTACTTCAGTTCGAGGGGAGGCCCCTTCGGGAACTGCTCATCGAGGCCATCCGCTACGGAGACCGGCCGGAAATCCGGGAGAAACTCGTCCGCACGGTGGAAAACGGAGTGGACCGATCGCAGCTGGAGAACCTCCTCGAGGAGAATGCAGTGGCCCGGGACGTCATGGACGCAAGCAGGGTTGCCCGGGTTCGGGAGGACATGGAACGGGCCGAGGCGCGGCGTCTTCAGCCCCACTACATCGAATCCTTCTTCCTCGAAGCCTTCCGGCGGCTCGGTGGATCCATACGCCAGAGAGAGCCCCGGCGCTACGAGATAACCCACGTTCCCGCCCCAGTACGCAATCGCGACCGACAGATTGGCGCGGGAGACCCGGTGCTCCCCAGGTATGAACGGGCCGCCTTCGAAAAATCCCAGATTGCTCCCCAGGGCCAGACTCTCGCCGCCTTTATCTGCCCGGGGCACTCCCTTCTTGACGCCGTTCTCGATCTCACCCTCGAGCGCAACCGCGACCTGCTGAAGCGGGGAACCGTTCTTGTGGATGACGACCCCGGGGCTGTTCCCAGGGTGCTCTTCTTTCTCGAACACTCCATTCAGGACGGCGCAGTAGTGCAGTCGGGAGAGCGCCGTACCATCTCCCGCAGGATGCTCTACGTGGAGCTGGACGGAGAAGGAAGAACGAAGCATCTTCAGTATGCCCCCTATCTTGATTACCGTCCGTTAAAGGAGGGTGACCCCTCCCCCGGACAGATCCTTGCCCGGCCGGAATGTGCCTGGATCGGCCGGGGACTTGAAGAAAAAGCCCTCGGCCACGCCATCGCTTCCGTGGTCCCCGACCACATAAAAGAAGTAAAGGAAACCCGCCTGTCGTGGATAGATAAAACCCGCGGGGCGGTGAAGGACCGCCTCACAAAAGAGATAGCCTACTGGGATCACAGGGCCGAGGAGCTCAAACTGCAGGAACAGGCAGGCAAGGCAGGGGCGCGGCTCAACTCTGCCGAGGCGCGGAGGCGTGCCGACGACCTCCGTGGACGGCTCGAAAAACGCATGGCGGATCTCGAACGGGAGACCCGGATCTCCGCCCTTCCTCCGGTGATCCTCGGGGGGCTTCTTGTCGTTCCCTCTGGCCTTCTTGCCGCCATGACGGGCAATGCTTTTCAAGGAGAAGGGCACACTGCCGATACGCAGGCCGCCGCTGCCCTAGCCCGGGCAATTGTCATGGAGACGGAACGGGCCCTCGGGTTTGAACCCGTCGACAGGGAATTTGACCGTCTCGGCTACGATATTGAAAGCCGGGATCCTGTCCGGGGCAGGCTGCGCTTTCTTGAGGTCAAGGGGCGGATCTCCGGCGCTCAGACCATCACCGTCACCCGGAACGAAATTCTCTACTCCCTCAACAAGCCGGAAGACTTTATCCTTGCCCTCGTAGAGTTTACGGGGGCTGAGACCCACCGGGTACGGTATGTGCGGTCCCCCTTCCGGCGGGAGCCCGATTTCAGCGCGTGCAGCGTCAACTACGACTTCGCCGAACTTCTGGCCCGGTCGGAAGAACCTTCCTGAGGAGACGATCGACATCATGGCAGAGAAGAAAAAACTCATAGAAGTGGCCCTGCCCCTCCAGGCGATCAACGAGGCCAGTGCCAGGGAAAAATCCATCCGCCACGGCCATCCGAGCACCCTGCACCTCTGGTGGGCCAGGCGCCCCCTTGCGGCGGCCAGGGCGGTCATCTTCGCCCAGATGGTGGACGACCCTTCTTCCCGCCCCGAACTGTTCCCCACGAAGGAAGCACAGGAGGAAGAACGGCAGCGCCTCTTCGGTCTTCTCGAAGAACTCGTCCTGTGGGAGAACACCACCAACGAGGAGGTCCTGGCCAGGGCGAGGGAAGAAATTCAAAAATCCTGGCGGAGGACCTGCGCGGAGAACCAGGATCATCCCCGGGCCGCAGAGCTTTTCAACCCGGAGAAGCTCCCCGCCTTCCACGACCCCTTTGCGGGGGGAGGGGCTCTTCCCCTGGAAGCTCAGCGTCTGGGGCTCGAGAGCTGGGCATCGGATCTCAACCCCGTGGCCGTGCTCATCAACAAGGCCATGATCGAGATCCCTCCTCTCTTTGCCGGACGCCCCCCCATGAACCCCGAAGCCCGGGAGGATGAACAACCTTTTATAACGGAGTGGAAAGGGGCGAAAGGCCTCGCCGAGGATGTGCGCCATTACGGAAAGTGGATGCGGGACGAGGCCGAGAAGCGGATCGGCCATCTCTACCCTAAGGTGACAATAACTCAAGAGATGGTGGAGGAGCGGCCGGACCTCAAGCAATACGAGGGAAAGGATCTCACCGTCATCGCATGGCTCTGGGCCAGAACGGTGAAGAGCCCAAACCCGGCCTTCGCCGATGTGGAGGTTCCCCTGGCATCCACTTTCATGCTTTCCACAAAGAAGGGTAAAGAAGCCTGGGTGGAACCGGTCGTAGAGGGCGGAGGCTATCGGTTTACCGTGAAGGTTGGGAAGCCGAAGGATTTGGAAAGGGCGAAGAATGGAACTTCTGCAGGGAAAAGGAGCGCGTTCCTTTGTATTATGTCTGGTGTACCCATTTCCTATGACTATATTAGAAAGCAAGGGAAAAGTGGCTCTATGGGAGAACGCCTCATGGCTATCGTTGCTGAAGGTGACCGGGGGCGTGTATATCTTCCGCCTATATCTTTACATGAAATGATAACTGACAAAATTTCTCCCCAATGGAAGCCAGAAGTGCCTTTATTTGGGAAATGCCGTGTGAATGTTTCAAATTATGGACTTGACATCTTTGGAGATCTCTTCACCCCCCGTCAGCTCGTCGCTCTCACCACCTTCTCCGACCTGAT